>JAJFMA010000074.1 GCA_021772415.1 Chlamydiota bacterium
ATCGTAGTGAGCCGAGATGAACTCGCCGTCATTTAGGGTGAACGGACCGAAGGTCAACTCAATTGAGTGCGGTCCAAAGGCCAAGTTGGTTTCGACCAGTGTGTTGCCAAATACGGCCACGACATCTGTGATTTCTCCGGCCATACCGACCCAATCTAGATCTTCTAGCGTAATGACAAACTCTGGGAACGACAGTTGGCTACCAAAGTTGTTTTCGACGTCAATCCACAGGGAGTCTCCATCGAGATCTGCAGTGATAAGCAGCGCATCGCCAGAGAAATGAGTCGTGAACTCGACTCCTGGGTCAACAACAGTTTCTGTGACGGCAGCGGATCCTGACGCCACGTCGAAAAAGTTTGTGGTGGGATTACCATCAAATTTGAGGGTACCATCAACCTGGTCTCCGATGAGACTCGCGTTGGCGGAACTGAATGTAAGGCCGAAGCCCACGGTAGCAGCAACGATAGCTGCTGAAACAGCAATTTTAAAACTAATCATTTAAAACCTCGCACACTAAAAACAAAATACTTCCACAACATCATATTAATAAACAAAGTATTAATTAATCAATTACTAAATTAAAGTTATTTTATTGCTATTATTTAAAATACTGGTCCTTAGTATGTTGTGGAGGCAACTTTTTTTTACTAGTAAAAGGGTTTAACGCAAAGAAAGCTCATCCAACGGTGTTCGTTAAAGAGGAGGAACCACGGAGGCCATGGAGGTAGGAAGGAGGGCATGGAGATGAGTTTTAGGGATCTTGGAGATTAGCCTCCATCTGATTTTAGTGGATTATGTCTTTGATACCACGTGAGATGTGCAAGATTTAGTGACGGCAGCTTCCTCCATGACCTTCTCTCTACCTCCATGGCCTCCGTGGTTTCTTTTCTTTGGAGGAGTCAGAACCTACGTGTGGTATGGGAATGGGGGCTAGACGAGGTTAGAACGAGTGCTCGAACATCAGAACGGGAAAGAGCTTGTGTTCACACAGGAGGTCACGGCCGTGCGACTCCCAGAGACGTTCGTTGTGGTATTTTGCCGCTAGGCCTGCTCCGTTGATACCTCCGAAGTACCACCCTGCTTCTAGGGAGGTGAGGAGTATTCCGGAGGCGATATGGCCACGATTAAAGAGTTGGACGGCGGCGATGGTAGTGAGGGTATTGAGGAGAAAGGACGTCATTGCTGTTTTACGCTGTCCGACATAGGCATATCCCGCGCCAGGAAGTAACGCGTTGAGTGTTTGCGCCTTACGAGGGGACTTGGCGCAGCAGCAGTAGGCGTCTAAATGTGGCATAAGTGTTTCACAGTCACGGTGCTCATAGGCGAGCATCTGTGCGTAGCCTACCTCCCCTTCGGTAATTGAGCGAGATAAGTCTAAATCCATCGCTGTCTCTTCGGAGTGGCGATGAATCAATGCGTGTAGGGCTTCGGCGCGCTCGTATCCGCAGTCTTGGAGGTAGGCGTCATGCAGGAGGATCATCAAGTCGCCGAAGGCGGGGAATGTGGGATCTGCTTGGACAAGGTCGCTGCACTCGAACGTTTCGATGGCCTCTTGGTACTTAGCACCTAGGTAGTAGGCGAGCACAATACCATATTGAATCTGTAGTTCACGCTCAGAGTGACCTGGAGGCAGCAAAAACAGTGCGCGCTTGTAGCTGGTGATCGCACGGTATAGATCTAAGTCACGCGCAAAGCGCTGGGCGATACGTAGCTCACGCCCCCATTCCTGCGCTAGCTCCTCGTCGGTAATAGGGGGGAACGGGGAGGGTAGGCACGAAATATGACGCTGCTGCGGCGTGTAGCGCAGGCACGGCTCAATGATGTAGCTGTTTGGCTGGCATCCCGTGAGAACAAGCACTATTGCGATTAGGCCACATAAGTACCTAGTCGCAATCGCAGCCCGTGCCCCAGTCGTCGGCGTAGCCTGGGAGGTAGCAGCTGTCCTCGCAGCGCTCGTTGATGCGTGGGAGGTTGAGGAATTCGAGTCCCTCGTCGACCTCGTATTTCCATCGCGGCTTGCGGCGGTTTGTGTCTTTGTATTGGTTTTGATTGCGCTGAGTGACGGCATCGAAATCCCACTCTGTTTCAATAATCTGAGGACGGATGAAGATCATAAGGTTACGTTTGCTTAACGTCGTGTTGCGCCTGCTGTTGGCGGCTCCAATGATAGGAATGCCTCCGAGACAAGGCAGCTGCCAACGTGTTCTCTGTTTTTCCTCGCGGACCATTCCACTTAAGATCACAAAGAAGCCGTTGGGAACATGCACTTTAGTGATAGTGCGACTCGTCTTAGTGGTGGGGCCCGGGTTTGATACGACACCGGTACCACCACCACCGCCACCACCGCCACCGCCACCACTGGAAGCGGAGACGTCTTGGCTCACTTCTTGTTCAATCTCAAGGGTAATCACGTTGTTGGTGCCAATCTGTGGACGCACACGTAATAGGGTACCGATGTCGCGGTATTCCACGTTTTGACTGATGATTTCACCCGAGTCATTGACGGTGTTTTGCGTTTGGTAGGCGGTGTTCTCCCCAACAAAAATCTCAGCTTCGTGGTTGTCTTCAACGATAATTTTTGGGTTGATGATAACTTCGCCTTCCACATCAGTGTGTAGCGCGCGCACTAAGGCTCCCATGGTGTTGAAGAAGTTGCCATTTTTAAGTACGCGGCGGCCGATCACCCCAAGGTTGAAGCCTGGGATAGAGGCACCTGCGAGCGACGACGCATCGATCAGTGCCTGCGTTAAGGCGCCCGTTGTCGAATCCGTTGTGACACCAGAAGCGGCTGTGTCTACTGCACCAAGAAGAGGGGTCGACTGACCAGGTAAGGGCGTTGCTCCGGACCAGCCTTGAGCACCTCCAACGTTGACACCGCTGAATTCGGACGTCCACTCCACGGAGTAGTCGAGAGAGTCGCTGATGGTAGTATCAAGGACAAGCATCTCTAAAAAGACTTGGCGCAAGGGTGTGTCGATCTCTTCGACAAGCTCTTTGACACGTCCTAGTGACTCAGGAGTGCCGGTGACCACTAGGGAGTTAGACGACTCAATCCATTGGATGCTGTTAATGGCGTTGATGAGGTCGATGTTCGCCTTCTCACTAAGACGCAAGCTGTCGGAGATACGGTAAAGGGCGTCAGTAAGCTGATCCCCTTTGCGGTAACGTAGCTTGTGGATGAAGAACTTGGTCTGCGAGATGTCGTCATCAGCAAGGGGCTCTTCATAGCGCTGACGATCTTCGTCGGCATAGCGGTCACGATCGCGATCACTGTCACGGTCGTCGAAGAGGTCATCTTCATCGCGTTGGCTACCCTCACGATCACGCTCTTCACGCAGACGACGCTCTTCTTCGATCTCTTCAGGAGTGAGATTCTTTATTTTGTCTTCGTCCTCTTCGAAAAATTCGCTGTCGTCCTTTTGGCGTACTAGGTGTGCTCCGCCCTCGCTTAGCTCATCGAGGGTCATGATGTTTGTTTGGCCTTCCAGAGCGTCCAGGCGCTGGAGGATGGCTAATGAGCGTTTAACCAGTAGTGGGCTGGAAACAACAAAGACACTGTTAGTCGCCAGGTGCGGGACAAAGACTAGATTCTGCCCTTCGGCGATCGGACGTACAATCTCTTCAGCTAGCGGAATAAGGTTCTCGATGAAGTTGTTGAGCCCTACATACTGACCAATTTCGAAGGTCGTCGCAGGAAGGTCCAAGGTCTTGATCAGGTCCGCGATTTTTTCGACGTTGCCAGCAAGATCCGTGACGAGCAGGTTTTTGGTGTCTGGAAGCACCTGTACTAAAGCTTGTCCCGAAAGCATGGGCTCAACGATAGCGCGCAATTTCTCTGGGTCGACGGCGTCAAGCTGGAAGACGCGGGTGATTAGGCGTGTTTGGCTGTCTTGCTTGATATCATCAGTGACGATTTTCGCAGGAGATCTGGCGGCGCTCTTGTGGATGATGATGTTGTTGCCCTGCTCAAGAACGGAGAGTCCGTGAATGCGCAGCTCTTGGAGCAAGGCAGCCATGATGTTGTCGACTGTCGTAGGCTCATCGGAGATGACTGTGATGGAGAAGTCGAGCTCCTCTTCGTTGAAGATGAAGTTCTGACCGGTTAACCCACTTACAAAGCGAATGTACTCAGTGATGGGTACATCGCGGAAATTGATGGTGAAGCCTGGGTCCTCTTCTTCTTCGTCTTCCTCGACAACAACTTCGTCGACGACAGCTTCACGTCGTGTAGCAGGGGCTCCGCTTTCAAAGAGCGTTTCTTGGGCGACTTGAAGGTTTGATCGTGGGGCAAGGTCTCTAGTCGACTGGAAGGGGTCTAGTCCCGCCTTTAGCCCTTGCTGCCCTTTGGCAGTAAGCGTGTGGTCACCTGGCGTGCCTGACTCTTGCGCTGCTGCGTCTGCTTGCTCACTAGGCGCGGCTTCGGAAAAATAGGCCTCGGAATAGGACGTAACGTAGTCTTCACCTTCGTCAAGGACCTCTTCGAACTCTTCCGCGAACTCTTCTTCGTACCTTGACGATTTCGAGCGATTTTTTTTTTGAAGAGAACTATTTAGTTCCCTTTCGGCGGTTTCGGTGTTCTCACTTTGCGGTGAGTACTCACTCCAAGTATAACCGGGCGGGGAACCGCTATTGGGAGATTCTTCGTAGCTATACGATACCGCTTCCTCGGAGCTTGGATTATCGAGCCAGGGCCCTTCGTCACTCCATAGGAACCCTTCACGGCGTACGCCTAAAGTCATAGGCTTTTCAAGACCGGCATCGGGATACGCTTGGGTCTGTTGCTCAGAGCTCCAAGAATCTGTGCGGCTCTCCTCATCCCAATCACTAGATTGGTGGTGGTGCCTGGAGGAGGCTCCTACAGAGTAGAAGGCTGAGTCTTCAGAAGAGGCGCCCACTTCTTCGAAAGTGTCGGCATGGGCAAGACCTATTAAGAAAGACTCGGGCATCTTCACATCTGGAGCATTTGACGACTCCCGGCGCACACGTCCAAGAAGCTGGTGCATTGAAGGCAGCTCTTCAGTAGGTGCGGACGGGAAGACTTCGACAGAAAAACGCTCACGTGCGTCGTCGGCAGGGCGATGGAGTCCGGAGCCTTTTTTAGGAGTCGCCTTCCCAACATTGACTTTGGGAGTCGCTTTGTCGGTGACGTGGACGACCTTGTAGTATTTGTTGTCGCGTTCTCCAATGCTTGAGCGCTCTTGAGAGCGGGCAATGACGTCGGCCATATCAGCGAGGCTGACGTCGCGAAGGTCTACAGAGGCTTCAATTTTTTGTGCTTCCGGCACACGTCGCTTGTCTACACCCCAAGCTTCTCCGAGGCTAGGCTGGAAATCAAGATCGCTACGGGACGTATCGTCTCCGCGAACTTGAAGGCCTATGGCATCTTTACCATGAAGGTTTACAGCTTCATCGACCCATGGAGCACTTGTGGTGGTGCCGGGGGGCGCCGTCACCATCCCACTGACACCTAAATGATCATTGGTGGTGTTTAGCTGAGGGCTTGCGTAAGGGGTGACATGGTAGCTTCCGTCACGCACCGCTTTGACGATGTGTGTGCTCTCCTGGGCAGGCGCATTGTGGCGCACTCCAGTGTGTCCTGAAGGGATGTCTAAGCCTCCGGGTACTTTGACACCATCAGCAGTGACGAGCTGAGAGCCCATGCCTGGAGAAGGGTCTAAGCGCTGGGCGGGGTGGCTGTTTCTTTTTAGATGGTCCCCAGGCTGTGTAGACGCTGTAAGTTGCTTGAGCTGGCTGTAGTCAAAGCCGGGCTTTTGGGTTTCCCCAGCGACATACGATGAATCTTTGTGGCGCTCTGCACATACGGGAGGGCGCAAAGGCTCGGAACCGGCTTTATGATGGGGGAGGCTCTTCGCTAGTTGGGAGCTCTCTTCACTTGCGGTAAGTAGTGCCGTTGCTGCTGTGTTGCCCTGAGTTGTGGCGTGAAGTTGGGCAGATGCGCGTTTTAGTGATGTGTCGGAGCTGTTATGGCTTTGACCCAGCTTGTGGCGTCGCGTGTTATGGGTCGGGATACCCTTATCGGCAATGTCGTTGGCGTTGTGAGCCAAACCTGGGTTTTCGAGACCTAGAGCATGAGCGGACTCGGAATCGACCAAGGCGGGTTCTGCGACACTAGGCTGTGCGCTAGCGGCGAGCTGCTTAGTGCTGTTGCCGGCAGAGCTGTGAGGCGTCTGGTTGATAAAACCTGAATGAGTTTGTAGCAGCGGAGGCAAGGACGCATGCTGATGGCTTTGCCCGCGCACGGGATGTGTCGTCAGATATGGCTGGATAGCCTCTCCAACTAGTTCCGACGCCGATGACGAGCTATTGGGGTGCATGGCAACCGGGTAGTCCCGAGAAACATGCTTTGGGGCTGAGCTCGTCGCAAGAGTTTCTCTAGGGGCTAGCTGTTGGCCAAGGCTTTTGCTAGCGGGCACAGCGTCTTGACGTAAGGTCTCCGAGGCAGCAAGAAGGTTCCTTTTGTCGCTCGCAAGAGTTGGAACATTTTCGCTTTTGGCCGAGAGCGCCGCAGCATCCATGGACTTGGGCGGCAAACCGGGTGCGCTGTGGGTGCTCGCTACAATATGATCAGGGTAATCGAGATAGTGTCGCTTTAATGGATCCGTTTCTGAGGTCACCTGGTTTGAGAGACCACTCAGAAGCGCTTGCTCAGCAATAGACTTTACTTGACGCTCGGTCAAAGTAGGTGTGCGTCGTCTTTCTACAGCCGCAGTGGCATGCTGAGTTGCGAGGGTTTCGGCTATCGGAGCTTGCTCTACAGTCGGTTCGGGTATAGACGCTTGCGCTACAAGTGGCTCGGATACAGGGATCTCGGTGGTGACAGTGTCGAGGGTGTAAATGTGTCTACTGGAAGGGTGCTCGATGTCGATGAGCTCGTCGAAGTAGGTCCACGGCTCACGTGAAGATCTGGAGTGAGCTATTTGTGTGCTAGCTGTATCGGGAGCGTCATTGATTGCTAGCGGTTCAGAATTGATGATTCCTTCGCCAGCAAGGCCGTCGGCAATGACCGAGTCCCATGATTGCCATGTACTAGTATTCGCGCTTGGCTGTGTGGAACTTCTACGAGGATGCAGTCCTGCCTTTTCTTGTGTTAGGCCCCAAAATACTAGAGGTGCCAGAGTATCGATTCCAGTGGATGGAGCCTGAGCAACTACAGCATGAGAAGGCTCTATAGCGCTGCTGAATCCAGGATCTGTCAAAGTCGTTTTTGTGCCGAAGCCCGAGAGATGCTGGATGTCTTCAAGGCGGTCGTGTCCTGTGCCATCGAATGCTGCGCGCGCTATAGTCGGGTGGTCTGGCGTAAGCATGGGCTGTGAAGGACCGCACTCGCCGGCACAACGGCCTCGCTGCTTGAGGTGGAGGCCAAACGTAGGTGACGGCGCTGTGATGAGCTCGTCAGCGGGCTTTTTCACCCCTTGCGTGGCATGTACAAGAGTGTCTTGAACAAGTGGATGGTCGAGGTGGTCGACGTTAGAGGCGTATGTGGTGGCTTCTTCAAGTTTGATGGTGCGTCCCATCGCAATGGCATCAGCACCTTCTGGAGCACTGTGGCGATAGAGCGATTCTTCGTTAGCAGCCAAGCTATAAGCTTGGTTTTCTGAAGGAGCGCTTATAGAGCATCCATCGCACGCTGCAACAGGAACTGTTGTAAAGCCGCGTAGACCGTGCATGACATCATAGTTGCCGGTCTCAAAAGTTTTGCAGGCTCCAGGCTCACAATCGGCATACATCCCACCGGCGGTATCGCTGATGTCGCAGTTTGCACAAAGTAATGCCGGAACGTCGGTGAGGTGTAGTGCTTTTGCGTCGTGACCTAAGACCGTTGTTTCGGAAACCCCATTTCCATGAGCCAACATCTGGCTCAAGCTTAAGTTCGCGAGCTGTTTGCCCTCACAGCCGTGTCCTACACATGTCCCAACGTCTTGGCTATAGGCAAGTGGTGGAACAGGGGCACGGTGTTTTTCAACGGGTGGGGCAACGTCGGTGACCGTCAGTATGACATCATGGATCGAGCGGCCAGTGCCGAACTGGCTAGCTTTAGTAGAGCAGATTTGCGAGTCACCAACGCATACGAAATGCGGAACTTCGGTGTGTCGGTTTGCGCTATCAGGTATCCATTCGCTGTCACTATAGGCAATTGGTACACTCGGAGGAGTGTAGACGTCGTCTGCTTTTGCCTGGCATGCCTGGTCGTGGCTGGCACAGACGAAAGCGGGGATTTTGGCCTTGTCCGAGAAACAGGTAGGGCAGGCGTCCTGGCCCGAATACGATCCTTGAACCCAAGGAGACTCTTGGTAGCTGTAGTAGGAGTCACAAGATTGGGTGTTTCCACCACACCAGTTGCCGGAGCATAGCGAGGACGCAACAGATGAAACTTTACGCACAAACTCGTGCTGGCAAAGAAATAGGTTGCTGCAGGGGCGTACGATGTGTCCTCTGCCAGGAGTAAAGCGGCAGTCTTGGCCGGTAGAACACTGATGAACAACGTCTTTTGGAACGTTAAAGCGGTTTTCGGCGCGTTTATTGTCCGCAAACCAGTCGATTTCTTCGCTTTCTTTGGTCGTCCCTTGTGTCTTCTCTAGCGTCTCAGAAGGTGGGATGATATCGTAGTCGGCGGAAAATGCTTCGTCAAAAAGTTCGGTGCTAAAGGAATTTCCATTGTCTTCGACGGACCAGAAAGCGTGGGGCTGTGAGCGCAAGTCACCGACGGCAACTTTGTTACCGGGTTGGCCCCACAACAAACCTTGGCTGGCAATCAATACGGGTATTGACCCCCACCATAGCTTGGCGAGTAGATTACGTGGAGGCTTCTTGTCCTCGTTGAGATCTTTTTCAACCATGTGACGTGTCTTTATTAGCCCTTGGCATTGCTTGTATGAAACTAGAAATCTTCTTATTCCAGAGCAAGCAATTTATTTCCAATGAAATTTGTATATCAAATCCCCTTTTGGAGTGGGAACGACAAAGTCTGTTAGGGTGGTGGCGAATTCCCTCTTCGACCATAACTTCTCCTGCATCCAGTTGTCGAATACTAGCAATTCCAACAAGTGTAGATGCCAGTCTAGCGCATATCACGAATATTGCGCTAGCAGCAGAAGGCGGCGCACAGAAGCTCTCAGTGATGTGTTGTTGTATCCTATTGGTTATCAAAGCCCAGATTGTGTCCCAGCCCGTCGGCAGGTGCATCAGATGAAGTTGAGATTTGGTGGATTCAGACGAGGTTTTGACTTCGCTGTGTGTGAGGAGACATATTCTCATTGTGAATTAGCAACTTAATATATCGATGGACGTCTGAAAACGTAACACGCTCTTGCTTGGTTCTGAGGCCCGAAGGGTCAGCTTATGATAGCCCCACCTGAAAGGCCAGCAAGATGTATAGCCCCGGGCGTAGCCCGGGGTAAAGGTCAAAATGCACTCTGAGCACTGTGGGTGCGACATATTTACACGAAACATGTGTCGCACTTACAGCGCTCCGGTGATTGATTTGCCTACCTGGGGCTACACCCCAGGCTATACAGGTGGCCAGCCCTTCGGGCCTCATGAGGGAAATGATAGTGTCTTAGATAATTACGTGTTGATTGGGTGACCTAAGATGTTAACCTACTTTTTCTTATGATCAAAATGTCGAAGGTCGAGTCGGTGGTGAGTTTTCCCTGCTACAAAAGGGGGAGTGTGATTTAGGTGGGGCGGATAGATGATTGGCGGCGCCTTATTCTCTGCGGGCGATGCTGATGACGGAAAGGGAGTGGCGCTCCAAGGGCAGGGCGGTGGCAGGAGCGACTTTACGCACGAGGGTTTCGGTTTGATTTTGTGGGGTCAGCTCGCGCGTGGCAGCTAAAAGTTCCGCAAACGACTCCTCGTCGTAGCTGTGTAGAGCGTTTTCAGGTATTGACGACTGGTACAGTTTTTCTGTGTGGAGCAGCAGCGTGTCGTCAATGTGCCAATCGCCTGTAATTTCAGTGAATTCTGTGAAAGGCTTGACACCGAGAGCGGGGTTTTCGGAGCTGATTTTTTCAGGCAGGGATGCGTCATGCGCAAGGTGCCACAGGTGTGCGGGCCCACAGGCGATGTATTGGTAGCTGTTTTTGCTTGGGTTTAGCACGAGATAGCTAAGGCTAAAGACTTGGTTTGCAGCATCGCGTAGGATGAGGTCATTAAGAAATGCAATCAAGCTCGCAGGTTCAGTAGTGAGTCGGCATAATGTGCGGATCATTCCTCGGCAGACGGCGGTATAGATCACCCCTTCGACTCCACGTGCTGTGGGTTCGACCATGACGACACCGTAGCATTTTTCCGGGAGTTCAATGAAATCGTAGTAAAGCCCGCAAATACCTAATCCACGACGGTTTGTGACACCTATTTCGATATGGCGCCACTGCGGTGCGTGGCTAGGAATCAATAGCGCTTGGGCCTGCTGAAGATGCTCGGACAGCTCACTGAGTTGGTCTCCACCTTTGCGTTCATGGTCTAAGGTTTCGGAATTTAGATACGCCGAAAGGTCTGTAATGAGGTCCACAACGTCCTGGTAGCGGTCTTCAATGCGGGGCTGGAGGGCGCGTGCGAGGATTTTCTGTAGCCCTTTAGGCATAAGAGCTATGTGTATTTGGCCATGGCTGAGTTTGCCAAGGACTAGCTCATAAGCAATGATTCCTAGCGAATAGATGTCAGAGGGATAAGAAACGGATTCCGGGTGGTAGCGCTGCTCAGGACTCATGTAGATCGGCGTTCCAATCAGCTGATAGGGCGGTTGCTCGTCAGCTTGTGGGTCCAGAGCGTCCGAGAGCATTTGTGCGATACCCATATCGATGAGCTTCACGGCGCCGTTGTGGGTAAGCATCAGATTTTCGGGTTTTAGGTCGCGGTGGATGACTCCAAGTGTATGGAGGTGGCATAGTGCATAGGCGATTTCCAAAATGACTTCGACGGCACGTCGTAGTGAGAGTGGTCTATGTGTGATGACGGTATGTAGCGACTGCCCTTGAACAAATTCTAGAGCTATAAAGGGGTTGTCTCCTTCCCACGTTCCATAGTCAAAGAGACCTACAATGTTGGGGTGGTCGGCGAGCTTGAGAATTTTCGCCTCGTTGTCAAATCTCTCCAGTACGTCGGGGTCTTGGCGTGACCTCTCTTTGAGAGTTTTTAAGATGACCGCTTCGCCACTGTCTGGGTGCGTGCCGAGGTATAGTAAACTCATACCCCCTTCACGGTAAAAACTCTCGATGGGATACGAGCCAAAATGGGTGGCTGGAAGGTGGCGTGCGTCTTCCGAAGACATGGATATCCTTTAGAACCTATCTCGCAACAGGGGCGTGATTAGCCAATTTCCAAAATACGAACACCTAATGCTTCGCCAAGACGCAGAAGCTCCCCTTTTCCAATGCGGCGCCCATTGACGACAAGATCAACGCCTTCTTCCGGGTGTACGTCGAGTTCAAGTAGTTGGCCAGGTTGCAGTTCCATGAGCTTCTCAAGCTTCATGCGTACACGCCCAACTTCTACTGCAACGGTTAACGGGATGTCTCCGGCGCGCTCTTGGGTCGAGGGCCCGTCGCCTAACGCTGCTGCGCCTTCGGCCTCGTCGCTGTCCACGTCTTCGTCTGTTTCGTCGAGTGTCTCTTCATTGTCGTCCATAGCTGCGTCAACCTTGTGATACAGAGGGTATTCAAGAACTTTGATTTTGTCCTGCTTCAGCATGCCCCGAAAAATAGGAATGCCGCTGACAGTCATCACCACGCGGCCCTTCTCTTCTCCGGGAAGCACGGAGCAGGTGTCTAAAATGAGAAAATCTCCCGGAGTCAAGCTTGCAAGTTCCGAGGGTTTAAGCACAACTTCACCGGCCTCGAGGTGCATCGTCACTTCAAGCTCAGCGGCAATTTTGGGGTTGAGGCGTTTTTTGCCTCCTTGAGAAAATTGCTCTTTCCACGCTTTCGTCATCTCTTTGCCGGCAACGAGGCGTCCACGCACAGTAAGGCCGCATAGGGTAATGTCTACATCTAAGCACATCCCTGGCCCTTCCGGGGGGCTTTCGTCGGGGAGAAATGTAAGCGCGTTCTTGCCTTCAAGTCCCAGTCCACCAAGGATGTTTACCATTTCGACGCCCAAATAGTGGAAAAAGCCCTTCAAAAAGTCTGGGTCCAATTTCGCTGGTGCCGCGGCCTCTTTGGTAAGAAGGCTAGACATGAGGATGGAGACATCTTTTTCGGTGATAAGAAGCGCTGCATTCCCAGGGAGGGATGCGACGGCAAATCCCAAAGCCCATAGGCGCTTACCTAAGCCCTTTTGCACTTCACTAGCGTCACGCCACTGCGCCATAGCAGGGGAAACTTGAAAGTCGTCAATTTCAAAGCGCTCGGCAAGACGTGCACTGAGCTGGTCCCAGGCAAAGCCTTCGGGTCCGCCCGTTGTTGACAGGTCTTGGAGCTCAATTAGCTCGGGTTCAATACTCTTGAGCCAGTCGTACGGTTGACTTGCTGTAGCGGTCACAGGCGGCGTATCCTTTTGAGAATAATTGCGTTATTCAAACCCGGTAGGCACTTCATCGTTCAACTCTAGCCAAGCGCAGCCAGCTAGGATTGAAGGTTACTGTGCAAACCCAATCATGCACATCCGTAAGTCTAAACAAAAGATCAATTTTTAGTAGGTTAAGCTTCAATCATTAAGAATACAATACATCGAAGCGCAACAGATAGCAACCGGCAGCCTATTCAGCTACGGGATAGCTTGCTAGCTCGATTTAACTTTGGCGCTTCTGCCCACCTTCAGAGTCTTGCTGACCTTCCTGGTCTTCACGCTGCTTCTGTAGGTTCTGCTGGTCTGCCACATTGCTGGCGTCCGTGAGGATCTTTTCATAGGGCTGGGTCGAAGTGACCACCATGTGGGCGACATACCCGCGCTCTTCCAAGGTCTTCATCAGTGCTGCCTGATGGTTGTCCAGCAGAGCTTTAGCTTCCTGCGTCAAGTTATTGAAGGCAATGTTGAACTCTCCCTTGGCCGAATCATACGAACGTACCACTAATTCGCTACCTGCGAAAATTGGAGGGTTCTGGATCTTTATCGCCGTATCGGTGATGCCACCTTGCTTAACGGTGTATAACGTGGGTTCGATTTGGTCCACGAGCTTCTGAAGTTGTTCCACTCTTGAAGTCGGTACCGTCTCACTTTGCACACTCATATTTGCAATGCCTACATCTGGCTTAGCGTTAGGATTGACGAAGGCTAAGTCGTCTTGAGCCTGCCCAAAGCCTTGCCCCTTTTTGCTCGTGTCTTGCGTAGACGCCTTGCCTAAGCTGAGACCCGCAAGATCTGGCGATGCGTCAGCATCTAAGCCGTCTTTAGCTCCCGCTGCTGCTGCGTGGGCCGCAATCTCCAAGGGAGACGAGGCCTTCTTGGCGTCACCAGTGATTTTTTTGCCTGCTGCCAGATCAAATACTGAGTCTGATGAGGCCTTCTCTTCCTCGACAACAGCGTCGCCCTTCTTCTGATGGGTATCCTTCTCGCCGCGCCGCTCGACTTTTTTATAGTCGGCGCCGGGCTTACGTGAAGGACGTCCCGAATCCGTGCGTTCTGTTGAGCCGAGGTCTCTTTTTCCCAAGCCCGAGATGGGTTTGTTTGGTAGTGTCATTTATCCATCTCCTTTGTTCACATGAGGTGAACAATAGTAAATTCACTCGTTGCTGCCTCTACTCAAGACAGGATAGCCAAGGTCAGTAACCGCGCCTTTTGCGCAGGTTAAACATAAGTTCGCCCAACTCATCGAGTTCCTTGGCTTCTTCAAATTCTAACTCTTTGATGTACTCTTTAAGCCATCCTTCTCTGTGTTCTTCGAGCTTGTCGACTTCCAAGCGTCTTTGCTTGAGTTCGCTTTTTGCCACTTGTACGTTCTTTTCTGCTAACTCGACTTGCTCTTCTTGCTCCGCAACTTTCTTGTCTTCTACAAGGACTTTCTCTTTGCAGATCTCTAAATACTGCTTCATCTGCTCGACTTTGTCGGAGGTAGTACCCCCATCTAACTCATCACGCAGCTGCTGCAGCTTGTCATCTTTGTGTTGGCGGACCTTGTCTCGTTCTCGCTTTTTCTCCTCGAGAATGTCCAGCTCCTTCTGCAGTAGCTCTTCCTTGCGCTTGACGTTGCGTTCTGCTTCAGCTACGCGATTGTTCTTGATCTCCAAGACCTGCGCTAGAGGATAGAGCTTTTCCATGCGTCGTTACCCCTTACTTCAACGCCGATCGCAGGAGCTGCATCGTCTCCTCAAAGGTACATCGCTCTTCGATCCCTTGCTTGAGAAACTTGTTCACGGCGTCGACATGGTCGATGGCAAAATCGGCAGCTTTGTCCGAGCCGCGTTTGTACTCTCCAATTTTCACCAGTAGCTCGTTCTTCTTATATGTTGCAAGCACTTCCCTAAGTTGCCCGACTAAAGCCTGGTGTTCACTGTTCGTAATTGAATTCATCACACGTGAAGCTGAAGACAGCACGTCAATAGCAGGGTAGTGGTACGCTCGCGCCAGCTCCGCTGACAGGATAATGTGGCCATCGAGGATCGAACGCACCTCGTCGGCTACCGGCTCGTTCATATCGTCGCCAGCTACCAAAATCGTATAGAAGCCTGTGATCGATCCAACGTCCGAGCGCCCTGCACGCTCCAATAGCTTTGGCAGCGTCGAAAAGACTGACGGAGTATACCCCGCACGTGCCGGAGGCTCACCAGCGGCAAGACCCACTTCACGCAGTGCCCGTGCAAAACGGGTCACCGAGTCCATCATCAAGATGACGGATTTGTCCTGGTCGCGGAAATACTCAGCGATCGCTGTCGCCACATAGGCGGCGTTAAGACGCAGCTGTGAGGCCTGATCCGATGTGGATACGATCAATACTGACCGCTTAAGACCTTCGGGGCCCAAGTCATGTTCGATGAAATCTCGAAGCTCACGACCACGCTCGCCAACCAAGCTGATTACGTTAACGTCGACAACGGCGTTACGCGCTATCATCCCAAGCAGGGTTGACTTACCACCACCGGCAGCAGCAAAGATGCCTACGCGTTGGCCGATACCCGTCGTGAGTGGGCCGTCAATTGCGCGGATGCCCACTTCGATGTGGCTGTCGATCCGCTGCCTTTTCATCGGATCGGGAGGCTCCCGGATAACAGGAGCCCATTCTTCAGTCTCTAAAGGGCCTTTGACTTCTTCGTCAATCGGTTCACCAAGCCCATTGAGGACACGACCGAGTAATTTGGGGCCTACACGAATGCTCAAAGACATACGTGTCGGAATGACTTCTGACGAAGGACCAATGCCTTCCATTTCGCCCAAAGGCGAGAGCATCACTTCGTCTTTTGTAAATCCTACAACTTCGCAGCGTAAGGGCTCGCCTTCACGCTGGATAAGGCAAACCTCGCCTATCTTCACCTGAGGGACAACAGCTTTGATTAACGTGCCAATGACCTCGGTGATACGTCCATTCACCGTGGTGAGCTTGACGTCATCAAGCTTGTCGAAAATACTGTCGAGTTGTTCGTCGAGGTCCATGAGGGTATTCCTCTGTATTGTAGCTTAGACAGCAAAATCCGTAGGAATAACTAGTCCTGACGGTAGGACCTGTACGCTGTTGAGAGCCTTCGCCTCGGTATTACACCTGGACGTTCATGATGGTTTTAACAGACTCTAAGCTCTTGTTCAGCAAGCTCGCAAAGAACTCCAACTCTTGTTGGATAAGACCCATTTTTAACTGCACTTTTAACACTTTAGCAGGCGAGAGCTTGTCTCTGTCTTTATCGATATCTTGTACCTGCGCTGTCAGACTCTCTAATTGATGCTGACCATGTGTAAGATATCCCAAAAACTTCTTCACTGGAGATAACAAGCCCTTCGGAGCTTCCGCCGGCTGGTAATCAACGCCAACCTTAGATAAGGCCACTTTTAAGCTTTCGTCGATATGCGTAAGCTTATTGCGTAACACATTTTGTACCGAACGCTTCAGCTTGAGGTCGTGTGTGGAAAGCTTGCGCTTAACAGACTCAACTTTCTCTATGGCATTCTCAGCCTGCGCGATCAAGTGACGGACATCCCCACCCCTAGCATGGTCGATGCGACGCTGTGAACGTCGCGCCTCTTCCATCGGCGACAACTTACGCTGCTGCTCTTGCTGTTCAAGGCGTATCTTTTCCGTATCTTCTTGCTTGTGCGTCTTCCTAGCCATTAACTCCTCGAAGTACTCCTTGTTAGGAGCAATCTTCTGGAGCTGGTCTCCACCGAGCTTGTCGGTGTCCTTTAGGGCTTCGCTAAGCTTTTTTATTTTGGATATTTGTTCTGCTGACATAATTTATGTCCCCTTACAACGAGCAGGTCGTCACAAGCTTGTTTTAAGTTACTTCGTCCTCTCCAGACCCCGAAAAGAACGGAGCCTTTTTACTGCGATTTTTGAGATCCTTCTCTGCCCATTCTAAGGCAATCTTACAGAGGTTTATCACTGTGGGATCCTCTGTTGCCTCTCGGGCTCCACTGATGAGATCTTCGCCCTGCTTGCGCTTGGACTTCACCAGTAAGTAAGCGATCCCTAAAAACGCTTGAGCAAGATGATTTTCTGGCTCTTGCTCTACCACTGACTCAAAAATCGATGATGCATCTTTGACATCTAGCTTATTCAAAGCTATGTATCCAAGACCAATTTGCGGCGCTGTGCTTTCTGGTCTAAGCACTTGCGCTGCGTTAAACAACCTTTTGGCATTGGTTTCATCTAGTTGCTTCACCGCCACAAAGCCTGCTTCAATCAGCAATGCAAAGTCATGCCGGAAATCCTCAAGTCTATCTTCACCCATGGTTCCTTCCTCTAGTGCTTATCTGCTCGTAGCGTACGACAATTCTGTTTTCCACTCATGCATTAAGCGCACATGACCATGCGCTACCGCTGCGTCGTAGGACTCTCCATACTTCGAGTACGGCTCCCACACTAAGCGAGAGCCAGTACTCAAACCAAGGATTATTATCCCTTGACGTTCCTAGCCATAGACACAATGGCAGAGTTAGCCGCGTTTACCACAGCTGTCGACATTTCCGACATCTGGGAAAGGTGGTTCATCAACATCTGCATGTCAAACATGTCAGCAATACTGATGGCACTGCGACGGGCTTTGATGTCATTTAATTTGGTCTTCGCGCTGACAGTGGCTGCATCCACAATCTCAATCAGGGCTTCCATGCTAAATGCTTCTCTAGCGATGGCCATAAGACCCTCCTGTTGGTTCAAGCAATTTTATCTACTGATAGCTGTCTGGCATTAGTAGCCTTTCCGGTGCGATAGGGCGGCTCAGCGAGGGATGATCTTCGAAGAGAGTATCAACTGTCGCTCGGCTTACTCTATCGATAGCCGGAGTAACGACGTCTTGCACCTTATATTCTACGACTTAGCGCCAAAACGCGCCACCACTTTTAACAGTGCGGCATATCCGTGTAGTAAATGACCGAAATCATTGAACTCGGATTTATCTAAACCGCTTCTCAATAAATTCTTAATTTGCAGCATGCGAGCTTGGATGCGCTGTTGCACCTCGCGACGCTGTGCAGGACTTTCAAGGTCTTGCTCGAGATCGAAAACAGTTTCTTTTTTGTCTTGTTTCTCTTTGTCTTTGTCGCCTAAGCCAAACATCTGCAACCTCTTAAATTAGAAAGTAGGCTACCAATGCCTACTTCTCCTTTTAATTCATTATACCACATCTTACTTATTATATTCAATCTTATATTTTACACCTTCCCGTTCTAACTGGATCACATCGCGCTTAATTTCTTTGATTGTCATGCCATCGAGTAGATCGCCTACAGCTAGAATACGTCCAGCGATGACCACATTGACGGTGACGCCGCCGCGTCCTGACGAGCCTGTCACTTTATAGCTGTCGGTAAGGTCAATAATGGATTCTTCGGCCTCGAGTTCGACTACGAAGTTTTTCACATTACGCACACCGGCGTTACGCTTAAAAGAGGCAATCATTTTATCGAATTGCGTTCCACGGCCGGCGCGGATAGTTCCAGACAGGGTGAGTTCGCCACCGCGCATTTGGACTTGGACATCCTTGAAGCCCTGCTCTTGGAGTAAGACTGAGATGGTGTTGATTTCGTCTTCTTCTACGATGAGTCTCTTTTCTAGCAGGTCGAGGTAGGGGAAGTTCTGGGAAATAAAGTCCGAGAGCTTTTCGGCTTGCTCGTGAGTGTCGAGATATCCGGAGAGGACGAAGCGTCCTGCGGACGGTGAGGTGAGGCTGACACCGTGCCATACGGGGTTTCGTGCCAGCGTGATATTGGTCTGCTGGACGACATATTCATCGATGACGAGGTTTGTGTCGTCGATATCTCGGATAAAGGTGAGCCCTTGCAAGTTGTATTTGAGTTGTGCTTTGTCGACGTTCTTTTGCACGTGGCCTATCAGTAGCAGTTTACCGCTGCTAGGACTGAAGGTGTATTTGATCGTGGGGAACTGCATCATCACCTTTTCGAGTTCAGCTTCGGTGTCGATTTCTTTGACGGTGATTTCCTGGCTGCGGAAAAGCGAGGTGGTTCCCATGCCTATGATGGCGAACAGACCAACAACTAGGCCTAAGACGACAAGGCGTCCGAAGGCGCCGCGAGTTTTGGGGATGCTTGTCTCAGGTTCTTGCTTCGGAGATTCCGGAGCGCTAGCGGCCTGTGGCGTGGCTTGCGCTGCGGCAGGGGCGTCACCCTTAAGGCTTTTGACAATAGAAGGAAGTAAGGGAGTGATGATCGTATCCCGGTCCGCTTCTCGGTCAAACACGATGAAGCTTGTCGTACCCAAAGACACAACGGATTTGGATGCTAGGGCGGATTTTCCCTTGATCTTCTTTTCGTCGACAAGGATGCCGTTGCGGCTCTTCAGGTCGGCGATTTTAATTTGATTGTCGTTTCCAATCGAGATTTTGGCATGTTGGCGCGAGACACTGACATCGTGGAAGACGATGTCGCACTTGGAGGAATCCGTCCCTAATACATAGGATAAACCGGGCTCCATCGAAAACTCGGCGCCGTTGTTAGGGCCGGCGATGACTTTAAGGAGCCAGCGGCCCGTTTCGGATAGATCAAAGTCGATGTCAGCAAGAAGCTGCTCCTGGTCGTCGGCTTCATCCTCGAAGAGCGTATCATCAGCAGCGTCGTCGTCGTCTTCTTCTTCTTCTTCTTCGACCGCGGCCTTAGTGCCTCGTTTTTCAGCTTTAGGAGCATCAGCGCTTTTGCCCATTTGCTGCCCACCAATCTCAGTGTAGAAGCGGAAGATGCCTCCGCCAATGCGCACGGCGTCGCCATGTTCGAGCATGAGTGAGCCCTCGATTTGGTCGTCATTGACCAAAGCGGGGTTGGTGCTGCTGAGATTTTCTAAGGCGATACCGTCGTCTTGACGACGCGCGACAAGGTGTTCATTGGATACATCCGGATCCTCTACCACCAGTTGGCAGGTATCGGGATCGCGACCGATGATCCACTCCTCGCCGTCGTCGAAGGAGAGCACTAGCCCTTCAAGTTCGCCTTCTTCTGCAATTAATTTAGCCGTCATAGCGGATTACCATTTTTTGTCTTACACAGCATTTCCATGAGGCGAGCGCTATCATTATACATACTTCCCAAGCTTTTTCCCACGTTCTTCACGCGGCCTTGTGGTGAAGTGCTTCACTGCGCCAGAAGTCTACTGCGTTCATAAAATCTTCGATATGGTCTCTAAATCGTTCGTAGTCAACATTGTAGTCGATTTCCTGTGATAGGGTCAAGGCATCGCCTTCATCGTTTAACCCTAACACAGCTCCTTCAGTTCCTTGGCCAAAGAGATTTGCGAGCATCATATCGGTCAAAAAGGCTTCCAAGGCCTCTGTGGGGCACTCGGCTACTTCACACTGAAGCTCGATTCCAGGGTTGAGATCGTTAATGTACATGACGATATCTTCGTCCATGCTCACCATGTAATTGCCCATGTCATCTTGTGGAATCTCCTTGTCCAGCTCTAGTTCCTTCTGGAAGCGCTCCATCATTTGACTTAGACTCATGATCTTTCTCCTTACTTCGCATGCCCCTTTGGCGTGCTATACAAGTGCAAAATCCGCGCCAAACGAGGGAAAGGAGCTGTATTTTGTTCGTATAGCACTCAGTATCAGGTCAGTGTCTCTGTCGAAACGGGTTGCTAGACAGGAGCCTTCCCTTGTCGATCACATCCTTTTTGTCTTTGTGCTGTCACTATTTCGTTTCTACGAGCCTTTGCAAGGGGCTACTTGTATTCGTACGAGAAAAACGCAAAGATGCAAAGATCAAAAGACGCAGAGAGGTCTACTATACCACTATCATTCAGATCTTTGCGTCTTTTTTACTCTGCGTCTTTGCGTTTCTTTCGCATAACCACGCAGACTTAGGGCGGAAAAAAGCGCCAAAAACCCACCTAAGTCTCGTGACTACAGCTGCAGTCGCGAGACAGAGCGTGGGTGACAGTAGACTTCTAAAGCTCGCGCTTTATGCCGCTTGGGTAAACCTAAAGCTCTGGGTTTGGCCTTCCTGTGCCTTCTGCATGGCAGCTATTGCCGCCCCAATATCATCGGCAACAGAGCGACCTGCTTCTCCAGCGGACTGTGTAAATTGCCTGTTGATATCCGATTCGGTCTCAATTTCGGCGAGTTCCTTCTCGTCTAGCGTGACAAGCATGCCCATAAACGCTTCGTTGAGGCCTGTTAAGCCTTGCGCGAACTGGTTAACCACCTGCGACTCTGCGTGCAGACCATCTAGTTTGGTTTGTATTTCTCGGCTCTGTTGGTGTTCTACTTTGTCCGTGAGCTCTTTTTGCTTTCCCTTAGCCTTAGCAAGTTCTGCGTGTTCCTTGTCGGTGAGCTTTCCCTCACCTGCCGCGTTTTTGTTTCCCGCAGCAGCGTTTGCTTGTTGCTTTGCTTCAAGACGTGACACTGTTGGTTGTTGGGCGTCATAGGCTTTTTTATCAGTCTGACTCATGCCCGCGGTTGGCTCTTTGCCTACCTCTTTTCCAACTTGCTTTTGTTGCTTGGCAAGTTTAGCTCGCTGTCCGAGGTTTCTCACTCCCATGCCAGCGCTACCGATGTTGATGGCTGCTGAAATCAGGTGTTTGGCCATTTCCTTCAAGCCTTTGGACAAGATCTCCGCAGCTTTCTCGGCTCCAAGGGCATCTGTCATTTCCATGCCTTTGACCTTAAGCTGTCCCTCTTGCAGGCGTTCGCCTTGCTTTTCTTTGAGGTAGTCCGACATCTTTTCCAGAAAGTCGACTAAATACGAAGGTGCGAGCCATGCGTTCCCAGTGTTCTCTGCTGTAGGTACCGTTTCCGATCCCGGCGCAGGAAGCTGAGGAGCGTTTGGGCCCTTAGCACCTGGAGGTGCTTTAGCAGCCTGCTGGTCCGCCACGACGACCTGGTCTTTTGCGGCAGCGTCACCCTTGGCTTGCGCCGCTGTGGCCCTGGTAGCACCGTGAACGGCATCGCCAAGCTGCGCCTCTTCTTGGTCAGACAACGCTTTGTTTACCGAAAAGTCTGGTGACGGCTGTTGTCCTTGTATGGATGAGTCACTCATACGTGATTTCTCCTTCCCTATTTTGGGTTATCTAGGGGACTTACAACACTCCCATAGGGTGGCTGTAAGTCCGATTGTCAGGCCCTCAAAACCGCGGTGGTGGTCCGGGAGGAGCGGTATCGATTCCGCGTTTGAGTGCCGTCGCTTATTAGTTTCCTCCTTACTGTGTGACACCATCAGCGATGGTGTTGGTAGCTTTCTATTACGCCGCCTTGGTTGCGCCACTAACTATATCGGAGTAGCTTTCCACAATCTTAACAAAGCTGTCGGACATAAAGTTTGACAGATCTTGTATCTGCTCCATTCCAGCGGTGATTTCTTCACGTTGTAAGCCATAACCTTCAAGCTGCGCATCGAGTTCAGCTAGCTGCGCTTCAAGCTCTGACTTTTCTTTGGCTAAACCAGCCATTCTAATGTTCATGACGGCTGACAGAACCTGTGCTAGTGTTTCAACGGCTGACGAGGCCATCTGCAGCTGTTGGGCAATTTGCTCAATGCCTCGGCCCATGGAGCCCGTAGAGGACTGTGCTACAGCCTTGCTGGCGCCCATCATCTGTTTGGCGCCGGCGAGCATGAGTGCTAACATCGCAACCATAGCGATCACCATCGCGACGATCTCAGCGGTTTCTTCATCCATACCGAGTACTTCAGTGAGGAAGGGCTTGATGCCTCGCGTTAATACGCCACTGTGCGTGATACCTGTTGTCGCGACGTTAATGGCAACGGCGTTGGCGACCTTCGTTGTGGCTTTCTTGGCGAGTTCTGGGCCAAGCTTGTCTACCACATGTTTGGTGCCGAACTTGGCTGCAGCGCCTTTTGTGATGAGCGCAACGACGATAATCAGCACAATCATCACAACCATCGCCATGATTTCGGCCATCTCATCCGACATACCCATCGATTTAAACACCTCCACCATCTTGTCGACAATGGCTTCAAAGGCGTCATCGATAATAGTTGTTGTCGCTGCTATGACGGCAATCAAGACGCCAATCGCGGCTATCGCAATAGCGAGGAGTGATCCACCACTTACTATAGCCATCACAAGGAAGGCTACGGCCATCACAATGCTGACGACTTTCATGATGGTGCCGAGGGTGTCGGCTTTCTTCTTCATCTTCTGCGCTTTCTCGATCTGCTTCATCTGCTTCTCGAGCTTTGCTGCCATAACCTCTTTCTGGCCCACCGACGCTTTCTTCGCTTCGTCGGCGTCCATGGATTTCATCAGAGCTAAGAACTCTTTGGCTTCTCCAATGACTTCTGCGATGAATTTCAAAAAGTCATTCAAGGCCATCTTTCCGGGGTCATCAGCAGGAAGAGCATCTGCGGTGGCTTGCGTCACACGCGCCTGATTTTCCAGTACCTGTACCCCGTTTTTGGCCGCGAGCGTTTGGATGTCTTGGAAATTCATCGTTGATGGATCAACCTTTCCAAGTCCTAACTTCTCCATCTGTGCAGCAAGGTCCTGCCCAGCAAAATTGGGGATCTCTCCCGATTTAAGCCCTTCAGTTGCTTTGGCAAACTCCTCGGGTACTTCAAATTTTCCTGTAGGTGTCTCCACACCTTGCTGCGCTAGCTGGTCACGTACTTGCGCCGCCTGCTCCGGAGGAAGTTCTCCACTCTGTACGAGCTGCTGTAGCTGTGCAATCTCCGCTTTACTGAGCTGCTCTCCGCTTTGCATTTTGGCCAAGAGTTCGGGAGATATTTGCATTTCACCTTTAGCAACGACATCTCCGGTAGCTTGTTGCCCTTGTTGATCTGCCACAAAATTTTTGGCAGCGACAACATCTTGGCCGCCGGCCATGACGGCTTCTTCAAAGCCTCCAAGGTCAGGATCCTGCTCGGCAGGTGGCTTCTGCATGTTCTTCACGACTTGCTGGCGAAGGCCCGGTTCCATACGGCCAAGTGCTTCAGCAAACTGCTCTTCGTCCTGGTCAGCAAGGTCTCCGGCATGGCGCTCTTTAGGTGCCGTCGAAGCCTTGGGGTTTAAATTCTTCGGAAGCGATGGCTTGTCGGCAGTGGCTTGATATTCCTTATCACCTGACTTTACCTTTTCGTCCGTGCTCGCTCCCATCGTGTCTTTGATGTCTACCGGTTTCGACTGCGGTGCCGGTGTAGTCTGTCCTGTAGCGGCTACTTGTTCTTTTCCCTCTACGGGGGCGGAATCCATGTACGCCGAAAGGTCGGGACCTCCCATGGGGTCTCCGCCTGTGGTCATATCGGACATAGATTACCTCCTTATTATAATGCGTTTAATTCTATTCTTCTGGAGCTTCGACTTCGGGAGGGCGCTCTAAGCTTTTGTCGAGAGCACCCTTCTCTTTCAGTTGTTCCATTCGAAGCATTGCTCGCTCCTTCATCATCTCGTATTGCGGCTGCTCACCACATAGCTCTACGGTCATTTCCAGCTCAGCAATAGCTGCTGGAACCAGGTCCATTTTTAGGTAGCAGTCCGATGTATGGAAATGCGGTACAGGTGTCTCAGGGTCGATGAGAGTAAGGTTTGCGAATACGAGTATGGCGTTCTTGTACTCCTCCAACATCTGATAGCATGCTGCTAATCCAAGTTGAAATTTGGGTTCGGTGCCATCCAATAGCTGTAGGGTGTGAAATAGTCGTGCAGCTTCAATATATTTCCCTGAATTATAGTGGTTGTAAGCCTGGCTATACAGCCCTTCAAGGGTTCTAGAGTCCATGCCGATGGCATCTTTAGGGAGCTTGCCGCCCATGATTTCTTTGACGATCAAGTCAAAGGCTGGCTGCATCTCCTCGGCATTCTCGCCCGCCATCTCCAGGATAGCTGCTGTGAGCTCGTCTACGTCGACCATGTTCTCTCTCCTTCCTCAACTGATTTTTAGCCGATCATCACGTTTACATTCGGGGTGATCTTGCCCGAGCCGCTGGTAATTACGGCGATCTCGATTGCGAGATTGCCGATGATGTCAACGAGTTGCTGACCTCCTTTAATGAGGTCGTCACTCTTCACTCCATATTCTTCTAACTGTTCTTGCCTAGTGGCCATCTGCGATTGAAAACGTGAGTCCTCGTACGCAAGCTGGCCAAGTTTCAGTTCCTTGGTTACTTCTGCGATGACATTAGCTTCTTCAAGGTCATCGCCAAAAACAACGAGTGCTTGCGCGGCCTGGCAACTGGCCGTCGCGATAGCTTTTGCATAGACGCTGTCTGTGACGTCTAATTTGTCAAACAGTGCTACGCCTGTGATGCGGTTTACAGTCAGCGATAGCAGCTGTGTCACATAGGCAAGCGCCTGTAGTGTTGTATCGTCCCAATCCCCCAAACTGCGAGCAAGCTCTGGTGCAATGCCCCGCAGGACATGTGCCACTGCCAAAGTGAAGGCCGCTGCCTGCACCGAGGTGATATGGGCTTTATCTTTTAAATCTGGTTCGTCAGCACCTGTTGTCCCCACTAAGGAAATTCCTACTTGAGACTTCGGTTTGTAGTGCTGCAGTGGAACCAAATCTTCCGCTGTAACTGCTAGCCACGCCACCGCTTGAAGCACTAGCATGACTAAGGTCAACAGCTCGTTGGTGGCATCGTCTAATCCCAGGCCTTTAATGACCTGTTCACCGATATCCCACACCGCCACCATCTCCTGGCCAACCCAAGAGCTTTGCTTCATCAATAACGTGTGGCACATCGCCGCTCCGGTAGTCGATAACGCAGCCGAGGGGCTGCGACTGCTCATGAGCGATGTTGCTAGTTGCGCGACGTCTAAGGTCGCGGAAATAAGTATTCGTAATCCTTCGCTTTCCTCGCCTCCTAAGGCCTGAGAAAAGACTTCTTTTTGTCGAGCAATGAAGGTGGGGCTTGCCGCCTTAAAGCTCTTGGCGCCTTTGCGAGCTTTGTCGTAGCCCGCGGCATAGCGTAAATCCAAAAAGCTGCGTGCATCCTTTAATATGTCTATCGCAACCTTAATAGCGTCACGCACAATCGCACGGCGTATGTCGTCTTTGGCCATGCCTTTGTACTGCGCTTCCAAAGTGCGTAGCTGCATGTGTACAGCGTGCCATGCGTTGGCATCGACTTGCTTGCACATCTCCTCGTGTGACATCACGTGGGGTTCCAATATTGCTATAGGAACCAGATGTGCTGGCGGTATCACGTCCCCAGCTTTAAAGGGAGGGTCCTCGTCTTCAGACGCAAAAATCCCCCTCTCGTCACTCTCTTGACCTTCGTCATCCTCTTCGTCACTTTGACGACGGACCAAAATACCTCTGGCCCAAAGATTGGCTTCGGCCTCACGTAACAGGGTATGCTCTAACCCTCGCAAATTAGGGTCTCGTTGCTCCTTGGGGAGGCTCATGTCTTTCAATAGCTGGGCTCGTAGCTTCGGAGAAAGCTTCTCCAGTAGACGCAAAAATTCCTCCTTGATCTGGGCCAGACTTCTGGTCGCCATCTCCAAGGGGCCCGTAGTACGGATCTTAATAAAGGGCGCGATCACCGGGGCTTCTGCTTTGCTCTGCTGCAGCTTGACTTCACCAGCGAACTTAGCAATATCCATCGTTAAGGTATCCTCAACAAGGTTAATGCTCTGACGCGCTGACTGCGCAGCTCCAGCTATCTGCTGTTGGTCTGTAGCATCCTGGAAATCAGCATACTGTGGACCGTCGACTCCCCCGCCGACCGGCATGGCTCCTGGCATCTAATCCTCCTTGCCTATGCCTTTTCCTTGCCCTTTGTCGCGGGCTTTTTCTGTTTCTTCTTTTCCTGCACCCCCTCGTCCTCTTCTTTATTGGCGTCGCCTTTGCCGACTTCTTTCATATTCTTAACTGTGAGCTTAATGCGGTCCTTGAGTATTGCATACTCAGGAAGGTTTCCACATTTTTCTCGCGCATATTCCAAGTGGTCGAAAGCTAAATCCATTAAGCCTAGATTGGCATAGCAATCCGAAGCGTGATAGCACGGCATCGGATCTTCAGGATTTAACACTTCAACGACCGAATAGGTCATTAACGCATTGTCATATTCACCCAATAGGTGATAGCAAGCCGCCAAACCCAACACATACTTAGGCTCGGTGGCGTTTAACATCACCAACAGACGAAATAGTTGGCTTGCCTCACGATACTGACCCGAGTTATACAGACGGTAGGCGTGGCCATAAATGCCCTCCACCATACTGTCGCTCAAGCCCATGGCATCTTTGGGAAGCATGCCCTTTTCAAAAACATCTGACATCACACCTTCGACGGCATCGCGAATCTCCTCTTTCGTCGCGTCTCCGACTTTACGTGCAGTTTCACTCTTAGACTTCTTTGCATCGGCCATGAGTGTTTCCTCCTTCACAAACGATCTCTTTATCTTGCCTAGTTCTAGTTCTTGACTGGTTCCCTTCTAAGTCGCGTCTTGAGTCCGCACTTCTGCCGTTATGGCACCACAAAGACCACTAGCGATAAATGGCCTGTAGTATGGTACTCATCTGCTGCAGTATCGCTGTTGCAAGGTTCGACTGCTGGTTCACAGATTCGTTGACCTGGTTCACGTTCGATTGCAATGCCTTCGCTTCGTCACTAATAATGGAACGGAACGAACGCAGGTTCTCTGTCAACGTCTGGTTCTTCGGGTTTAATTCCTGTCGAGCTTCCGCAGAGTCATCGTCCTCGCCACCAAAAGGACTATCGTCGCCTTTAGTGAACACAGGAACGTCTGCCATCAACTCGGTGTAAGCCTTTTGATAACGGGTTAAAAAGCCCAAGCGGTCAGCAAGTACCGATCCAACTTTCTGGATCGTACCTATCATCTCGACGACTAAGTTAAATAAACGCCAGATGATCACCAGTCGCACGCCTTCTGTGCCCTTGACTGAATTTGCTCCTAGCTGTGTCGCCAGATACTCTTGCTGGACCTTGTCATACCACTTTCTCATCGCATGACTCGGTAGGTAGTAGTCGCTGTCTTCCCGGAATTCTTCAATGAGTGAATTGCGAAGTGCCACAAACTGTTCTTCAGTGCCTGCTGGGAAGAATGCCTTAAAAATCTGCTCGTAGGCGGAGATGTTACCTGTTACTAAGTCCGTTCTGTGCACACCCGTGAGGGTCATGAACTCTGTGAAGTTCGTCAAAAAGAACGTCGTATCTCCCGCAGCTCCGTCGTCTGGCTGGCCAGGATTCGATAAAAAGTGGTATCCATCCAAAAATTCGTTGAAAGCTTCGACGAACTGATCTTGTAGCGTAGAAACGTCCACTCCCGACCAGTCACCAGAAGTAACCTTAAGGATGTCAAGGTACTCGACAAAAAACGCTTGAAACAGTGCGTTGTTGCGCGGGTCTCCCGGAGTCTGGCCAAAGCCATCTTGGAGCACATGCGTGTAGAAGTCGTCCCAGGTCCGCGGAAAAACCTTACGGTCCGCAGGATCCGTCACTTTACTTCCGTATGCAACTAGCAAGGCATCAAATTGACTGATCGAGCCTCCGGTCGCCGTTAATGCCGACTGAAGACTGGCTAGATCTGTCGATTGCTCTTTAAAAAACTTGTGTTCCAGCTTGAGGAAGAAGTCAATGTCCTCTTCCGCAGCAAAGGGACCCCCAGCCTGTTCAACATGAGGCATAGGATTGTCCTCCTTTAAATAGTTTCATATCTAGGTTAGTTAACCTATCTACAGTTTCATCTATATTCATTATACAATTAAAAAAATAAATATAACAAAGTTTAATTTACTTTGTTTGCAAATCTACCGTATGACATGGAGCATATTCCGTGCCAAAGGGGCAGATGCATATTGCCGCATGGCCTCTATCGGCCAGCATTTTGTGCCATTTTTTCAACCAGTTGGTTGATGCGATTCAACATCGCCGCAGCCGACTTGTAAAATTCCTCGAACACAAACATGTAACGTCGGAAGTCTTCCTTCTGCTTGTCGTTGAGGTTGGTGGCTGCCTGAATAGCTCCAGATATGTTGCGCTGAATGTCTCCAGCTGAGTTCACGTCAAGTGGATCGTCTTCATCGATGTGCTTGTCTAAGTTGTCTATCAACCAGTCTTCCAGTTCCGTTTGTGAAATGGTCTCCAGGCCATCACCCTCGTCGACAAAGACGCGCTGCATGTCTTGCAAAATCTTGTCGATTTTGCCAGCAAGGGAAGCCTCGTCTCTGACAGCTTGACCCATGTCCCCGATTTGAGGGGGACTGAGCCTATCCAACTCTGTGAGCTGTTCAGCCAGTTCTGTACGTAGGCGCTGCACGTCTGCAATGACGTCTTGTGGGTTCTTACCACGGTAGTCCACAATCGGATCGATTGGGCGCTTATAGGCATCTTCAGAGTCTGTGTTGTATTGTTCCACAGCATCGTCGAGGTCTGATGGGAGAGCGTCTAAGTCAATAGGATCTCTCTCTTCAGGCTCCAGCAAGTTGCGGATACTTTGAAGCTCAGTTAACGTTTCCACGGATTTTTTGGTGGTGCTAAGCGCATCGTGTAGGGCCTCCAGCTGCTCGGAAAGGACTTCATTTCCTGTGCGTACATACTCGAGTTCTATCAACGCTTGCAGCGATCTGTTGTTATCGATCGCCTGTGCCGCACGCGTAATGACGATATCCACACCTTCGACGCCGAGGTCCTGCCAACGACGTACTCCCGTGACATCTGGCGTTCCTGAAACGCCAGCTGCCGATAGGGAACGCGACAGTAGGTCTATCTGGCGTGCCATATCGCGCGTGACCAACATATGCCCTTGCACGGGATTGCCGTCTTTGTCCGTCGTCGTCACCGTTAGCCCGTTGGCCGCTAAGCTCTTCATCCCCGCCATAGCCTCACCCAAACGAGCCGCATCTGCTGCCGTGATTGTGTTAGGGTCTTTGTTAAAGACCTCTTGAATCACCTCGAAATTGGCGCGGTAAGCGGCAACAATTTCATCGTCAGTGGAAGTCTTCTCGACGTTGACTAGGCCTAATCCTTCTACGAGAATTGCCATAGTGTTTTCTCCTCTCCATCGATAGTTTCAAAAAAAGTTAGGAGGTTTTGTCGAATTTCCATTTCGTTATAGTTTATAAACTATAGATAAATCAGTACTTACAGATAAACCTCTCCATACTATTATTATATAACAAAAATGGGTATTATTCAACTAAATTTTTTAAATAAGAAGGCGGCGGGAGACCCCGCCGCACGCTTATCCGGCCTTGATGTCGATGTGACCACGCTCGAAGCTTGAGCCTCTGGCGCCTTCGTACATCAAACCAAAGAACTGCTGGCCGGGATCGAGAATCTCTGAAAGCAACTGGCTTAAGTCG
The DNA here is from genome assembly GCA_021772415.1 of Chlamydiota bacterium. Lineage (GTDB taxonomy): Bacteria > Chlamydiota > Chlamydiia > Chlamydiales > JAJFMA01 > JAJFMA01. The sequence goes on from JAJFMA010000074.1 coordinate 29,837, forward strand.
GTAATAGACCTTTGTGCGTCATCGAACTCCTCACCGATGGCGTCGGCAAGTTTGCTGTCATCGCGTTCTTTAAGAATGCCTACATGTTCCTTGACAGCTCTAACCACTGAGTTGGCACCTCGCTCATCTTTGGCACGCTCCACAATTTTGGACTCACCAAAATCTACTGAAAAGCCAAAGAGGCGCACGATAACCTCATCGGTAAGATCTAGTGCCTGCGCAGGTCCAACCTTTCCTATAAGCGTATCTTGAAGACTTTCTTTCGTTGCGCCTGCAATGCCAAATAGGCTGACGGCATCAGCAATTTGACGGCCCAGTTCAGGATTCGCACCCTCACCAAGAACGTCTTCGGAAATGGCTCTGGAGCGATCTTCCAAAGCTTCACGGCTTGCTGGTAGGCCATTACTTCCGATTTCAGAGGCAACCAAATTGCCAATACGTGCGGGATCCGTGCCCGTAACACCTAAGTTGATAAGTTGATTGGAGACGAAATCTCCAAGAGGGATAGCGACGCCATCGCCGCCTTGTTGCTCCAGTATTTGAGCAAAGCTATCTTCTACTAGGCCAAAACGCCCAGCCGCAGCGTCGGGGTTACCTAAAAGCAAGCCTGCATCGAGGCTGTTGAGAAGCTCAACACTACCCGTTTCTTCGGAGAGCAGGCCCACAGCGACTTTAAGAACTTCGTTGGTGAGCACAGAACTGAGGTCTTTGCTCAAACGCAGTTTTTCATCTGGTGTAAGGTTTTCGAGCCCTGGAATTTCATCGATTAGCGGTCCTACCTGGTCCTTAAGATCGTTGGATTTTAGTATGCCCAATGTGCTTGAAACAGCTCCTAGAGCCATTGCAAGCCGCACTCCAGGGCCTTCCAAGTTGATACTGCTCAGGTCGCTTCCCAAGAACGAAAGTCCTGGCAGAGCCCCTCGCAGAGCGTTTCGAATGACAAAGCCCAGTGTAAACGGTTGTGCGATTTCTAAAAGAGCTGTTGGAGACTCACGATTGAACTCTTTGAACATCTGCTCAAAAATACCTGTACTCAATGCAGCTTCTAATTCGTCACCACCAAGACCTAAGGCCTTGGATGCCATTCCAAAGCCACCAGCGGACTCGCCCTTTACCTCGCCGCCGCCTTCGTCGACGTCGGAGCCCGCCTGATCAGGACGCACGATATCTTCGACACCTTTATCTAAGTAAAAGGGTTCAGTACGGTTTTCCAAAAGAAGGTCCCATAAGCGGTCAAACGTGGAAATGTAAGCAAAGGTTGGGAGGGCAAATGGATCAAAGAATGGCTCGAGGAAGTCCTCTTTAAAATTCTGATTCCCTGGATCTATAATTTTTCCTTGAGTCTGAGGAACCTCCACAGGTGTGGCATTCGCGACAGGTCCCGCAGGGTCCACACCAGTAGGTAGCAGGGGTACATTGGTTTTGACCTCCACCAAATCCTTAGGAGCAAGGTATTCTTGTAGTGCCAGTGGCGGCAGTCCTTGTTGTGCTCTAATCACATTTTCCGCATTGATGTCGATATTCGCCTGATCCACCGCGGCGTTATATTGAGGTATGTTGTTGTTGTAGGCAGTGATTTCCGCGTTGGTAGCGTTTGCCGAAGCGTTGTAAGTGTTCATGGCTGCGTTATAGGTGTTTGCGGCAGTATTGTACTCATTGATGGCGGCATCGCGTTCCGCATCGTTAGCAAAGCCTGCCGCTAACTTCGTATTGAAGTCGTCTACGGCGGTGTTGTAGTCCGCGGTCGCTTGATTGAACGTGTCCCCCTGAGGTTGGTGATTCTGGATCGCGTTGTCCATGGGCGTTGATTGATTGTTCACTTGCTGGGCCGGAGCGCTCAGGGTGGCGGCGACGAATTTGTTTGATAGAAATTTCGAAAACAAATCATTGAACAGCCGTAGTACGTTTGACAACTGCCCCAGTGCATCTTGGGAAAACTTGCGGCTGATGTCGGCGTTAGTGAATTCAATGTCGTGCAGGTCTCGCTTCAAATCCGTTTCGTTGTTGGCCTGCAGAAACCACGTCTCATTAATGGTAATACGACCCGGTTGCAGATCGTACAGTAGGGGGTCATCGGGGACAAACTCCGATGCCGCAATTGTGGTTCCTCCTCCTGATGGTGGTGGTGCTACTGGTGCTGCTGGGGGTGCTGCCGGTGTCGTAGGTGGGGGCGTTGGAGTTGGTGACGGCGTGATTGACGGCGACCCCGAGGGGGGGATGGGTGTCGGTGATCCCATAAACTCTCTCCTTAGTGCTTAGGTTCTGTGGTTACACGGGGCTCGTGTTTACAGTTGAATTGTGTGTATTTGCAAACTGTATGCCAAAATGATTTGTACACTAGCTCACTCGTGTATAGTCTATTCCCTTTTAATTATTATAACATATTTTAATTAAAAACTTAATAGCTAAGTTCTAAGAATGGCCCACAGACGAAAGATCAAGCACGGAGACACAGACTCGACTTTCGACATTTTTCAACTAGACGTGGCCAAAATGAGCAAATTTTAGGATCTATATAGCCCGTTGGAGAGTGTCGGAAATAAGCTTGATAGGCTCGGTGGAAGTCAATTTGTTTACAAAAGAAGTCTGTTCTGAGGCCCGAAGCTGGCCACCTGTGTCAGCGCTTCACGCTTAATCACGAGATCGTAGTTGCCCGGTACATGTTTTAGGTTAGCGCTTATGGGCCCCAGCCCCGTTCTCAACAACGTGAGACCTGGCCCCTTTCATGGATTAAATGGGGTGTGTGTAGGGCTCACTCCTCCATGACCTCCATGCTCTTCCCTCCATGTTCTCCATGGTTTTCCGGATGGAGAAAGGACTTGTCCTCTAAGACTTCTTTACGTTTTAGCCTTCTTCAATGCAGTCACGTGGACATGTGCTAAGTATTTGTGAAATAACTGATGTTAGTTATCTAAATATTATTATTATTATCATGCTATTTATTTAGTTATATAATAGATTCAAATATAATTAGTAATAAGAATGTAGTATCTAATTATTTTTAGGATAGATTTTAACAATGCGCCATATTTTTCAGATTGCCATCGCAATGTGCCTCTGTATCGGCACATCTTTCTCTTATGGGGAAGAGCTTCGCATGGAACAGTCCTGTGTTTGCATTGACGCAGAGCTGTGTTCGTGTGCCTATGAGGCGACCCACGAATTCGGAAATAAGCATCGCAGAATTCTAGAACTTGCCAGCCTAGTACGCGAAAGCGGGCTTGATGGTGTCGAGATACCTATTCCCCGTGGGCTCGCCAGTTCTAAGGTCGTCGATTACTTGGAGACCAAGCACCCAGAGATCATCGCGCAATGGAAAAATATCGGAGCGCAATTCACTAAACACCAAAGTAACCAAGACGAAGAGTTTTTTCTCGATGTCCCCGAAGTGAAGCTACAGCTCGAGGAACTACAAACAGCGATACGCGTAGCTATTACGTCAGCCGGTGATGACCTAGCAGCTCTTGACGCGCTCGGCATTGACGATGACTTCATTTCTTGGCTTAAGGCACTGACGCGCGATGAGCAGTATCTTATGGTACGTAGCAGCGGCGACGAAGACACAAAGAAGCTTGCCAACGCCGGAGGAAATGTCAGTGTAGCTTATGTCACACCGTCGATCAAAGATGTCATGCAGGCTTCTGGTGATGTCGTCGCCTCCTACTTTGGCTACCTCTCGTTAAAGAACCGCATCTTAGCGGACATGAATCCCTTTGAGCAGCCGCTCAAACTCTCTGTGACGATTCAGCAGCTTATCGGAGAGAAGGTTGGCGGAGAAAAATCGCCAGATAAGGTACCCATATCTTTGGTACTTTTCACCAATGAACCGAATTACATCGATGACCCAGACATGCGTGTCATGCGTATCAGCGCCACCTATGGGCATGGAGAGGGTGTTGTGGGGAATTTGGGGATTGCCACAGAGACCATTCTTTTGATTCCCTCGCGTAGTCGCCCCGGGGAACTTATCATCGTCTATGACAATCGTGACAAACCCGAGCGCCTTGTGCCTGTGCGCGATGAAGGTGGTAATGTTAAACTCGATATTCTCGACAACGACAAAGATCTGCGCTGGAGGCGTGTTTTTGATGAAGATATGCTAAAACGACTCTATGAGCTAGGCCTTAAGACCGAAGCATTCTACGGAGGACACCCCACTGACATGGAAATTGTCGTTCGTGATGGCACCATATACCCTGTCCAAGCGCGACCGGTGAATAGACCAGAGGCACATCCCACATATTTGGACTTTGTAGCGCTAGGCAAGCTTGGCACGGAAGCTTCCCCGGTACTTACACGCATGCAGGGCAAGACGCTGGTTTCAGGACTTTCCGAAGTGCTGATACTTGACAATCTGAAGGCCCTTCTAATTGCAGATACCCTCGAAGATGCCGAGCTCGCCTTTCGCCCAGGTCTTCATAAAGCCGTTGCCGTCTTTAAGGACGAACCTGCCAACTCACACCCTGTTGTCAATTTCTCGGGGATGGGCATCCCCAGCTTCTTCTTTAGCGATAAAGACATACTCATGAAGTCACTAGAGGGTAAAGGCAACCTTGTGATCGACTCCCAACAAGGAACTTTAGTGCTGTGGGATATCGCTAAAGACGATGTCGCTAACTACATCGAAGAGGGCTATGCTCATCATCCAGCTCCTATCTATTTTTCGCTCAACGTAGCGCATCCCAAGCGAGCCATCCCCGTCGACGGTGACGAAGGCGCCTATTCCGACGCCTTAGATATACTACGGCAGCTATCCGATACTGACGACACAAAGCTGTCTGCGGATCTGGTGCACGAGTTGCGCACATTACCCAATGTTGCAGCAGTCTTTGAATCTGGAGATGAGCGTATCGCAGACCTCAAGAGTACAAATAACAACTTGGCCTCCTATTTTGCTGAGACCTTATCCCAATATAGGACAAGCCTACGACAAGCCTTTGGTGAACTCGAAGAACGTGTGACAAATCCCAACGCTTCGCGATTGGAACGGCTACTGCATGTTAAAATACTTGGTACTCTCCTCGTTGGCAACCCAACACAGGTCGTAGGATTGCATCAGTATGCGCTAGATGATATGACGGAACTTACAGAACGCTCAGATCAGCTCTTAGGATATGTAGATGGTCTTGGGGGCTTTTCATGCTTCAGCGACCTCTTTATTTCTCGGTATGCGCCATCGCAGGAGATAGGGGAACAGTGGGACAGCTTCATAGAGAGTCTGGATAGAAGCCTTTGTGCAAACGACGAAAGGCCTGCAGAAGCAGCTAGATTCTTGGAAATAGTCGATACCGTACAACGACAGGGCATCCTCCCCTTGTGGTTGGCCATGAATTACAATGTCGTTGCACAAAACGAATCCCTCACTGCTCTCAATTTACTGCTCGGTGGCTTCGATGAGGACACAGAAGCATCGATAGGTAGGCTTGAAGTAATACGGGGGCGAATCAAGCGCTTAGAGCGACAGCAAAGTCTTTTTGCTAATGAAAGTACCGTTGCAGATGCTCACAAAGAGCTGAAGATGCTAGTAGAAGTCTTCACAAAAATCGACGACTCTCAAAGCGTCGTGAGTCTTACACAACAAGGATCTCCAATGGTCGATGTAGTAGCTGTCGCGACTCTTGGAGAATTTATTGACGTTTTCGATGCTTCAATCAAAGCGATGAAGGGTAGCGCTTCTATTGATCCAGATACCCGTGCCGAATACATGAAAGAGATGTTACAAGACTATCTTAGTCTACTCAAAACCTGGTTCCCGCTTTCATTAAAGGAAGCCTATTCGGATGATAGACTTGAACCCTACATGTCAGATCTCGAACTGATACTCGAACAAATGCCCATTGACGCATCCCAACTTCGACCAACCCCAGGTTTTCAGGTCGATGCAGCCTTGTTTGGTAGCCATGCTATCCTTCCACAAGCTCCGCCACAAACCCTTGAAGATGTCTTCACACTCATTCACCAAAATCTCCTAGATGTCCTCGGGTTTAAGGTGAATATGCTGTCCGAAAGCCTAGAAATTCCTCTTCCAGAGTTATTTGTATCAATGCAAGAGAGTTTGCTTACTTTAGCTCCGCGTGATACCGCGGAGCTAGGGGAGGATGCCCCTAAGATGCATCCTCGACTCATAGGGAGGAGCTACACGCGATCGGGGATCACGCATCACTTTAGTATGCCTTTAGGGCAGCATAGTTCTTCCTTTTCGATCGGTATGTCAAAAGACGATGAAAGCCTCGTAGTTGTAGTGAAATTCTACGGATACGTCTCTGAATCACGCTGGGGCGATATCATAACGATGGCATTGCTCACACAACTATCGGAGCGCTTAGATTTATCTGAAATCTATCAGAAGGACGCTTTGACTCAGTTTACGTGGATGGTTTCTAGCCAACAGCAGGTAGAGTGGGCTCGGGAAGCCTACGCTCACATGCTGCAACATAGCTTTAGTGAGTCTTGGCTGGAGGAATCAATATCACAGTACTCACAACAACTTTTAGAGGAAGCGCTCTCCAAATCCAAACTGTCGCGCAAGGAACTCGTTGAGCGCCTACTGGAAAAGGTAAGTGTGAAATATACAATGCACCAACTTATCCCGTTTCTTGAGGATGATGTGGCGGGAAACGTCACAGAGACAATATCGATGTTGAGAGACCAAGCGCGAGCACGTCATGACAACACGACTGTTATCAAACTGACGGCTGGACTCTATGAACTTGGTGGCATCGACATCACAGACGTTCGTGAAACACTATCCAGTGTCATCACTCAGGTAACAGAGGAGGAGAAAATAGCTGTCGCAGAAGCAGTGTTGGGCCTCTGTTGGTACTTCTACGATGACCGGCCTATGCTAGGACAGCTGGCTCCTTTGGCTCATGAACTCATATCCTTCCCCGGACTCTATATGCCGTATCTTGCGGTTTCGTTGGTGAGAGCAGGCTGGGATCAAGGTACTGTCCCTTTCGACTATGTGCAGCAGATCCTTGACCAAAGCTTGGAGCTAGCCGATGAGTATGGGTTATATAAGCTCTTTGGTTTTGTAGATGAGCTCATCGAGCAAGGGGAGCCCGTCCATGACGTCCTCATAGAGCGTGTAAATGCTAAACGAGCAGACCTGGGAGCAAACCAACCTCGTGATTAATACTCAAATCCGTATACTAGGTACTTAATTTATATGAGGTTAAGTATGTTTCGACTAGCCTGTATGGAATTCGTCAATGGAACTAGGGGTAAATTGTCGTCTCTCTTTCCACAGGTGCTTGGATCTTCAACTAGTACTTCGATCCTTGACCAGCGTAGCCCAGAGTCCGTTGGTGCACGTACACTGACAAGTTCCTGTAGTTCGTGTGGATCCTCTAGCGGCTCAAAAAGGGTAACTGACTTGGTTGTCGTTCCCATGCACCAGCAGTACAAGAAAATAGATCCTGCCTACCCCCTCTATCGCAATAAGATTCCTTTTCATCTACTTCCAGTCGTTGATGGCTACACTGAGGGTGAAACACGTCTTATTAGACGGATCCGTGATCACAACTCAGATATCGAATGGCAACTGATTAACGGGGTCAACCCCAAAGCTTGTGACAGGAATGGCGACCCGGCCCTCCATCTGGCCTTGAGGAATGGACGCAGTGAGTCCGAGCTGGAAATGTTGATGGAAGCAGGTGCGGACCCCTACGTCAAAAATAGAGGGGGCTTTTCGGCTTTTGATCTGGCTAAAAGCAGTGTCGGTGAAGATAGACTTCTTGAACTCTACGCAACAGCACGACTTATTAGTGACCTTAAAATGGGCTATGAGGAAGATGTCTCCGAGTGGTTAGAACTTGGTGCTGATCCAAATATGCGAGGCCTTGAGGATGTCAATGCCACCCACTGTGCCATGATCCACTGTATTTCGCCAAACCTTGTACTCCTACTTCTCGAGCATGGTGCCAAGCTATTTCATGACGATGGGGACGGAGATCTAGACCCCTTTGATCTCATACCCGAGAGCTATAGGGCCTATCGAGCGCTTATTCATTCTGTTTACGCTTCGCATAGTATCTTTCAGTCTCTAAGAGCTAAGCAATATGACGGTCTTGAGCGCCTGATTGAGTATACCGATTTGAACAACACCGACTCTAAAGGGCACTGTATTGGGCACCTGATTCTGCATCCGTCCGTTCCTGATGACTTACGTCTCGCGTGCTTCAAGCAAGGAACAAACCCCTGCAGAGTAGGGCCAGGAGGTATGGACGGGTTCCAGAAAGTCCTCGACCCACAACGCAGGTACCATATTGACGCTATCCCATGAACACGTGCGTTCAGGTATTTCAAATAGCATTATTTCAGTCATATTCCACTCACAGGTATCTGTCGAGGTATTTCACGTGTCTTCATGCCCGAATTACAGCTTTTACATGAAAATCTATCCTGCTAACTATTAGTGTCTTGAAATTTTTGCGAAGCCTCTTCGCGCCGGCTTTATGAAGTCTACGTATATGTCAGAGTGCTGTGGCTTAAATTCTTCGGTGTGTGAAAGCACTTAAAACGATTCAACAGATGCTTTTGAGTGGAATATGACTGAAATAATGCTATTTGAAATGCCTGAACATATACATGTTTAGGGGAGAACGCCAATGTGGGGTCAGGCCTGACAAAGTGACACTTCTTATTGTTCATTCCTGACAGCCCGGTGCGTTTTTTGAATACATTACGCCCATCCCAAACGGGAAGTGTCACTTAATCAGGCCAGACCCCAAGACTTCTCTATTTTTAAGCTTGCTACAACGCCCCCCTGAAGGGGTATTTATCGTTGCGTCCTTTAAAAGAAACTCGCTCTCCATGGGCTCCTGGGGTTTTTGCCAAGCCTCGAAGCGCCGCAGTCCATGGAGACCTCCCGAGCTCGAGTGCTGGAAGGATTGTAGTGAGTTTTGGTGGGGGAGAAACTCCCCCACACATCACTGTTAGAGCGCCACTCCTGGTGCATTCAGGATTTCCTGAATGGCCGCGCTCGTGTTGCTTCGCATAAACGCTTGAGCATATAGCCAACATTGCTTCTTCAGTCCAGGCTCTGGGTGCGCATCATTGGTTGCAAAGGCCCATATGTCTGCAACGTTGTCGACCGTGATAGCACTGCGAAGGGACAGATTGCACTTGGCCTTGAGAGCATCTAGGTTGTGTGTATGAGCCAATTCATACAGTCCCTTAGTTGTCTCGACGGTCATGTTTGCAGGCAGCGCATCTTTGTACAGATACTCGATGAAGGCATCGAAGACAGGCTGAGTGACAGCGTTACCAAGATCGACATCGACGGCAGCGTCAGCACCAACCAAAGCCCCCAAGCGCTCACCAACGTGATCTTTATGCACAAAGCGTGTGATGCTGCCGTCATCGTTTTGGATGGTTCTGCGATCATCTGCTGCGATATCAGCGGGTGGCACAGCATATGCCTCGATGGCTGCCGTCCTGTCTTCATACACGATGTTAGCAAGAGTAGCATACTCGTCGCCAACTTCACCTTTCACCGCATCGGTCACTGCAGTGCCAGTGATGTTTAGATGCGTGAGTGTATTGGGAAGAGCACGTACATCATCGCCGTTCTTGAAGGTGTCATTTGTGATGCCTGGATTGCCCGACAGGTTCAGGTGGGTGATATTTGGGCAGTTTTCTCGCAGCCCAGCGATCAATGCTATACCACCTGCGTCGGTAAGTCGTGGGCACCCCTTTATCGTGAGACTTTCTAGAGCTGGGAATTTCTCCCCAAGAAGCGCGAGTTGAGCCGTAGTTAGCATCGCATTATATTCAATGGTCACGGTCTTGACGTCAGGCATAACTGGAGCGTCGGCCATGTTACCACCAAAAGCGCTAAGCCATACGGCGAACTTCGCACTGTCGAGAGTCTCTCCGGCATCTTTGCCTGCGATGGAAACACCCTTCTGTGCTAGCGCCAGCTGCAGGAGCCAGCGATGTGATTCATCCCCGGTATATGCACCCCAAGCGTAGGGTCGGAATTTATCGGATGCCAGCGCCAGGTCACGTACCAGTATAACATTGTCAAACGTACATTCCTCAAGGGGCGTCTTACCTGTAGCGAGCGTTGTGGGTAGTTTGACGTCCGTGAGGTTCGGTAATGCGACAAGCAATGGAATGATGTCGGTCGATGCGCTGCACCCTCTAAGGTCAAGGGTGCGCAGCTCTGTGCATTCTGCGAGGGCGTCTTTAACTTTCTTTGAGAGGTTGACATCTCTCAAAGTCAGGTGCTGCACAGTTCCCGCGTGTTGGGTCAGGATGCTTCCGCAAAGTGGAGGAGCTAACCCAGTTAAAAAGAGGTCTTCTTTAGCGCACTTATCATCCGGCAGTGCGAGCACATCTAGTCTTCCTATCTGGCTAAGAGCGGGGCTACCCCCGAGAAGTGCTTCCACACCATCTACAGCGCTTTGAGGGTGCACGGTGAGTGTTCTCATATTGGGATATGCTGTTAGCAGCTCTTGGAGACCTTCCGTTGTGTGGTGAGGGTCTAGAGGACTTCCCCATGTCAGCTCTGTTGTCGCAGCTAACAATGCAGCAAATGCGTCTGTGGTGCCGTCGGAGTGCTTCACCTCAAGAAGTGATGGACACTGCGCATGCAGAGCCCCCATTAGACCCTCTTGAGCTAGATTTGTACCTGTTAAATCAAGGGTTTTCAGATGCGGTAGCTTGCTGACTAATGCTAGCAACTCATCGCGGATGGCATCACAATCACCCTCGTCAACAGCCCAGCCATTGAGCGACAGAGATGTCGTATGTGGGAAGCTGCTCGCAAGGCCCTGCAGTGCTTCTACGCGTTGTGCCACAGGCACTGTGGATGCATCGATCTTCACAGGAAGGAAAAATCTCAATTTACCCATGCGCTCTGCAAAGTTTGCTTGTGCGGGACGAAGGTTGCTAAGGTCAATGTCTATGGGAACCTGGTTTTCTCCGTTTTTGTAGAGCACGTGTACCGCAGGTAGATCGCCCCACTGCTGCAAAATCTGTGTAAGAGCTAAGAGACCGGCATTATCGACAGGTCCTCGTACTTCCAGACCTAGTGTGTTGAGTGCTCCTACACCTAAGGCAGTTTTGAAGCGTGCAATGCACCCTGCATCGAATCTCAGCCACTTGCTGTCATCAACTCGAGCTTCAGCAAATCCATGGAAAGCTCCTCCAGCCCCATTCCACACTAGTTCACGGACATCGGCGCCTAGAAGCTCGACGGATTCCTTTAGGGTATTCTCAACTGCAGTAGGACCAGCGAAAGCTCCATATTGAGGAACACCAGAGAGTGCTCCACCGATTCGCCAGCAAGCTTCACGGTTGTGGAGTAGCTGTCTAACCGAGTCGTTACAGTTCGGGAAGGTCACCAGTGCACTTGTGAGGTCCTCATCGGATAGAGTCATCGCAAATTTCAGCAGTCCGTGTAACGCCAGTCGCTGTTGGGCGAAGTCCGCGGGAACTGCTTCAAGAGCCACACTGGCCGACCGTACGTGTTTACCTAGCGTGATGAGTGTCGTGAGGCCTTCTACGGGCGCTAGTGGGCCCTCTAGAAGCGCTGAATACCCAACAAACCTGTGAGTGAAAACATCTCCATTTGCTGCTTTGAGGTCTAGGAGTAGTGTTCTTAATTCTTCGAGTGTTGCAGCATTTTCTGCTGGAGCAGTTCCCCGCACGCGATGCTGGAGAGCTTCAGTGAATTTGTCTGTAGCATCGAAGTGAAGCTGCAGAACAAGTTCATGGCTGTTGAGATCAGCCAGCACATTTTGGAGACCTTCCACGCTATGCATACGTGCGGGAAGAGCACCGAGTGGTGACTCGTCTGGTCCAAAATCCCCTACGGGATTGCAGGTCACGCCTTCGGAGAATACTGGATGAAGATTTTGCATGCCTGTGACATAGCGCGTGAGGGCTGTCTCTAAACCAGCGATATCTCTATTTGCAAGAGCGGTTTTAGCCGTCTCCAGCTGTGCTTCTAGCCATGGGCTGCACATGTCTCTCACGCCTGAACCGTCTTCGATGTTTTGCTTGTAAGTGGCCAGATTGTCAGGATCTTGTAGGCATGTGGTGAGGTATGGATCTACGAGCCCTTGGTTCGCCATGTGAGCGAGTAGACCGGTCAAGCCCGCGTTGGAACTTTGATGCAGCGCGTTGCACCCACCAATAAATGCTGCTGCGCGTGTTTGTAAATTGGCAAGATCATCGGGAATGGCATCTTGTTCGGCGGCGATCTTTGAAGGAATATTTTGCAGCACCGACTGTACGTTTCCGATTTGCGTTGCAAGCTGTTTGGATTGCGCGATTTCAGGGGTTAGACCTTCACTCCACCGAAAGGTGTAGAACCAGTGTCCTGTTCCTATCAGGCTCTTGCTCCACTCGCTGTAGCGCTCTTTCATTGTATTTACATGTGTGAGCAGATGGGCAAGGTGGTCTCTTAAATTAGGAGATCGCAGGCTTGCTGCATCGCTGTGTAGGAGGATATTGGGGAGAACCTCTTGTGTCCGTGCCGCAACTGTACTGAGGTTTGACCCGCTACGTTCAAGGACATAATCTGGTCCTAGAGCATCATCTTCGTTGTTTGGCCGTAAGCGAATGTGACCTTCATTGCTGTGAATATCTCGGTTAAAGGCATCAACAATTTGGTCAAGATAGTTAAGGGGATTATGATCCATCGTGTTCTCTCCCTAGTACATTGTAATTATGTGATTTGGGGAGGAATTTTCGTCGATTAGCGCCTTTAGGTCAAGGGGGCGAGTGATGGCCTTGGGCGCTTGAAG
>JAJFMA010000075.1 GCA_021772415.1 Chlamydiota bacterium
TATAGCCTGGGGCGTAGCCCCAGGTAGGCTAATTAAGCTTTTGAGCGCTGTAAGTGCGACACATGTTTCGCATGGATGTGTCGCACTTACAGCGCTCAGAGTGTATTTTGGACTTTCCCAGGGCGCTGCCCTGGGCTATACAGGTTGCTGGCCTTTCAGGCCGCCGAACAGATTTGTCTGCACCACGAATGAACCACCGTAAAGCTCACTTTGTACATTTCTTTACACTCGCTACAGGACTCAGACTGCTTATTCTCTTGCTAAAGCTCTTCGTCCCAATACATTTTTTCTACGGGTTCTTCTTCAGGTTCATCTGGAACCCAGAGCTCGATGAGCTCCGAGATACATCCGTCGGGGGCATTGACGGGATTGCAGCGCGAAGGCCTGCCGTCTGGAATATCTAGCCAGTACTCAAAGTCCTCATGTTTATTAGGGATATCTGTAGTGACAATCTGCGCGCCGCTTTTAAGTGCTGCATCAGCTAGGCTGCGATCACCCTTGCGCGCTTGATCTCCCTTAAGTCCTCGGTCGTCGGCTGAAGTGCGCACGATGAAACCCATCTCAATCAGGAGGTTGGCTTGATCCTCCTCTTCTTTGGCGTCGTCGATCGACGTGAAAACACCGTCATAATTGTAATGCTCTCCCTCAAAGATTTCCTCACGTGTTGAACGCAAAAACATCACTAGATTCGATGGTATGTCGTCTCCATACTCAAGATAGTGGTCACGGTCTTCGTCAGGATCATTCCATACCACCATCACCATACCGCGCGTTTCATCCACCGTCGGCCACCCTTCCGCAGCGACGCGATCGAGCAGAGAGTCATATTCACCACGAAACTGCTGAGGGGTATAGACCTTGTCAGCGCCCAAACTGTCCATGATCACGGCTTCAAGCTCATCGAAGTGATCGGCAACGAACCTGCGCAGTGCCAAGTCCTTGGGATCATCGCGGTCTTTAGGTTCGATATAGAGCATGAGCACGTGATGATCGGGGTTTTCGTCAGACCAGTCACGGATCTCGGATAAACAGACCTCCAAATCTTCGCAGTTGGAGCCATCATCCAAACCATAGATATGGTACACGGGAAATTTGCCCTTTCGGTAGTGAATGTCTAACTCAATAGAACGCACTCCGTGCTGTCCAAGCTGCGTAGCCATGTCGTCATGCTCGTAATCCCAAGGAAGAAACGACTCTCCCATCCAAATTGGCAAAATCCGGTAGGGGTGAAATGGTCGCAAAACGTGGTAACTATTGTGTGTGCCCTTCATTTGAATCTGGTTGACACGCACATCCTCGACTTCCTGAGCGTAGGAAGGCATCGGCAAGAACAACAAAACCAACAACATAGATAAAATTCCCATCATAATCCCCTGCAATTACATTTGTCTATAGTCATAATAACATTTATTAAATAAATTATTGTAATATAAAATTAAAATTGAATTACTTTACGAAACAGAACAAAAATTTCATAATTTACGTTTCAATAAAATATTTATTTTATATAATAGAAGTAAGCATAATAGCTATTTTAATACTTTAATAACGGTATGTGTCATGAAATCCATTATAGAGAAGCTAGGAGAAGCGTATTTGCGCTATGCCCTTAATCCTAGTGGCGATAACCTCAGTACTTTAGAAAAACTCACTGGAGCTAAGAGCCTCCTTGATGTCCTTGAAGCCACTGAAGTCCTCGTGGATGAAAGCAGTGCTGTCAAGCCCTTGCGTAATGTGCAAAAGGCCATTAGGCAACTTGATGCCGAGCCAGAGATCTTCTTTCTGGACAAACGCATCCAAGCAAAATCTCATAAGCAGTTCAGTAACGCCAACTTCGACGTCATTAACTCCCACATACGTAAGCTTAGACGCACCTTACGTCGGCGCATTCGTCACCTCACTCAAAGTGACAAACTCAAAGCCAAAGTGCAGATGCAGCTGTTTGCTCTCTGCTGCCGACGCTTCATGGAGATGATAGAGAAAGGCTGCGCGGATCTACTAGGACCTCAAAGCTACGATATTGCCGAGAACAAGAACTTCCTCAAGGACGCGAGACTCATCAACCAAATGAGCAAACTGCGCCATCCAAAAAAGAAGCTCGAATTCTTCTGTGAACACGTTAACAGATTGCAAGACAAGTACTTACCAGGCGAGGTCGTCGAAGATCAGCTCTGCCAGCTCCTCATCGTCGCTCTCACATGCGCCGACAACCCGCAGCTACTGTGGGACTTGCAAATTGCCGACCGCGCCGTCACCCCGCGCCAAAGGCACAGCATCGAGGGACAGCTTATGCACGCGGCGTCAGTGGCGGTATATATGATCCAAAGAGAAGCTCTGCCCGATGTACGCAAGCAGCTCGCTGCAACACCAGGACTCACGGACTTGGAAGAGGATTTTGTCGAAGAAAAGGCCGCATAAGAAATGCGAAAGGGCCGCAGGATGCGGCCCTCAAAAAATGAAGCGAATTACTCGATCGCCTCGTCGTCGAAATCTATGCACCAAGGTGCAGTGCACGCATGTTGGCCAGAATCGGCATCATCCCAATCAAAGGTAGAAGCTTCCCACACCCACTGTTCTACATCCTGGGTCGTAAAACCCAACCGATCCTTAGACGTGTACTTGTGCACACCCGTTCCAAAACTGGCCTTATCACCATCCTTACGACATTCTTTGATCCACCAGTTAGGCGCAAACCATTTTACTACACGCTTAAGACATCTACGCATTCTGTCACGGCGCGGGCTAAGGCTATCGCGATCATATGCTTCATCCGGCTGAACTCGGAGCACCACATGGCTTAGATCTTCTGATATTTGTGCAGAATCTCTATTTGTCGGATAGAATCCAAAACGGTTGAGGAATAGAAGTAATTCAGGAAGAGTGCCGAAGTTGTCCATGCGATTCTCAGGCACCAATCCCCAGGTAGCTGCTAGGTTCTCGTCATGCCAGATCTCGTCCCAAGACCAGTCAGACACTGGAAGTTCTTCGATACGCACTAAAGCAACATCCAGTTGTACTCCGTAATCCTCGGGATAAAAAAATTCGTAACGAGGGACCTGAAATTCTATACCGCCCCCAAGGCTACCTCTCGCAAGATACGTCGTTAGCTCGTCATAACGCTTTTCAAGTTTCAGGGCAGTGCTCGAAGGACAGGTGATGTAGGTTACTCCATCTTCCTTCAAGGTGTAGACTTTATCTAATGGCCAACGCACCTTCCATTGCGTATAGGGAACATCGCGCCCTGCAATGTGTACTTCGTCATTCTGCCTAAAACCGTCCGCTGTTTTCCCGTCTGGAAACAGGACTGCAATGGCGACTCCCTCCTCGGTGCATTCAATGTCATGGTTACAGACGTGCTCCGTATCGGCAAAGGAAGTAGCTGCCTGTATTAGCAACAGCATACAAAGCACAGTAGAAGTAAATTTGTTCATAGAAATACCTTTGGTTATACGATTGGTTGGTTAGTTTTGTTGGTCTGCACTTATAATACAATGACTCATTTAAATGAAATACCTTTTATTAAATAAATCTATATTACATTTGTTGGTACAGAGGTGTCCGCCGTCTACTAGGATTATCTCCTTTCTATCGCTCCTTTGGAGCTCCAGGTGTTTTCCATGCTCGCTGCAACACCAGGACTCACGGACCTAGAAAACGAATACATCGAGGAAAAGGCGGTATAAGTTGATTGAAAGACGGAGGGCCGCAGGATGCGGCCCTCTTCATGTACTGAGCTTACGGCCGATACTCGAGCCTATCGATCGCTGATAGATAATGGAGCAGATTCCCCACGACTGTCGACTCTTTTGTCGAGGGCCTCTTGCAACCAAGAGACCATATCGTTCTTAGTAGGGTCGCCCGGGAGGTTGCGTTCAGTAAATAAGTCTAGCCACCCGAACTGCGCCTCCATTAATTCACATGTCCAAGAAGGCGTGGCGATGGTACGTACCACCTCTTCAAGTGTGCGCTTGCGTCCCATTACTATTTTATTGCCTCGTTCGTTCTGTGCTTTGTCGAGCGTGTGCACTCGCGCTGCATAGTCTTCATCACTCTCATCATATTGCTGAGAGGTAGTATATGCACCGTCGCTTCGCTGTATAAAACCTGCATGCTTATCGTATTTGATCCCAGACTCAAGTCTAAATAACGGATATTGATCAGGAAGCACATTGACGATGACTTTGGACTCATCCGCAGACAATCGTACAGACTTTTCTCCATTCACTACAAACCCCGCATAGTAAGACAACCCCATAACATTGTTAGCCGCTTCGTCAGCCATCAATGCAAGCTTTTGGTTGCTTTGCGCTTCTACATCAATCTCGTCCCAAGCTTTATGCGAGACAGGAACCTCTTCTATTGCAATCAACGCCACGTCGTACGTATCAGAATAGAAAAACCTATGTAGGGGCAGAACGACATTTGCGAAGGAATCACCAAAGGCTTCGATGGCATTCACTGAGACATCATATACGCCTTGCAAGTGCTTAGCCTCGTCTGCTGGACAGAGGTAAAGCTCGCCATTTATATCCACATTGACCTCGACTATTCCTCTAGCGAGATCGA
>JAJFMA010000076.1 GCA_021772415.1 Chlamydiota bacterium
TTTCAGGGGTACACGCTCTTGCTCAGGTTGTGGACGGGCTATCCGTAGAGATGGCGCTGGCGTCGGGGCATTCAGAGCTGTATGACAGTGTATCGCGACAGGCTTTCGGTCCTGCCAAGCCCTCAGACGAATTCATCATCACCAAGCAACAGTTAGAACTGATGAAGCAGGA
Organism: Chlamydiota bacterium; assembly: GCA_021772415.1. Lineage (GTDB taxonomy): Bacteria > Chlamydiota > Chlamydiia > Chlamydiales > JAJFMA01 > JAJFMA01. Next base: position 173 of record JAJFMA010000076.1, read on the forward strand.
ACGCAAGCGGCTAAAAGCGGGGCTCAAACAGGGGGGCTTAAGCACAAAAGAGCAAGCGGTAGCCTATCTGCAGCTGCGTCATTATGAGGAAAGCATTAAGGAAGCCAAGGGAAGAGCAAAAATTCTCAATAAAGTGGTCCATCCTCGACGCGATCGAGTTCTTGCGGCGATCGAAACTGCAGCGGAACCCATTCTTTCGCTTTACGATGCCTATGTCGTTGGAACAGAATTCTATGAGCATGTCAGCACCGGAGCCCATATAGGGAAAAAAATCTTCAAAGGGCTCTTCAGGAAAAAGCGCAAGTTTTTGGAGCGACTACTCGAAAAGGAGCGTGAAGTGCGGGACGCTGACGGCGCCTCGTTTGAGTTTTCTCCAGTCATGTGGATTGGCGCGGTGATGGACTTTCATGGTTTCTACAAAGGAACCAAGATCTTCTGGTCTACGCGTAATGCCCACAAGAAACTGTTGAAGGTCACTGATGCAGTGACCCAAGGGGTCATCGCGTTAGATGCTGAAATCAACTCAGGAAGGCATTCAGGAGAAGACCTGCAGCGCCTTCAAGACGAGCGGGATTTTCTATGGTCTAAGATCTTTGAGCTGGGACAGGAAGCGGAAAAACTTGATGTTGCTGAGACAAAAAAGGAGCTTGGGGTCGCTGGCACGCAAGCCCTGTATGCCGGTATGGAGGTTGCTAAGTCAGTATCTAGCATCTTAGCGATGCTTTCGCTTGTCCCAGGTGTGGGTGTTCTTGCCTTAAGTCTGGAAGCTGCCATGTTTCCTGTCACCGGGATCTTGATGACGCTAGGATGGCGCTCGACGTCGGGCAACCTCAAAGATGCAAAAAAGGATCTCAAATGGGTGGACAGCTACCGCAATGAGGAACTTGAGAAGCTACAACGCGACATCGGGACTATCACTCTAGAGGCCGCTGCCGACCCAAATAAAGATGAACTTTTGGGCGTTTTAGTGGGCTCCCATCGATATATGCACGACACTGCTACAGTGTTTCTTCGCGACCGTCTTAAAGATAAGAAAATCGAACAGTATCTCGTGCGTGTCTCAGAGGTATTTGCTATCTGTGGAACTGCTGTAGCGGCTACAGCTTTGGTTGGCGTTGCGGCAGGAGGACTCCCCTCTCTACCTTTTCTGGTAGCGACAATCACATTTGGAGTTCTAAGTGTTGGCACGCGAGTCGGGGCTACTACTCTAGTAGCTGCTATTCGACGTTTTCAGCGGCGTGAGCGCTATACGCATCGAGAGGACTACATCGACGGCTTGATAGAGCAGATGAGGAATGAGCAAGAGCACTGGGATGAGCTATGCGCGGCGGGGTTACAGTATCGTACCGCCACCTACATGCACTATGGCCTCCTGCAAAATTACTACCCCGCAAGTCCCAAAAACTGGGGACCAGGGGGCTGGGCCAAGGCGCTCATTGATGACCCTGACGGGCAGGAGCGTAAGCGTCTTGATACAGCCTTTGAGAGGATGCTCAAACGTGACAATCTGCGTGTCTTCAAAAAACGCCGTACCGTAGAACCCCTTCAAGATGCCGCTTAGGCTCTGGGGTGGGCCTCGTCGTAGACTTTCTTCTTTAGCTTCGGAGATACTCGAGTGTAGATCGTCGTCGCTGCGATGGTACGGTGACCTAAAATCACCTGGATGGTTTTGAGGTCCATTCCCTGCTCCAACCAGTGAGTTGCGATGGTGTGGCGGATGGTATGCGGTGTCACCTTGCTAGAAAGACCGCTAGCTTTAAGGTATTTTTCGAAGTTGCGGTCCACGGAACGCGCCGTTAGCCGCGTGCCGTGCTTGTTGAGGTAGATGGCTTCCGGATCTTGTTCCGCTAGGTGCCCATCGAAATCGCGGTGTCTCTCCGAGTGCTCCAAATAGGACTGCACCCACGTCGCAGCATTTTCAGTGATAGGTACTACGCGCTCTTTTTTTCCTTTACCCCGTATCCTGACGACGCGCTCAACTAGGTCAAAATCACTGCGATTGAGGGAAACTAGCTCGCTGACACGTAATCCAGAACTGTAAAAAAGCTCCATGATTGCGCGATCGCGGAAACCTAAGAAATTTGTTGTGTCGGGCTGCTCAAGAAGCTTTTTTACTTGGTCATAGCTCAACGAAACGGGGATGCGTTTGTCAAGCTTCGGGCTTTCTAGGCCTTCTGTAGGATTATGGGCGACCAAGCTCTGGCCCAGTGCATACTTGAAGAATGTGCGTAAGGAAGAGAGGCGTCGTACAATCGTTGTTTTGCTGTGGCCTTGCTGAGTTAGATCTGCAAGAAAGCGTCGCAGTACCTTCTTGTCCAAGGTGTTCAAGTTAATGACGGCATCTTTGGCGCCAATGCGCTGGGAATAGTCTTCGTTGTAGCGGATTTTAGCGGGAAGTTCCTCAGCCGGCAAATTGGTGAGCTGCTCCTTCTCGATGAACCCCTTGAGCGCATTTAAATCGATAGCGTAGTTGCGCACCGTATGTTCTGAGGCGTTTTTAACCTGACGTAGATGCTTTAGGAAGCGATAGCATGCTTCAATGAACACGGGAACCCCTCTCGTTTGAGCCTTGTAACTAAGTCACTATGTCATAACAGATATCACAATAAAAGCTAAGGAGAAGGTATACGTTTACGTCATATTACAGACTCCCTTCCCCAGCCCGTGGCCGATTCTTTTTTTACCTACGACTTGCCAGGGTTGCGCGGAAACGGAAAGACCTTCAGGTCATCGGCGGCGAAAGTGTTAGGGAAAATCTCGCGAGCCTCCTCTTCAAAAGGAGTTAGATCCAGGTAGCGCGCAGAAAAGTGCGTGAGAATCAGTGTCTCCACTCCAGCTTCCTTAGCAATCGCAGCGGCTTCTTTGGCGGTGAGGTGATGGTGCTTGTAGGCGAGAATTTTCTCCTCTTCAAGGTAGGTGCTTTCGCACAATAAAACCTTTGCTCCGCGTGCAATTTCGATAGCATTCGGGCAGCTGCGGGTGTCGATGACCACTGCGAAGGCGTCGCCAGGGACAATGTGGCTGACGTCTTCGAGCGAGATCGTCGCCCCTGCGCTCGCTATCTGTCCCTCCCGCTTGAGCGTGCGTACATTTTCGCCTTGAATACCAAACTGTTTTAGTTTTTCTTTGTCGAATTTTCGGCGATCGGCCTCTGTTACGCGCCAGCCGATGTTGTCGATGCCGTGCTTAAGGAAGCGCGCTTCAATACGGAACTGCCCATCGTCGTGGACAACACCCTCTTCACTGACTGGGTGCTCAACGACATTGATGGTTTCGTGGTAGACGGTGCCATAGCGCAGGCGGTCGAAGTAGGTTTTGCCACTCGCAGGGTAGTAGCAGTGTATCGGGTGGGTGACTTTATCCAAATTTAGCCGCATGAGCATAGACCCCAAACCAAGGCAATGGTCGCCGTGGAAGTGCGATACAAAGATTCGCGTTACCGTCGGCGGGGCCACATTAGCGAAGATGAACTGGCGCTGTGTGCCCTCGCCGGGATCAAAGAGAAAGCCCTCGCCATTCCAGCGCAGCAGGTAGGCGCCGTGGTTGCGCAGTCGGGTTGGTTGCTGGCTGGAGCAGCCCAGGATTGTGAGGTCACGGACGGTCATTGTTGGCTCGTGTTTTGCGTATGGAGATACTGCTCAAGTTGCTTAAGGGCTAGGGTGCGTGGTGATACGGCGCTGAACTCTTCTTTTGTCATTTCAGCAAAAGTTCTGCTTTCGTCGACTTTGAGGAAGATGGGGTTCCAGCTGTACTTGTTAAATTCCAAGCCACCTTTGGGATGGACAATGCTACCCTGCACGCGTCCTTCAAAGAGCACCGCTTCCTTGCCGGGTTCGATGTAGGCTACAGTACAGAGAGCTTCGGCGTTGTGGTCATTGTATTTGTGTACAAGTTCACATAGACCTTCCACGCCAAGATGTTTTAGAAAATCTTTTACATAAGGGCCAGGCAAGCCGTTAAGTGCAGCACATCTAATACTTACGTCTTCGACAACAAGAGGGATCTTGAGTTGGTCCACGGCCGCGCGGGCCTTGGCACCTGCGATTTCTGCGGAGCTGCCCTGAATTTCAGGTAAATCTAACGCAACTTGTGTGAGCTCCCAATCCTTAAGGACGAATTGAGCATGGGAGAACTTCCCCGCATTTCCTGTGACATAGGTGATTTTCATGGCACGTTCCATGTTTTGCTGTTACTCGCTCTAGCAGTCTAACCGATTGAAGCGATGATATCTACGACAAAGAGAGTAGTTTTTTACATTATTAAAGTGTTACTTGATGTAGAATCTATGTTCTATGGATATTATATATGAAGCTGTGGAGGGCTGAATATGGAACAAAAGATATTAGCGGTAAGTGGCTCTGAAAAGAAACTCACTGAACTGTTTGGAACTAAAGAGTGGCAGGACGAAAAGGAAGGAAGCGCCGCGAGGCAGCGAAGGGTACCCACTCCCCGTGGCAGCAGCCGAGGGCGGGACTATGTACACCAACCAAAGGAGGCCTCTATTAGTAGAGTGCCTTTTGGCGGAGTAAAGGTGCTGCCTCATGATTCATCTCGAGCGAGTTGCTCTTCTGGCTCTTTGAGTCCTCGAGGTAGAGTAGTCAAGCTGTTATCTCCCCGCAAGAAGGATAAGCCTGGCAGGGCTATCGGATCTTGCTCATCGGCGTCTGCGGAGAAGTCCGAACTATCTGTTTTCCTTGCGCAAACAATGCAGCAGCGAAACGCATGCAAGAGTCAAAGGGCGGCTGACAAGTATGATAAAAAAATAGCGCAAGGATCTGATATTGAGTTTGTCTCTGCATATGCTATGCAGCCGAGCAGCGAGTGGGGAGACTGGGATTTTGACCAAGATCAGTATCTCAATGCCTTTGTGACCCATCATCTGAAAGCAGGGGATTTGATTCAGGTTCTTTCAATGGTTATTGAAGCTGATTTGGCAGCGAAGACTTCTGACAAGTTTGAGTTTCTTTTGCGAGAGGGCCTGTCTTTCACCTGTAAACTTGTGACAGCGGCTTCGATTGCTCTAGAAGGTGGTCCTGGCAAAGGCAGCGTTGAAGAGGCTGTTGATAGGACTCTCAAGAATATCAGGGCACTTTCTATAGAAGAACTTAAAGCTCTTGTCATGTTGCCTAACTATATCCATCAAGCTTTACAAAAGGGGCTTTGGGAGCTCGACGACAAACTTTCCGGTGTCGACGCCTCGGAGAGAGAGCTGGCTATCGCAGAACGTAACTACGAAGCATTCAGCCTATTTATCAAAAATCAGCTGTTTAGTTTACTCGTTGGTGAGGCGCATAGTGCACCCATACTCCAGCTCACCGATGGTCACCAAGCGCTTCTTGGAGTAATCCGCACGTGCATACTTCATGCATGCAATCGCTGCCGCGATAGAAAGTTTAGTAGTGCCGAGATGCACGCACTAGCTCTTGAACAGGTTGCGTCAGCGCTTTTTCTTAAGCGATTTAATCCACTACTCACCATTGGTGCAGCTAAGGCCTTGGGTGAAATACAGGATCAGTCGTCGCCGGAATATGCCAGGGCATGGCATGTCCACGCCGTTGCTATTTCCTATTCCAAGGTGCTGCAGAAGTTCGCCAACCACCAGCGGTTTGAAAAGAGTGATGGCTTCCTAGAGCGATTGAACCGTTTGCTGTGGCACTACACTGGCCTCTTTGATCAGTTCCTTGACGATCATGCGCCGATTAAAGTTCCCGGTTCCAGATGACAAAGAGGTGGGGCACCTTGTAAATCGGTTAAATAATCGATCTTATATCGAAAACTAGTAGTAATAAACTATTAAATGTGATAAAAACGAAACTTTAGAAGTATTGTACCATGCCTTGGAGGGCAGACTATGGATGTAACTGAATCTAACCTACCCAAAAATAATCCCAGTTTAAGAGCGGCTGTCAATGACCGAGAGTGGCGAGAAAGACGCGCTGTAAAAAAACGCGATACTATCGTTCGCCCTATACATGCTGGTAGTGAAGCCGCTTCCAGCCCGCGTGGATCTAGCGGGGGCCGCTCGTACGTTCCTGCGCTCATTAGCCCACGGAATAGACTGACTAAGACGTTCTCGTTTCGTAGGCCTAAGTTGGAAGATGAGTCTAACTCTGAGGCTGCGTCTGCCAGCGATGCAGGCACTAAGCGCATGAGCCGTACCAGATCGTTAAGAGGTCTGATGCTTTCACCTAGAGGTGATAGAAAGGGCAGTGCGAGCATCATAGCAGACCATTCCGGAACCATTCTAGGGGAGTCGCATACGTCTGCAAAAACAAACAAGAAGCGCAAGGGGAACAAGTACAGACCTAAACGTATCCGTAGCCTATCTGCCTCGTCGTCGAACAAGAAGGTGGAGACGCAGATCCCACTTAAAGCTGTGATGAAGAGGCGCCGCAAACGCAAAAGTCAGGAATGTGCCGATAAGTTCGATGTAAACCTCGCTGCTTCACCTGATATCACACTGGCTATCACCTATTGTATGCAGCGTTCTGAGCTTTGGCAGAGATGGGACTTTGACCAAGCAAGCTTTCTAAACGCTTTTGTCATGTACCACCTAAAAGTTGGCGATCTGATGCTTATCCTTTCCAAGGTCTTAGAAAAGGATTTGGCCAAGCGCAACAGAGATACCTATGAAGCACTTCTTCGTGAAGGGACATCGTTTACATGTAAAATTATGACAACCGCATCGCAGGTCTTGGAGTGTGGTGGCACAGATGTAAGTTGTGTAGAACTTGCCGCTGAGCGGGCTTTTGAGCGTATTATGGGTTATTCCCTAAACGAGCTTAAGGGAAGCACTATCTTGCCGCGTTATTGTGATCAAGCTCTAAGGCGGGGGATTTGGGAGCTCGAAGAGGGAAGTCAGTCTTCTGAAGACGATATTGCTAAGGCGGTCACAGCTATTTCTAAACGGAATGTTAAGCGATGTGGCTCGCTTGTTAAGCGTGAGATTGACTGGCTTCTTGGTGTTGGCGAAGAGGACGCAGGTCTCCAGATTGCAGGGGCTTACAAAGGCTTGTTAGGCCTTCTTCGTACGCGAGTGCTACACGCTCTCAATAAAAGTCGTGATCATGGCTTGACTATCCCTAAGCAGCACGCACTTGCTCTGGAGCAGGTGGGGGCAGCGCTGTTTCTCAAGAGATTTAACTCGCTTCTGACGATTATTTCCTCCCAAACATTGGCCGATATCAAAGACCGCACATCTCCAGAGTATGCGAAGGCATGGCATGTGAATGTTTTTGTCGTTACTTTGACTAAGGTCTCGCAGAAATTTGCAAACCATAGCCTTTTTGCTGATTACGACGGACCGCTTCAGAATTTTAACCCATTTTTGGAAAAGTACCGCGAGATCTTTGATAAGTTTCTCGATAATGCCGCTCCTATTGTTTACGGTGGTCGAGGATAATAGCTCCGACAGCTTTATTTTCTCATGAGGCCTGTAAGGTCGACTCATGGCTCCAGAGGCATTTGTGGACCATGAACCGGCCTTACGAGAGTTTCAGGAAACCACAGTGTACTATTCATCCGAAGAGCCCTTCGGGCTCAAAGAAATGAACATATTGAGGTTTCCTAACATACTCGTCAGGCTTGCTCTCTCCGTTCCCTCGCCCTCTTTTTTTTGTAAAAGCATCTCCTGATTATGTCTTGATGCGTTGAGAAGAACGCTATATACGTCGTCGCCAGGTGAATATATGTACTTGAGAGTAAAAGGGTATAGTATGAAAGTCTTGTATGTGGTATAAATTATATTGTATTTTCGATGTATTACTTACTAGGTATGAATAGTGGATGAAAATAAATTAGGTTTGTCAGGATTTAAACGAGATTTGGAAGCACTCGTTGCTCAAAGGGAAAGGGTAGGGCGTATAAAAGACGAGGAAGAAACCGGCGGTACAACTGTCCTCCGAACCTGTTCTGGCGGCTCGCCTGTTAGTAGTGATTCCACTACGAGCAGTGAAAGGCAAGGATCCAGTAATGGACGTGCCTTTGCTAAAATAGTGGTAAGTCCACATTTGCAGAAAGTGATGCACACAGCTGATAGCGAAAACACGTCTCCTTCTGGTCCAGGCACGCATAGTGTACCGGGTAAAGGGAGGTTGAGACGATCGCGTGGAATTAGGGCTATGGAACTTCCCGCTAGTGCAACGCCCTTACCTTTGGCTTCAACGACGGTCTCTCAACCCAGCCTTAAGATCAACCTGCCCAAGACCGCAGCTAGATCATCTAGCTCACCTAACGTACTTCGAAAGAAAACGAGTGCAAGCTCGGGGTCACGCGGGCATAGCTCCTCGAATGGGCGTCGTCGATTCAGTTTGTCCTCATCTTCATCCGCAAAGGAAAAAAGTCTTGAGAGTATCCTTAAAACGGAAATGAAAGGACGGCGCAAGCTGAAAAGCCAGGATGCTGCAAACACATACGATAGTGAAGTTGCTGCTGCCGATGACATATCACTTGCCGTCGCTTATGCAATGCAACCGATTGCCGCTTGGAAAAAATGGGATTTCGATCAGGAGCGCTTCTTAGAAGCCTTCGTTGCTTATCACCTGAAAGAAGGCGATCTGATTCCGGTGCTTCAACAAATACTCGAGAGTGATTTGGCAGCGCGTCTTCCTGACAAAGTGAATGCACTGCTTCGAGAAGGAACAACATTTACATGTAGGTTTATTACCGTTGTGTCCAAGAGATTTGAATGCCATGGTGATGGAGGAAGTCGCGTAGAAAATGCGGCCAAGCAGCTACTGAGCTTAATAGACGATGTAGGCATAGCGGATTTAGAGAACTGCATTGTCATTCCACGCTATATTCAAGAAGGCTTAGCGAACAATATGTGGGCTTTAGATGGACCGCTGTCCGCTATGGAGAGTGACGACAAAAGCACCACAATTGCGTTGAAGAACGCTGCAGGGTTTAGCACGTCTATTGGGCCTCTCATTGCCAACCTATTTGATGATGCCGCAGAGTCTTCTCTCCAGATGACTGGCCAACATAAAGCGTTGCTTGGAATTATTCGCACCTCTATTCTCCACGCCTATAATCGCAGCCGTGGTCACGATGTCGAAATGGCTGAGCAGCATTCTGTTGCGCTCGAACAAGTGTCATCAGCTTTGTTTCTTAAACGTTTTAACCCCTACCTTACGATGTGTTCTTCCCAAGCTCTTAGAGCTATTAAAGACCGTCACTCTGAAGAATACAAAAAAGCATGGCATGTGCATGTTGTTGTTCTTCAAGTGACCAAATTGATTCAGAAGCTAGCAAATCATCAGCGCTTTGAAGTTAGCGATGGGCCCCTACAGTATTTGAACATCGTGCTGGAGAAATACGAGGACCTCTTTAACCGGTTTCTTAAAATATCAGCTCCTGTTACGTACGGTAGTATTGGATAGAGCGTAAGGCGAGTAATCTCGATTGCTGTTAAGGAATATGTTAATGGAGTGAAAAAAATGGACCGGTTTCAGTTGGATCTTAAGGCCGCATTAAAGGAAAGGGAGGCATATAACGAACCTGAGCGAACCCGTGAGTCACCTAATGCTGTTGTAGGAAGCGGTAGTGGGACTGTAGAAGCCCTCGTTAGCCCCCGTTTTCTCAATTTTCGATCCAAGTCTTTGGTTCACTCTCCCTCAGGCGATGGTAAACAGAAAACGGCTGTAAAGATCGGGAAACTCCCCCGAAAGAAAACACCAAGGCTTAGCACTACCGATGATATGCCGTGCGGTATGCCCAAATTTGCGCCTTCTTTGTCGGAATCCCATTTGTTGCCGAGATTAGGATCTAGCTCGGCCTTTGGGGCTAAGAAAAAGCGGTCATCAAGCATTCTGCAGCGGTTCAGACGCAGCTCATCGCAAGTACCAAAGACGGTGGACGCCGTACTTCAACAACGAGCCCTCTCAAAAAATCAAAAGAAGGCTAGCAAATTTGACTTGGCCCGGGCCAGCGACTTGGATTCTTTAGCGGCCTGTGAATACGCGATGCGTCTCGATAGTGAATACGGGAAATGGCCGTTTGATGTTGATGCGTATGTTGAAACATTCGCTAAACACCACCTACATCTTGGAGATCTCTTGCCAGAGCTTTCGAGCATCATCGACGGCGACCTTAAAGCACGCTCTGCAAAGACCTTTGGTGCTTTGCTTAGAGAAGGAACATCGTTTACATGTAGGGTAGTTACAGCGGCTTCCAAGATGTTCGAGTGCGAGGGAGGAGGCGGAAGTAGTGTGGAGCTCGCTGCTGAAGGGATTCTTGAGCGTGTCCGCGCTCTTAGCGTGGATGAACTTGAGTCTTGTGTGATGTTGCCGACATATGTGGCGCGCGCTTTGAACCAAGAGATGTGGGTGTTGGATGAAGAACTCGCCTCCAAAGAACATAATGAACAAGTACAAATCCTTTCGGAGCAGCATCGCGATAGATTTGCTTCACTGTTCGAGCAAACGTTAGGCTGTTTACTTGTTGCTAGTGATGAGATGGCCCCCGCCCTGAAGATAACACCGACACATAGTAGTCTTCTTGGGCTGATTCGCTCGCGCGTCTTGTTTGCTTTTAAGAACAGTGGTGATCATGAGTTGTCGATCCCTGAGCAGCAAGTGGTAGCTTTAGAGCAAGTGTCGTCAGCCCTTTTTCTCAAGCGCTTTAACCCTGTTCTCATCAGTCTTGCTACTAGAGCACTGGACGAAATCGCTGATCAGACGTCTATAGAGTATAAAAAGGCATGGCACGTGAAGGTTGTGGTGATTCAGCTGACAAAGGGCATCCAAAAGCTGGCGAATCACAAGAGATTTGAAGAAAATGACGGTCCTATGCAGATGTTGAATTCTGTCCTAAACCCTTGGAGCGAGCCCTTTGATGAACTATTGAAAGCTTCTGCTCCAGTCGCGGGTGGGAGCTCTTCCTAGCCTAATGTACTAAACAGTAGATCGCCCTTTTTGTGGGGTGAAAGACTCACGACGTGCTCTTCCAGCTGAAAAATTCCATGTGCCCTAAAACAAAACCTATCCACGCACCAGAGATATGTGCCGTGTTGGCGATTCTAGATGCTAGCGGATAGTTCCAGATAACTTCTGTGGTGAAAGATACCAGCTGGAAGCCAAGCATCGCGGCGATGAAGAAAAAAAGAAACGAGGTCGTGCTACGCTGCAGCTGATAGCCTTCCCAAGGCGCCCTTTGTTGGCGTGTGACAATGAACGCTAACTGCGCACAGAGCACGCCGGAAATACCTACGAACTGCGGGCCACTCATTAGATATTGCGCCGTATTGGACACAATACCTGTGATTAGGACAAACAGCAGAAAGCGCATAGGGCCAAGGCGCCCTTCCATCTCTTTCCCGAGAACCAAGAGCCACAGCATGTTAAAGAGAATGTGGATCAGGCCGCTATGCAGAAGTGCGGGCGTAAAGAGACGCCAGACCTCCCCCTGCCGGATTTTCTCGAACATCGGCTGGTCCCAAGAAATCTCGGACCCTCGCCCCTGAAGGTAGAGGACGACCTTTTCGTAAAGACCCGTCCAGACAGGCGTGTTCTCAAGCTGAGTAATGAGATGTGCAGCTTCTTTGGAAACCTGATCATCGGGCTCATCTGCGGTCACTGCCGGTTCCACCTTAACCAGACGGGTGAGCACTTGCATCGCCTGAGGGTAGTCGTACATCAAAGAGCGCTGTATCGGTGACATCACCCCCAGAGATTTACCGTCCGCAGAGCGAGGAGCGAACATGTTGCTCCAAACAAACAAAATGCTGCAGATGACGATGAGGTAGAGTGTGACAAAACCGATAGGTTGATTCTGCCAGCTCGTCGCAGCTTTTTGAATCTTAGCCATGCCCTCACGGGCCGCTTGCTTCTGCTGCTCAGGTTCCAACATCTCCTTGATGCGGGCGTGCTTTACAGCAAATTCAGGGGCGCTAGGATCTTCCAGATACTTGTCGTACCACTCTTGCGCCTTGTCGATGTCGTCTTCGTTGATAACCCAAATCTGACAGTGGCTTTCACCGTAGTGGTCGCTACCCCAGTCTGTGACCGGAACAGAGTCGCATTCGTTGCCGATGCCTTTCTCGGTCAGGAACCGGGAAAATTCGCGGCCTTTGGATTCGTCTTTAAAGAGGCAGAGGGGGCGCATAGGGCTCCGATCTTAGCGATTATATTTGATGTCGACAGCCCAGGGACAAGCTCCACTATGTGGACGCGGCCTCCGTGCTGGCGAACAGTTTCAGCTTCTAAGCACTCTTTTCCGTATTCGGCACCGTTGACGTGTACGTCCGGCTTAACCTTAGCAAGTAGCATACGTGGGTCTTCTTCGTCAAACCAGGTGATATGATCGACGCATTCCAGAGCAGCCATCATCTGTAGGCGGTACTTCAATGGGATGATCGGTCTGTCGGCGCCTTTATACCCTTGAATGGAGCTGTCGCTGTTCAGCGCCATAAGCAGGAGATCTCCCTGCCTCTTGGCTTCCATCAAAATCTGCAGGTGACCGGCGTGCAACAAATCAAACGAGCCGTTGAGAGTCACAAGGGTCTTGCCCTGCCGAATTCGAGGGATTGTCCCCTCAAGCTCTGCAGGCTCGATAAGCTTGCGATTCAGATTGTCTTCAGCCCAGCTGTTAGTGGTCATGGTTATGCGATGCCAAAAAAGCGATGTTAAAGATCTCGTCGTAATGGTTGACGAAATGAACCGTCAGGCCTTCTCGGATGTACCCAGGCAGCTCCTCCCAGTCAGGCTGGTTCTCTGCAGGGAAAATAAGAGTCTTGAGGGCTGAGCGCCGAGAGGCGACAACCTTCTCTTTGATGCCTCCAATACCGAGGACTCGCCCCGTGAGTGTGAGCTCACCCGTCATCCCAAGATCCGCCAAGACAGGAGTGCCCGTTAGCAGGGAAATCATAGCTGTGACAAGAGTGACACCCGCGGATGGACCATCCTTGGGGGTGGCGCCTTCAGGGATATGGAGGTGGACGCTACTCTTCTCAAAGAAAGTACGGCCCGGAGCATATTTGTCCAGCGCACCATGGAGGTAGCTCCACGCAATTTCTGCGGACTCTTTCATCACCTCACCGGCTTGGCCTGTGAGCTTCATCTGCGTTTTTTCGCCTTCGACCCTAATGGCTTCCACATATAGTGTGGCACCACCCATCGCCGTCCATGCAAGCCCTGTAGCGACACCCACAGGGGTGCGTTGGTAGAAACGGTCGCTAGTGAACTTGCGTCTCCCAAGGTACTCTTTAACGTTTTTCGCTGTAACGCGGTGTGTTTCGGCCTTAGGGGCCTTTTTCTTCTTTTTGCCCTTGGTCTTTGTGGCAGCTTCATCGGCTTCTTTCACCACCTGAACAGCAACCTTCCTCAAGATCTTCTTGATGTTGTTCTCAAGGCTGCGGACACCAGCCTCACGGGCGTAACCGTTGACGATTTCGCGCAAGCCCTGCGGAGTGAACTGCACCTGCTTGGCGAGTAGGCCCATCTGCTTGCGATTACGCGGTACTAAGTACTTGGTGGCGATCTGGATCTTGTCATCCATGATATAACCCGACAGACGCATGATGTCCATACGATCACGAAGAGGATCTGGGATGGTATCTAGGACGTTAGCGGTCACGATAAAGAGAACTTCGGAAAGGTCTGTGCGTACATCGAGGTAATGGTCTAAAAATTCTTTGTTCTGCTCAGGATCCAAGACCTCGAGAAGCGCCGATGCAGGGTCCCCCTGATAGCTGTTTCCCATTTTGTCGACTTCATCGAGCATAATCACGGGATTCATCGTCCCGCAAGCCTTCAGAGCCTGTATGGGCTTTCCAGGCATGGCCCCGATATAGGTACGTCTGTGCCCTTTGATTTCGGCTTCGTCGCGCATGCCACCGACAGAAAAACGGTAGAATTTGCGGTTGAGAGCGCGTGCGATGCTCTTGCCAATACTGGTCTTACCTACCCCTGGAGGACCTGCTAAACAAATGATGCCGCCGCGGGCGCCCCCAGTGAGCTTACTTACTCCGATGAACTCAAGGATACGCTCCTTGATGTCTTCGAGGCCGTAGTGGTCTTCTTCTAAGATTTGATGGGCAAGTTTTAGATCATGACATTCGTCGCTACGAATGCCCCATGGGAGTACCGTCAGCCAGTCGAGGTAGCCACGTGACACGCCATACTCTGCGGACTGTGGCTCGAGGACACTGAGCTTGTCCATCTCCTCCTGAACGACTTTCATTACGTCGGGGGGGACATTGCGCTCTTTCAGGCGCTCTTCAAACTTGTCACGGTCGCAGGATTTGTCATCCTTTTCGATCCCAAGCTCACGCTTGATCGTTTTGAGCTGCTCACGCAGGAAGAACTCTTTTTGGCTCTTTGCGATCGTCGCCTCAATCTTCATGTTGATGCTATTCTGAAGGCGGCTGAGGTCTAGCTCCTGTTTGAGCAATACGAGTGCCTTGTCGATACGGCTAGGGATATCAAAGGTCTCAAGAACATCCTGAAGGTCTGCGCGCTCGGCCGTCGTTAACGCCACAGCAAAGTCGGCGAGTTTTCCCGGCTCAGTGTAGTCGGAGTGCCCTAAAAAGATCTGGAGCTCTTCTTTAAAAAGAGGATTGAGGCGTAGCAGCTCCTTAATGGTGCTGATGATACTGATGGTGTAGGCTTTGAGCTCCTGAGTTAGCCTTGACGTGTCATTTTGGTAGGAGACACGCGCTTTAAGCCCTGCCTCATGCGGCACAAACTCGTCGACAGTAAGGCGCTTTTCCATGTTGAGGATGACCTGAGCACCCCCCTGCTCCATGGGGATGACACGCAGCACCCGCGCCAGCACGCCTACTTGGTACATGTCTTCAGGAGTGGCTGTGTAGATATCTGTGTCTTCACGGACAGTCAGCAGTAATGCCACACACTTGCTTTCAGATTTTGCGACAAGCTTAAGTACATCGTAATAAGGCCCAGGTTCAATGGCGATCGGTGCCGCCATCCCAGGGAAAAAGGGACGCCTGACTAGGGGGAAAACAAACATCTCGTCGGGAAGTGTTTCCGACACTTTCACGCCGTGTTGCCCAGCTTCTACCGAATGGAGCATCGCTTTCTCCATCTCTAGCTCTAAGGAAGGATCGTTGTCAGATGGGTCCAAATTATGCCTCAAAATATGTGTACATCGTAAGACTGAGTCTCACATTACCTTAATAAGCAAAGATAGCCTTTTCGGCTAAAAATGTTATCACCTAGATGCAATAGTTTCAACAGGAGTGGGGTCTAAATTATCAGATGTTTGCAGGGCCAGCCTACGGACAGCGTAAATAAAAGGGGTATCGAGTACCGCAATAAGAGTTTTTACAAGCCATAAGCTCCCGATCAGAGGGATAAGAGGCAGCACGCCATAGAAGGCGATGGTGGCAAAGACCACGGAGTCAATGAGTTGACTGACAATGGTCGATGCGTTATTTCGCAGCCAAAGGTGCCTTCCCCCCAAGCGCCGCTTCCACATGTCATACGCCCAAACGTCGTGGTGCTGGCTAATGAGATACGCGACTAAAGAAGCAAATGCTATCCGCGGTGTCTGCCCCAGAGCAAGATGAAAGGCATCGGCTTTGGCAATCGCGAACGGAGCCGCAGGCCAGAGGTCAACCATAATTAGGGTCACAGTGAAGCAAAGGAGGGCAAAGAAGCCTACCCACACCGCCCGGCTCGCAGTTTCGCGATCCCAGAGCTCCGAGAGGATATCCGTCACTAAAAATGTCGCTGATGCCACCAAAACCCCGGCAGGAACGACGATCGAGCCGAACAGGACGAGCTTGTTAGCAAAAAGATTGGCAGCAACCACCAGTACCGCCATCATCGCAATAGGAAATTCTTTACCATAACGGATGCCAAGGTAGGTGGAAAGCGCCGCAATCCCTAAAGTCAGTACCGTCCATGTCAAAACAAGCGCCAGATCCATAGAGTCTCCTGATTTCGTTAAGTCTATGTGTGCGAAGAGCTTGTCATCTTTGCCCATTTCCGTCTAGATCGGCCACAGTCGAAGACGCACCACCTAGGCACAGACTCGACTTTCGACATTTTTGTCGTAAGAAAAAGTAGACTAACATCTTAGGTCACCCAATCAACATGTAGAAAGGAGCCGAATTCGGCAATTCGTGTAATTTCAGATCTTTAGATCTTAGTGGATTGGATCTCGGAAAACCATGGAGGACATGGAGATCAGCATGGAGGACATAGAGGATCATAGGGGAATCTATTGTCTCTATTCAGAAGCGTGGCCTCCTGACTGATGGCCTTTAGACTTCGCTATGGAATAACATGCATGATGAAAGATCCGAGGAAGTCTAAATTTTCTTTAGAGCGTCTGCAAACCACAGACTGCCTTTTGTTTGAAGGCGACCGGTTTGCGAAGGGGTTTAATAAGAGTCATTATGTGAACTATTAGTCCCTCCATGTCCTCCATGTTGATCTCCATGTTGATCTCCATGTCCTCCATGGTTTTTCGATTTTTAGATGCGGGCACGCACACGGGCAGGGGGAGAAGAGAGGGATCGGGCACGCACACGGGCACGCACACGGGTAGGGTGAGGAGTGGGGGATCGGGCACGCACACGGGCACGAGCACGGGTATGGGTAGAATAGAGGCATCGAGCAAGC
>JAJFMA010000077.1 GCA_021772415.1 Chlamydiota bacterium
GCGCGGAGCGCACGCACTCCATGGCACTCGAGGACTCGCGCTATAGGGAATCTACGTAGTGAAACATTAGCGAATTAAGAAGTGCTTCGAGTTTACTCCTCTATTTCTTTGCACTCTCGAAAGGTCGGCTTGTGGTTCCACAAGCCGTCATTGAATAGATTTCCGGTTGAAAACCTTCCTCTAGAAACCGAGACCGCCCAGTCCACCGAGATCACCGAGGCCTTCGAGACCTGGCATGCCCCCTGAGCTCTCTTTCTGAACCTTTTCGCTAGCGTCCTTAAAGGCCGCTGTAACCAAAAGTTCGAGACCCTCGACGTCGTCGGGGTCGACAACTTCGGGTTTAATAGTCACTTTTTTTACGTCGTGTTCGCCGTTCATGACGATGGTCACGAGTCCATTACCTGCAGTACCGGTGAATTCGGCCTTCTGCATCTTTTCTTGCATTTCCATGAATTGCTGCTGGAACTGCTTCGCTTGCTTTTTCTTTTTGGAAAAGCCTGAGCCCATGGGTGGTCTCCTATGCTCTTGAGGGGTTGGATTTCTTTTCTAAGGTGCCGCCAAGTTCTACAGAGGCAAACTGCAGCACCGTGTCAAAACGTCTTTGTTGCTTAATGACATCTTCGACATTCGCGACGTCTTCAGCAGCTTTCGCTGGCGCTGCGCTAGGTGCTTTCGCTGGTGACTTTGCTGCGGGGCGCGGCTCCACCTTTGGTGGCGCTGCCACTGCAGCAGCAGGTGCGCGAGGAACGGGTTCTCGCTTTGCTTCCACTTTGGAAGCTGGAACTTTTGTTTGGGGTGCTTCCGCGACGCTTTCAGGAGTATCCGCTAGCTTTTTTTCAAGCTCAATAAGCTCTTTTACCAAGTGGTCGACAGGAAGCCTGTGGTGGCTTCGTAGGACATTGAGGAGTACTGCTTCCAGCGCAATGCGCGAGCATGGCGAAAAGCGTATCTGTTCCTGTGCCTTAACCAAGTCATTAAGTAGCTGCATGCATTGGTCCCTGCGATAGAGCTTAGCGGACTCCTCGTAACGTTCACGGTCGCGTTCCGAAAGACTCAGCAATGTCGAGTCCTTTCCAGATAGCTTGGTAACAAGGATGTTGCGAAAGTGCTCGATGAGTCCTTCGACAAAATGCAGGAGGTCTTTGCCCTCTGAAAATACCGTTTCTACGATGTCAAAAGCTGCAGCAAAATTCTCTTCTTTTCCCGCGCGGTCCAAATCGAAGTAGATGTCGCGTGGCATCACTCCCAAAACAGCCGATATTGCTTCGACAGTGACATCTCCGTCATGAAAGGCGAGCACCTGGTCGAAGAGTGACTCTGCATCGCGCAGGCCTCCGTCGGCCATGCTGGCAATTAGACGCAGTGCCTCTTCATTTACTGTGACCTTTAGATCACCGCTGATTTTCTGCAGCGTCGTGACGATGGCGTCATTGGAGATGCGATTTAAATTGAAGCGCTGGCAGCGGCTTAAAATCGTTGGAAGTACCTTGTGAGGCTCTGTCGTCGCAAAGAAAAACTTGACCTTAGGAGGCGGCTCCTCAAGGGTCTTTAAGAGCGCATTAAACGCTTCCTTCGTAAGCATGTGCACTTCGTCGATGATATAGATCTTATACTGCCCTGACGCGGCGCTATATCCTACGGTCTCGTTAATCTTGCGGATGTCTTCGATACCGCGGTTGGAGGCGCCGTCGATTTCCAAGATGTCCATGGAATGGCCACCCGTGATCTCGCGGCATGAGGCACATTCGTTACACGGCTCAAGCTCTTCGGTGGGATTGCTGCAGTTCAGCGCTTTAGCAAAAAGCCGAGCTAACGTCGTCTTGCCAGTACCCCTAGATCCACAAAATAGGAACGCATGCGCGATTTTCCCTGAACGGATCATGTTACGTAGTGTCGTCACAATAGCATCCTGCCCTACGACGTCAGAAAAACGCTGGGGGCGGTACTTACGTGCAATGACTTGGTATTCTTTCATGTGTCACCAACAACCTTAGATTCAGGGGAAAGTGTATCGTGCCAGCCCAATATTTCCAAGGGCGCTGTTTAGCGAATCGAGGGACTCACCGACTCTTTGTTTAATTAAATGTAGTCAGTAGTTTTTGATGATGATAATATGATTATATTATATTTACGTAATCAATCTTATTGTTTATTGTTTCATGCGGAACTGAACTTTAACTTTATTTAAGGGGTTTATCTATGGATTTTTCTACTGTAAATAATTGCGTGTCTACGCTTAACCAAGAGTCACTGTCGTTTGATAGCTTCGGACGCTTCACCGTGTGTGTGTCACTACGGCTTCTTGATGCTATACGCTTGTTAGGGAGGAGTGTTTTCCCAAGCTTGGAGGACGACACAGAAAGTCTGGTCATGGGCACACTTGTTGTCACAGTTGCGCTTCTCTCGGTGAAAAAGCTATGTGATTTTGTTCAGTACGTGGCTAGAAATATCACACCTACTCCTGAGGATGAGCGCGCAGCTGCTGCGACGAGTGGTACACATGCTGAAGAGATTTCATCTCATGCATCTGCACTGCCCTCACTCGTCATTGCTGAACTGGAGAAGTTTATCGCTGGCAGCGAAGCCACGGGGTCCTTGGTCGTGTGTGGTGAGGAAAAGGCTGCTAGGCTTCGAGACTGCTTTGTGTCTTCGGATTCCTAACAATATTGAACGACTGATGTAATCAACTTATCAGCGTAACTAACGACACTAGAGTAGGGGGTAGGTAGTCCCCCCCCCTGCTCTACCGTCTTTGTTCTTTAAAAAGATTATGATTCGTAGTATCTAAATTAATTAATTTTAGCGATAATTTTTATAGTTAATATGTAAAACGCTTATATCGGTTGAGTTAATTAATGGTAATATATACAGTATTACGCGGGGCTGAGATTAAATACATTAAATAGAGGTTCGTTTATGGAGTATTTTAACTTAACAGGTCTGGTGTCTCACGCTGCGGCGTTGTGGCCTACAACAGCGGAGTACGAAGCTGCCGCAAGTGATGCAGGGTCATGGTGTACCGAAAGAGTTGATGACGTCGCTGACATAGTGGCGCAGTGCCTCGACAGCATGGATGAGTCCTTCAAGCGCTCTAGATTGACTTACGGTGCGATTGTCACTGTCTGCGTATTGGCAATAACTTTCTTTAGCGTTGTGTGTAAACTTAGTGCCAAGATCATACGCCGCAGAGAACTTGGGCTAGCTTGGGGCTTCAGGGCACCTACACTCGAACAAGAACGTGCATTTGCTACACGTATCCGTACACAACTTGCAATAGCGCCGCGTGATTGGTTTGAGGAATTTAAGGAGCCGTTTGTCGCTAGCCTTCAGGAACTCGTCACAGGTATTACTGCCGAGGATGCACTGGTTACATGCAGCACTGAGAAAGCTGCTGTGTTGAGAGACGTCATTCACGCACTGCTTTCTCCAGTGCGCATTGCGAACATGACGCAGTGGGCCTATGAGCGTAGCAATACACTTGTTGATATGTGGCTTTCTCAGACAGAAAGTAGCGGGTGTTTTTCTCCTGTCAATGACAGCATACATTTTTTATCCCAATCGTATTGGGAGCTCATCAGTGGAAATAAGAGCGCAGCAGAGCTGCCGCCTGCTCTTCAAGGTCTTGTTTCGGTCTTCCCTATTAGTGATGACGTAAGCAGTAGAGCGGATAAGCTAGATATTTCTGGGCTTGTCAAGGCTTTGGATACGTTGAGTGATGATCTCGAAGCTGTCGAAGGAAGCCTGGTCCATATCATGAAAGCGCAAGGATTCGAGCGCCCCGCCATTATCTCAATGCTGTTCACGGTGTATGTAGCTACTGTTGGGAAAACCGCCATAATGACCTTCACGGCGATTGACCGATGCGCTCTTAGCCCAGCCGTTCAAGACAGGCCCAGAACGGACATCAAAGAGGCTGTAGATGCATCCGGATTACGGGATGCAATTGCTGGTAGTAAAGCTCTTGAACATCTGCTTGTGGAGGCAATTCGCTTTGGACCTAAACTTCCAATCCTCCCACACAATACTGACAAGCTATCTCGTCTTGAAAGTGTCGTAGGAGCTAATCCTGCGCGCTTTAGGCCTCAGCGATTTGATGGAAAGCTCGCTGCTGGTTGGCTTGAGCTGCCGTTTTTGCCTCTTGGTGCAGGCCCTAGGGCTTGTCCCGGAGCTAAACACGCGCAAGTCTCAGCCTCGCAGCTGCTCGGCACGCTTCTAGCTAAAGGCGTTTTGGAAAGTGTCTATGACTCCGGCTTCGAGGTGCGTTTAGCACTACGTCCCGTAGACGGTTAATGGGTTTCGGGGGTCAGGTCTTGGACCTGGCTCCTCCGTAGATTTGTGTTACCATTGCTCTGGAGTTTGTTTTATGGATGTACAGTACGTACTACCTTATGATGGTATCGTGGCGCATATGATGCGCAATCAAAATGTCTGCGAGTTGTTTACATCGATGGCTTCGGCCCTTGTGCATGCAGCACATGCGATAGGTCAAAGTGCATTCGATGCGGCTGTGCGCAAGAGGGGTAAAACAATTCAGCTTGTGCTAGTCCTCACATTAACGTGCCTGTTAGGGCGTGTGCTGTTTTTGTGGCGTAAGGCTATTTACAAATCTAGCGTCGTGCCAAAACGCTCTGCCGATGCAGTGCGAACACCACCAAGGTCTATTTCACGATCAATGCAGGATCGATTGCGGTTTTACCGCTCTCAACTTCGAGGTCACCGGCATGTCGGAGGCGATAACCTTAACGAGCTCCCATTTGAAGAGCTGTCTGATGCTATTCCTGGCATTAGGTGTAAAGATGTTGTGTTGGCGTGCGGACCTGAGGAAACGCGCCAATTCCGACGTGTCATCCATAGCCTATTCACTTCTGATCGTGTGAGAACATTGAAATTGTGGGCGCAAGAGAACAGTGCGCGCCTAGCAGACAAGTGGATAGATGAGACTCAAAAGGAAGGCTGGTTTGTTGCTGACGTTGACTGCATGAGTCATTTGAGACGAGCTTTCTGGGTACTGCTAAGCGGTGAGGATGTTTCTTCATGTGTAGAAGCCGATGACGTGATGTTGTGGATTCAAGCTCTAGACAATACCCGTTACGATCTAACAGATCCCTTGGATCGACTTATTGGAGAGCTTAGTGAAATCGAAGGTAGCCTCGTTCATAAGATGCAGAAGGAAGGCTTGTCTAAGAATGCTGCTAGAGCGATGATCATTACGCTATATGAACCACTGGTTGAAAATACCTATACCATGATACTGCGAGTGTTTAGGGAATGTTCTAGGCATCCAAAGCTGCAGGGCTACGCAGCTAGCGGAGATATTCAAATTCGGAACGTCTTCTTTGAGACATTACGGGTAAGGCCTCCGCTGATTTTCATTCGAAGGCAAGACGATAATTTGGTGCCCATTGCTGAGTTGGGGCGTTCTGCCGCTCTTGTTGGCCCAAATCCATCGGAGTTTCGTCCCCAGCGTTTTGATGCACACAGATCCAACTTCTGGCCTAGCCTCCCCTTTTTACCTTTTGGTAGTGGAACACATGTCTGTCCTGGGTGGAAAGCCACTGCCGTTACAGCAACGGTACTATTAAAGACCATGTTGTCAAAAGGGAGGATACTTCGCGTCGAC
>JAJFMA010000078.1 GCA_021772415.1 Chlamydiota bacterium
AAAAGGAGGACCATTGTCAGTACGAATCTTTGAGGGAAGGCCAAATTCATTAAACAGAGTTACATACACCTTCCAAACATCCTCGAATCTCTTACGTTCGATATGTCGATTGTACAGCAGATAGCGAGTGTGACCATATGAGATACGGTGGGACTCCAAACAATAGCTATGTACTACGATTAAACACCGCGACGCCCCTGTCCAACGGCGTTGCAAATGCGGCGAAATATGAGCCTATGCATGGAAAACAGACTATACGAATAGAGACGTTCAAAAATCTCCCTAGGGCGGAACGCCGCCTTTTAGCGTTCACGTATAACTCTCAGGCTTATTTTAGCATTCGTGACTCCTTTTTTGGAGATGCGAACAAACCCAAAGGGCTTTCTGCCGTGACACGTCGCCAAAGCAATCATCTGCAGATACTCCTCAAAGGCATTTTTCATGTCTACGAACTCCAAAAAGGCGGCGCGGAGCGCCGCACTCCATGGCACTCGAGGACTCGCGCTATCGGTGTATATCTTTGGCTGCTTGAGGCTTTTATAATAGACGTAAGGTCGCGCCTATTTCTTTACACTCTCGATGGGGATCCGATTATATTTTGAACCTTCCCCAGACTGCGCCCTGGGCTAAGTCGGAGGGCTTGAAATACATATGGCGTCCTCGAAAGACCGAGGACACCATAAAAAGGTCTATTGAATGTCATTATGCGTCTCTGCGTCTGTGCTTAGCTACGCTGATTGCGCCTTTTGGATACATCTTATCATTTCTCCCATGACACTTCTCAGCCTATCTAGGTTGGTTTCGGCTAGTTCAATGAGCCTGTTATTGAGCTGCGTGACTGGTTTCGAACCTGTTTTCGGAGCAGTCTATTTGTCGCGGAAATAAATTCCTCCTGAGGCCCGAAGGGCCTCATGAGGGAAATGATAGTGTCTTAGATAATCACGTGTTGATTGGGTGACCTAAGATATTAACCTATTTTTTCTTATGATAGAAATGTCTAAAATTGAGTCTGTTGCTCTGCGTTGATTCCATTATGAACACTATCTTTCCAAGAACGCTCTCATTAGAGATGCTGCCTGGGCCTTATAATAAAGGTGACATCTGAGTGTGAGGCCGTTTAACCTCCGAGACTGGTTTTGTATTTAGCGAGTAAAGCATTTTTCTCTGCTTCGAGCGCTTTACGTTTCTCAGCACGTCTTGCTTTGTGTTCGGCTTGTTTTGCCTTAAGTTCAGCTTGTTCTTTAGCGTGGGCTTGCATGTCGGCCTCTACAGACAGTAGGGTCTTTTCAAACTCTGTGGTAGGTGGACCAGACGCTTTGATTTCCATCTCTGCTAGCATCTGTTTGGCACAGTCTAGTGCTATAGCGGCGTCTTGGTTGGCGAGGTCTATGGCTCGCTGAAGACTTTCGTTTTCGCTTTGTAGCCCTGTCATCTCTACGGCTAGCGCAGCATTCTCTTTTCGCAGAACGGTATTCTCTGCTTCCATTTGCTTAGTAGCTTGCTGCAGCAAGTGTGCAACCTTCCCGAGTTGCTGATATTGTTCTTCTGTCTGAATCATTTTCTCCTGCATTGTTCCTTCGGAGGGCATTGCGATAGCGAGGTCTAGGCTAAGCAGATCGTGGATGTCTTCGCTGGATAGCGTGTCACCCTGCGTTTGATCTACGGCCTCTGGCTGAAGTGTGGACGATCCTGTGGTAATTATGACTCCTTCACCGCTTGTTGTACTTCCATGCATTTCAGCGTGAATTTGGTCCTTATTTTCTAGAGACGCTCCTGGAGCCACTTGCTGCATCGCGTCGCCATAGGCAGCGTCAGCATCTTGTTTGGCGCGAGTTAGATCTGATTGTAGCTTGTCTTTAGTGCTCTGTAGATCTGGGCGTTTACTCAACGCGTCGTCTTGAAGACTCAGAAGCTCGCTTTGTGTTTGCTCTAACTGTTCAAGACTCGACTGCAGACGTTGGGTCTCGTGCTGTAAAGTGCTGTAGTCAGCTTGCAAGTCTACTAGGGGCCTTTCTTCGATTTCTAGCGATGCTTTGAGCACGTGATAGGAGTGCGCATCACAGCGTGAGAGAGTGTCGGAACGGAGTCTGTTGACTTCAGCATTTTTGCAAATACCTGCTCCCTTTGCAATCGCCTTGGCTAGCTGTATTTTTCGGAGGTCTTCTACACACTCTGTTTCTGATGCGGGCGTGTGGTCTTCGACGCTGGCAATGATTTTGTTGGCTAAATCAATGGCGCATTGGGTGTCATCGCTTTCCCTGAAGGGGTTCCACGAAACACTGTCCCAAACCCATTCGCCCCACGATTTTGCGCGCAGCTCCCCTTCACTTCCCACGGTGTAGCGACTGTTGAATTTTGCTACAGAGCGTCCGCATGACTCGAAAGCCTCTTGGGCGTCGTCAATTGTATGAGAAAATTCCACTGATGGACCGGTGCTTTTCGGCAGAGCCTCCATATTACCACCTTTTTAAAATAAATTAGTATAATCTCTTTATTAAGTGTATACTATATATATTTATTTTAAAACCTTTAAACATTTAGTCTACTACTTAGTTTAATTAGTAGATGGGCGTGTCTGGAAAGACTCGATGGGTTGGAGTTAAGATGGATTTAGAGTATCTAATGTGCATGGATGGATATTGGCGGCAGGCCTCGCACTGAGCGTGAAGTCTGCCGCCAAAATGATATGTTACGAGATTGGAAGTGGGTTCTCTTCGAGTTCCTGCTTCTAGGCTTGGCGTGCCCAGTCTGGCAGATATTCGACTCCAGGGCCTACAACGACAAGGCCCAAGAGAGTGTAAAGAAATAGGCATAGGGTTCCTTTTTGAGGCCCGAAGGGCTGGCCACCTGTGTAGCCTGGGGTGTAGCCCCAGGAAGGCCAATCAATCATCGGAGCACTGTAAGTGCGACATATTTCACGAAACATGTATCGCACTTACAGCGCTCAGAATGTATTTTCACCTTTACCCCGGGCTACGCCCGGGGCTATACACCTTGCTGGCCTTTCAGGCCGCCGGAAAATGTGCGAGCTTAAGTGGAATAATGGTCATTTCGTCACCACTGCTAATTTCTTTACACTCTCTAAGGGCCAAAAAAGTTGATATTGGGCTGGACGATGAAGTCCATGTGTCCTTTGATTTGGTCTCCGACAAGGGTGGCTTGTGCTGGAGTAGTCATCAGCACGACCGAGCTTAAGGTTGCAGCTGCAACGAGATATTTTATAGATGACTTATTAAACATAATATTTGCTCTATTAGCAATTATTAAAATAAATCACTAAAAATAGCACAATTCACTAATATAGCGTACACATATTATAATTTTAAATTATTAATGAAAATTTAGAGCTTCTTAATCTATTAAATTTCAATAAGATGCGTTTGAGTGCTAATCCAAGGTCGAGGTGGTTTCAGAGCTTCTTCTTCCTAGTGCATTGCAGAGGCGGCGGAAAATCAGCTTATGTATTGGGAACAAAGCATACCAGTAGAGGCGCCCCAGGATACCTTTGGGCCGGAAAGTTGCGGTTTGGGTGATTACGGTTTCTGAGGTATCGCCCGAAACCCTCCATTCAAGCCA
>JAJFMA010000079.1 GCA_021772415.1 Chlamydiota bacterium
GCGTCTACAACCCGTGCACTATTAATGGACACCTCTTCGAGCATATTTGCGATGCTTTTGGGGCCGTCGGGGTTGGTGAAATCTGAGACGACTTTCCAGAGGCGGCACAGCTTTCCGCACTGCAGTGCGGCGTGTGCGACGCCATAGCCTTCCATATCGATGAGGTCTCCATCGTGGGCTAGGGTGGCTCTTAAAGAGGCGTCGTGGATGGGGTAAAGTGACGTAATTAGGCGTGCTCCTTCTGCCCCCAGATTGATCTCGGGATAGGTATTCGCAAAGACATTCTTGGTGTGGGGCGAAGCTTCTTTGGGGAGAATGGGATTGATGTTGACGGCAGCAATTTCCATTGTGTCGCCGAGTCCATGGCTGCCTAATAGCGAGCCTGCGGCCCCAAAATTCCAAACTTCTTCGACACGAGGGGCATGTTCCGTGGTAGCCTGTGCTGCCGTGAGTAGGCCGTAGCCGCAGATAGCGATAAGGCCCGCGTTAAAGGAGTATAGGTTTTCGGAGATCTGCTCAGGCTTAAGCAGCTCTAAGGTATGCTGAGCTTCTATATGTGTAGCGAAGATAAGTAGGCGTGCAGACATGACAACAACCTATGCGGGGGTTACTGAGAGGCTACTTTCAAAGAGCCAGTCACGGTCAGATTCCGGTGTCAGTCCTTTGGCACGGGCAAGCTCCAGTAGCTTGGCGATACTGGCTTGTCCTGCCTCCGAAAGCATGATGGATTCTTCGTTGACGTAGAGGCGAATGTGGTCACGTACAACGTTTAGGTCCTTTTCGATGCTGTGTTCAATCACATAGTTTTGTGCTAGAGCCGGGTCTTCACGCGCCATCAGTATCGAGCGTTGTAGTGTTTTGGTGATGTCGTCGATGAGTTCGGCTCCCAAACTGCGTTTGGCCACCAGGCAGCCCAGAGGTAGGGGGAGGTGGTAGGTTTCCTCCCATAGCTGCCCAAGGTCAGCGACTTCATGGAGGCCTTCGCGCTCGAAGGTAAAGCGAGTTTCGTGGATGATCAACCCGCAGTCTACAGTCCCTTGCTGGAGTAGAGGAGAAATTTCATCGTAGGTGCAAAAGTGTTTCGTAGCCCCTGCTGGGCACAACAGATCAAAGAGTAGGTGTGCGGTAGTGTCTTTTCCAGGGATGGCAATGCGTTTGCCTGCGATGTCATCGATAGTGAGCTTGTCGCGAGAGATGATTTTTGGTCCACAATTATGCCCTAGGGCAGCACCTACGGGAAGTAGAAGGTAGTCGTCGAGAAGATGTCCTAGACAGTGTACGGAGACTTTAGAGACGGGGTAGCGTCGTTGAAGCGCCCATTCATTTAGATGTTGGATGTCCCCAAGGACAGGCGTTATTGCTGGTGCTCCCTCGATGCGCTTGTTAACCCAGGCGCAAAAACTAAAGGTGTCATTAGGGCAGGGAGAAAAGGCTATAGGTAGGGACATCGAGGGGCTCCTTGCTATACTAGGTCTAAGGCTACGAGGCTTGATTTCAGTTCTTGATTTTCATCTTTATCTAAAGCGCCACTTTGTGCAAGCCATTCGATGTAATTTTTTGGCAGGCTCTTCAGGGCCTTACCTCGGTGTTTACCGAACGGCATGGAGTGCATTAGGCGTGGAGTATTCATCAGCTCAAAGACTTTATCCATGCTTAGATCGTCGATAAGAGCTTCGAAAACTTGAGATAGCACGATGACATCATCTAGGGCTCTGTGGGCATTATTGGCATCAAAACCATAGATTTCGCGTAGAAACTGAAGGCTGTGTCGAGGCAGGTCCGGGCGGTAGCGGCGCGCCCACTTTAGAGAGTCAAGAAAGCGCCATTGGGGCATCTCGACTTCAGCTCGCTTAAATTCGGCCCTAAGGAAATGGATGTCAAAGGCGTCGTTGTTGTGAGCAATAAGGACAGTTTCGCCTTCACAGAAGGCGATAAGTTCCTTCGTCGCCTCAGCAAAGCTTGGGGCGTCGGCGACCATTTCGTTGGTGATGTGGTGTATTGCTGTCGCTTCCGGAGGAATAGGCTGTCCCGGATTGATAAATGAGCAGTACGAGCGGTCGCGCTCTGGGTCAAAGACAGCGATTTCGACCACGCGATCTGTTGCCGATGCGATGCCTGTAGTTTCGGTGTCGTAGTAGAGGGGGCGTAGGGCCATGGTATCAACGTATTCCGGGTCAGATGTTTTCTTTTTCGAGATTCTTTTGTGCTTCTTTAGCTTTAGCGAGCATCTGATCGAAGGTGATAGCTCCTGCAGCCATTGCTTCTACCGCCGGTGAGAAAGAGTTGCAGACGGTTTTAAGGGTTTGCAGGAATGACAGAACGGTATCTTCAGGGATCTCTCCGTCATGCCCGGGGACCATGCAACGAAAGAACACGACCCCAGCTACTTCGTCTAAGCCGAAGCCAGGGATGTCCAGCTCTTTGTTGAACATATGAAGAAGGCGGCAGACGTCTGAAAGGGTCTTGTCCTGGAGCTTACAAGGTATAAAAACCAGAAGCTGAAGGAGGCCACTTTGGTCGAAAACACGCGAGAAAAAAGGGAATTCGCGTTGTTCTACTTGCAATGGAGCGTAGACTTGCTGCGTTTCCTGTTGGATACTTGCCTGTAGTCCCTGCTCTTTTAGAAACTGCAAGAGGGCGTTGAGATTTAACTCGATCATAGCTAACGGCTCTTTTTAATTTAGGGGCTTAGTAGGACATGCCAGGCTGGAATGAGTCGCCATGTCGTGTAATAGAGGAGTTGTTTGTCGCAGGAATGACACAGTAGTCGTCATCACAGGGACGGCGGTAGCAGCCGCTGAGGGTGACAGCACAGGTAGCTAGAAGAAGTAGGCCTAGAAGGGCAGATTTGAGCATAACTGACTTCCTAATGTTGCTGTTTTTGAATGAAAGAACACTATAGGGTTTTTGGATTTTTAGAGCCATAGGTGAGAAACGTGCCAGGATCCGGATCTCCAGATCTTGGGCAGTGGGAAAAATTATCACAGCCGTGCCTGATTCTAAAATTCGAAAAGCCATGGAGGACATGGAGGGGCTAACTGTTCACAGAGTGACTCTTATTAAACCCTTCGCAAACCGCAGCCTCCAGCCCATTTCGTGCTAAACGGCTCGCTATATCTACGATAGAAACGCACTTGACAGCGGAGCTTGCGACGCTAAGACGCAAAGTTGGAAAGGCGCAAAGGGGCTGCATAGTGGTCCTCATGTAGGTGAATTTAAGTGTTAGCTGTGTTACCGAACTATAGCGCTTCTCTTTTCGCCTCTGTGACTTAGCATCTTAGCGTCGCAAGCTCCGCTGTCAAGTGCGTTTCTTTTCGTGTAGGTGGCAGTAGGCTCTTGGATAAACACACTAAATCGCACGAATCACAGGGTTCGGCCCCTTTCTCAGGGTTCGGCCCTTTTCTACATGTTAATTGGGGGATCTAATATGCTAAAATTCTGTATTTTATGATGAGCATGTCGAGGGTCGAAATAGAGTCGCAGAGCGGTTAATTTTGCTAAAGCTGCGTCGGGGTTTCTGTAATCAACATTTGTGATAATCAACGCCACATGAGCAGTCATAACCGATGGTTGTGAAGCTTCGAAGGAGGCTGTAACGAGCTGTGTCCGTTAGATCTCGTCAGATCTCGTTAGATGTCGTGTCGTCGAGGACTTGTTCAAAGGAGCGTCCCTGTGCTTTAGATCCTTGCGACGATGTTTCGAACTGTCCGAGGCGTACGAGGCCGTAACCGGTTTCACCGATAAGTAGCTTAGTGCCGTCGATTTCCACTAGGTACAACGCGGATTTAGGGCCGAGGACACGGCGCTCAGTGATTTTGATGTCTGAGGTGACGTTGACTTGCATGAGGCGGGCATTCATGTAACGGCGCAAGAACCATGCGACGCCAACCATGACTAGGAGGATGAGGGTGAGCATCAGCATCATGTGCATGAAGTCACTAAAGAATTGATTGGGAGTGTCGTCGACTTGCTGCTGAATAAATAGAATATCTAGGGGATTGTCT
>JAJFMA010000080.1 GCA_021772415.1 Chlamydiota bacterium
CCCGGGGATTATCCAAACACGCCTGAGCCAAAGCCGCGTCGGTAGGGACAAGTACGGCAGCAAGCAACGCTGCACTCCAGAAGCCGAGATAGTCGAAAAGCCAGTATCCTAAAGCTGTACCCAACGCCACTTGAATGAACAATCCAATGCCTAGCATACGCAGAGCTATCTGCTGCTCCGTCCAAAAACTCTTGAAACGAATGTGTGCTGCGTCGGTGAAAAGCACCAGAATGAGTGTGAGCTCCATGATGAAGCTCGTCGCGGCAATATTGAGATCTACGTGGATAAGCCCCAACCCCGAAGGGCCTACAGCGAGCCCGAACGCCACAAAGACTATGGGTGCTGTCAAGAGACTATGCCTAATACGCTTAGACACCACACCAAAGCCAAGTATCAAGACGGCAAGTAAAAGTAGAGGGACTGATTCCATACGATCGTTGTACACCTTGAGGCGATGTCATGCAATACGATGATACAAATTTCTTTCAGCCAGTTAGCAGCTGTGATATCATTTGAGACGAATGAGGAATTTAGGAGACACAGCTATGAAAACGTTCATTTTTGCCCTGCTTGCCATTGGTCTATTTGCGGCCCCCATCACAATCACTCTACCTGGGTGCTCGACATCTGCCGTTTATCCTGATCAACGCGGAATGTAGTAGGTTATCCCAATGACAGTCTTTATCCTCGTTTTGTATTCAGGCCTGCTGGTTGCAGGTGGGCTGATGGGCTATTTTACTGCCGGCAGCCTAGTCTCTCTTGTCTCGGGCCTGCTCAGCGGCATCGCCGTCTTCGGCGCGTCTCTTGCGGTCATGCGCGGATATAGACAAGGGTTCTACTCGGCCATGGGACTAACCATTGCTTTAATGGTGCTTTTCAACTGGCGCTATATGGCTAGCGGCAAGTTCATGCCTGGTGGGATGATGGCAATCGTCAGTGCCTTGGTGCTAGTAGCGCTCATCCTCGGCTGGGTTAAGGGAGACCTCCCCAAGAAAAAAGACTAGCTTCCATTGCGAGTCTCTCCCTCTTCGAAAAACCATGGAGGCCATGGAGGAAAAGGCATGGAGAACATGGAGGAGCTAATCGTTCACAAAGTGACTCTTATTAAATCCCTTCGCAGACCGGACATCTTCAAGCAGGACTCAGCCAACCGGGTTCTAGATAGAAACAATTCGGCCCGCAGGTGATCCTCCATGTGGATCTCCATGCTCCATGGTTTTCCGAAATAACAAGGCTAAACCATACACGAATCGCAAGAACCGCCCCTTTCCTACAAAGGCACAGAGCTTGACAGCGTAGCTAACACAGAGGTCGGATGAGGTTGCATGGACTAGCCGGACTTCTTGCTTGTTCAAGCTCACTATACCTTATCAGCATACTACCGGGAGCGAAAAAAGCCACTCCTAGTACTATCCCTAAGCTGGTTCTAGTGATGTGCTTGGAGGAACTCTTGTGCATGCGAATGCTTGCTGTAGCCGCTCAACACAGCAGACGCCGCGAGCGCCACAGCGAACCATGTCCAACGCAGCCCCATCGCTAGCGACCATGTCGCGCTCATCTCTTCGAGAACGGCACCTGTAAAGATTATCGCCAAGATCCCGAGTGACAATGCACCAAAAACCTTAGTCCACCGCCCACTAGGCACCCCAAGCTGGTGCGTAATTTCGCGTTGCACCCCTTTAACGATGAAGACAAACACGATCACCTCCACCATCCCTGCGACGAGCATGTTGAAACCGAGAACCATTGGCGCCAGCGCCCCCAAAACATGCTGGCCGTTGCCGGCACAGAAGAAACAAGAGCCGGCAAAGATCAACAAAGTCGCTCCGGCAACAGCCTGGCGCCTAGTCACACCTAGCTCCGCTTGCACATTGCCTGCAACACTTTCGGCAATGGAGAACACTCCGGTAATCCCCGCGACAAAAAGACAGAAAAAGAACAGCGACCCCAACACAGGCATCGCCCATGGTCCCATGGCCTGAAGCACTTTAGGGAACAGGATGTAACCGAGTTCGAAAGTCGAGTCTGTTTTTACGATCTCAGCAAACGGCACACCGGCGTCGTGGCTTAAGAAGCCCAGGCAGGAAAAGATCACCAGCCCCGCAATAAACGAGATAATGATATCGCCAAAAACTACCCAGCGCATGGCGCGTCCAACCTGAACGTTTTTGCCACTGTATCGGGCATATCCAGTGATGATCCCCAAACCTAACGAAAGACTAAAGAAGAGGTGGCCAAAGGCATCGCGCCAGATCGCAAACTCCGCCAAACGGGAAAAATCCGGAATAAGAAACAGCTTAATCCCCGTCAACGCCCCCGGCAAAAATGCGCTTACCAAAGCAAAAACACCAATAAGAGCCACTAATGCTGGCATAAAGATAGAGCTTACGCGCTCAATACCTTTCTGAACGTTCTTTGTCAGCGTCCACCACGTCACGTATGTTACAGCCATCGCCGACACTAACATCCCCCAGGAAATGCCTCCCCAATCAGCTAAAGATCCACTATCGTGGAGAAACTGGTATTTGAAGAAAAATGCCGTATCCGCAGGCACCTGCATCGTCAGTGAGAAGTAGACATACGCCACAGCAAAAGCCGTTAGCACTGTGTAGAAGCTGCCGATCGTCGCGCAGGTGAGAATGCTCATCCACCCCATCGTGCTACCAGGACGTCCCATGGCGCGCCCGTACGCAGAAACATAGGGTAGCTGAAACTTGTGGCCAATCACAGCTTCGAGAACAAGAAGGGGGATTCCTAGGAGAAGATACGCACACAGCAAAGGAATCAGGAAAGCGCCGCCACCATTTTTGTAGCACTGAGCACTGAAAGCCAAGATATTGGCAAAACCAATAGCCGAACCCAAAACGGACCAAATGAAGCCCGATTCCTTCTTAAATGTGTTACCCGAGCCACCCTCTTGTGACATGCTAGAACCCTCGTTAGTTGGCCAAATTGCAAAGAATTAGACAAAATCTTCTGTGCAATGGATTTAATGTTGTCTTATTATATGTGAAAACTTCGTTATTTTCAAGATAAAATTTGTTTTATCAAAGCACCCATCCTCAACAAAAAAAGAAAATCCGAAAAAAAACGTTAAAGACCCTTGTGACAAAAACAAGCCCGTGCTATGTTTTAGCACGTCTTTAAGACATGACGCGGGGTGGAGCAGGGGTTAGCTCGTTGGGCTCATAACCCAAAGGTCGGAGGTTCGAATCCTCCCCCCGCTATTTTTCAGGCGGTATAGCTCAGTTGGTTAGAGCATCGGAATCATAATCCGGGTGTCGCTGGTTCGAGTCCGGCTGCCGCTATTCCCCTTTAAACTACTGGTACTGAATGGAAAGAGGGCACGTCGCCGCGAGTTTAGAATTAAAATTCACCGCCACAAATCAGCCCGTGGCACACTCATGGCACACCTCGACCCTATACAGTTCAGCATTCCACAACACTTCCCATCACATCGATGCCGTCACTGCTCACGCTAACCACATAGATGGAGCATGAGAAGATGGCCACAATTCAGAAGCGCAAGAAGCAGAACGGGACACACAGCTATAGAGTGATGATCCGGCAGAGCGACGGATTCCCCCCTATTTCCAAAACATTCCCCACACGCCAAGAAGCCAAAGACTGGGCGCAGCAGGAAGAAGCGCGACGTCGCCAAGGCACCTATCTTTCACACCGTCACTATCACAAACACACGTTGGCCGAGCTCATTGAGCGCTATGTCGCCATTGTCTTGCCCACGAAGCCCAAAAATGCGAGCGAGACCCTACGCCACCTAACCTGGTGGAAGGAGAAACTCGGAAAATACGCTGTTCAGAACATCAGCCCTGATCTCATTGCAAGCGAACGCCAAAAACTCGCCGAAGGCCTAACCCCTAACGGCACACCTCGTTCCCCCGCCACCGTCAATCGCTACCTTGCCGCACTGTCGGTAGTCATGACCTATGGAGTACGTGAGTGTGGCTGGATTACAGATAATCCGTGTCTGCGAGTGACGAAGTTCAAGGAGTCGCGTGGAAGAGACCGCGTTGCCACCCCTGACGAATGCGCGCGTATCATTGTTGAATGCCAAAACAGCCGCAACGAACATCTCTTACCTATTGTTTTGCTCGCCATCACCACCGGCATGCGTCGTGGTGAAATCACCAGCTTGACCTGGGACCTTGTCGATCTGGAAAAAGGTGTAATTCATCTCAAAGACACCAAAAACGGACGCCCCAGAACAGTCTCTCTGATTGGTGAGCCTCGGCAAATCCTTCGTGAACGCTCCCTAACGAGACAGCGACATACTCCCTACGTCTTTCCCGCAAAGAAAACGTTCGGGTGTATCTCCATCCGAAAGGCCTGGGACGAAGCCGTCAAACGCACCGGTATTGAAGATCTGCACTTCCACGATCTTCGCCATACTTTCGCAACCTACGCCGCGGAGTCGGGAGCCTCTAACCTGGAACTCGCCGCCGCAATGGGACACCAGACACTGCAAATGCTGCAGCGCTACACACACATCAACGAAAACACCACACGCCGCCTCTCCTCAGCGGTACATGAACGCATACTCGAGACAAACAATGGCAAAAACAAAGCACCAAAAGCTGGCTGACAAAATGCAGGCGATGATGGTCGCCATCGATGAGCACAGCGCGAAAGTAGCAGGACAACTCAATCTGGTGCAACTGCACTTCTACGAGCCTTACGCGTTGTTTGGACGTCCTCTAATGACAGAGTCTGCTCTACGCGGAATGTTTGTCACTCACTACCTGTGTCTTCAGAACCTAGCCGCAGATCCTCTTTTGCGTACTACCTGCGGTAAATTTCCCATGC
The DNA here is from genome assembly GCA_021772415.1 of Chlamydiota bacterium. Lineage (GTDB taxonomy): Bacteria > Chlamydiota > Chlamydiia > Chlamydiales > JAJFMA01 > JAJFMA01. Next base: position 4,825 of record JAJFMA010000080.1, read on the forward strand.
TGGGAACCATCATCAAACGTCCAATATACTTGAAGTCGGAATGCCGACAATCGAGCGGAGAAGGGAAATGGTTCGTCCCATGGAAAGTACAACTGATGCTTCCCCTTGAAAATCAAAGTAAGCTGAAGAGGAGCCGAGGACAAGCGCTTCTGTACTGCCCCGATCCTTGCGAGATGTCGAACCATATTGATTGGTTTGAACACGAAATGGCTGCGGACTCGCTAACTCATCAGCTTCTCTCCTTCATGGAATCTGAACGCCACAAGTCCATAGTCCGAAAAAACCTAAACAATAAGAAAGCTCCGCATACAGCATGGAAAAGCGCAAAAGAAACGTGGCAGGCCTCTCCAGCAGAAGAGTCGGCCCCCGACCAGATACATCATGTTGCTGTAAATCCCCGTGATGTCGATACCGTAGATTTTGCTCCTCAGCACGGCGATACCCTTGCCATAGCCTACGAACGCGTTTTAGAGTCGATAGCAGCTAGAGCTTGCCGTCATAGGCAGCCTCTTCGAAAGATCTATAAAAAAGCCTTGGAAAATGCCATGTTTATCGATGTCCCCTGGAGCGACAGACATAAAGTTAGCTTTCTCCTTGAATCGACAAACAGCTTTTTCAAAGCAGAACAGCCTCCAAAGCCTACCAAGCCAGGTCGTTGGCCGCAGTGTGAGGGAGTCGATGACGTCACTGCATCGCAATTCATAGAGCACTTCATCACTAGCTTTATCGCAAACCCCAACAACAAAAAACTGGGAGAAATTGCGTGTGTCCTCTGG
>JAJFMA010000009.1 GCA_021772415.1 Chlamydiota bacterium
GCCGATCTTGAAGAGTGGATTGGAGGCTATGTCGACTACGTCAAGTTGCACACCAAGCTATACGGAACAGACTACTTTAAGGAGAATGGGCAGCAAGTGTTAGATGAGGTGAATCGCAGGGTGGGACGTTTTAATGGCGACTGGCTACGTTTTAAGGACATAGACATACTGACGAAGACGTTCTACTTGATCAACGACGCCTACTATTGGCAGATGCGCTACGACGAGCTGGCGGCATTTTTTGAGGGATTGGCACCTTACTACTCTAGGAAAATGACAATTTCTCAACAGTATGGCTTTACCCATGCAGCGCTGCTTCTTCAGCAGCTTGCCGACCTCTATGCCAAAGAACTTCTCGATGCAGAAAGAGCACAGGAGCTTTTAAACCTCTATCAACGTACAAAAGACCCAGTGGAAGGACGTGTGAGGGGGACTCAAGAAGCTATCGAATGGGCTAAAAAGGTGCGCGCCTTTTTCCCTGATGAGGCCTTCAAGTAGTCGAGTTTTAATCTAGGCTTTGAGAAGAGTGTCAGGAACTCCCATGAGGAATCACAAAATTGTTGGTTTTTCATGAGACGTAGCGGGTCGTATTATTGTATCCCCACCCTGCCGGGTGGGATAAAGTATAAATGCGCCCTGCGCCCCTCAGAGAGTGTAAAGAAATCCTCGCGACCTTGTGTTTAAGTCATAAGCTTCAAGCAACCAATGATATACACCAATAGCGCGAGTCCTCGAGTGCCATGGAGTGCGTGCGCTCCGCGCCGCCTTTTTTAAGTTCGTAGACATGAAAAATGCCTTTGAGAAGCATCTGTAGATGATTGCTTTGGCGACGTGGCACGGCAGAAAGCCCTTTGGGTTTGTTCGCATCTCCAAACAAGGAGTCACGAACACTAAAATAATCCTGTGAGGTATACGTGAACGCTAAAAGGCGGCGCGGAGCGCACACCATGGCACTCGCTTAGCTACGGTGACTGCGCTCGCGTTATAGGGATACTACGCAGTTAAGCATTAGCGAATAAGAAGCATTTCGAGTTTGCTCCTCTATTTCTTTACACTTTCGCAAGGGCGGCAGATGAACGCGTGCATATGTCGCACTTACAGAGCTCAGAGTGTATTTTTACCTTTACCCCGGGCTTCGCCCGAGGCTATACATCTTCTGGCCTTTCAGGCCGCCGGAAAATGTGCAAACTCATGTGGGATAATGGTCATTTCATCACCATCACCAATTTCTTTACGCTCTCAACGGGGGGCGGCTTTAATAAATATATCTTTTAAGATAAATAATATTACATTAGAATACATTTAGCGATGTTTGTTGAATTTTAGAATTTCGTAATCGGATTTAATTATGTTGAAAAAATTAGGTTTGATAATTGTAGGCTTGGCCGTTTCGTGTAGCCTAAATGCTGTGACCCCTACTACATACTATTATCAAGTCAAGGACCGCGATGGAATGGTTTTGGCTCAGGGCGGAGGAGAGGCTACCTATCTCAGATGGGACGGACATCGCTATGAGTTGCATGGTGTTAGCCACTTTTGGGAAGGACGTCAAATTTTCTACTTCGATGCTAGCTCTTTGTACATTGGTGCATGGGAGGTTTTTAATACCAATGACCCCGTGTTTGACGATGCACATGCCATTTGGTGCGAAGCTGATTTCACCTTAGAGACGTTTGAACCGATCAAAGAGAATAGTGGACTCCTTCAGCACCTGGGAGTGCGAATGCGAACGAAGGAGTCACGGTGTGGACCTAGCATCCCTGTAAAGTGGTCCCCGCTTGATACAGGTGACGTCACCTTCATTGTTGTCTATGACTCTGAAGGTCGAGATGCTAGTGAGGTGTTTACAGGACTGAAAGAAGAAGGCGCAGCCCTACTAAAAGACAAGGAGCGCTAGCTGGCGCTCCTAGACTAATATTGAACATACGTAAGGAGGAGGTAACGATGGATATTCGAAAGTACATATCAATTTTAATGATGGCCCTGATGACAATCAGCGCTGCTTGGCTAGGTGCAGATGGTACGGCTAAAGATGTTGCTGTGAACTGGGTAGAAGTCGATTCCGGTCCGGAATTCGAGCAGAATAGAGACGCCTTCGGTGAGCCACGTAGTCCAAATGAGGGATTACCCAGCGAGGATACCGCTGGCGACGAGTCCGACAAATGGCGCCAACCTGTCTATGTTGAAGATCCTCTCAGCGAAATTGATTGGGAGCAACTATCGGAGACTTTAAGCCAAGATCCAGACTCGAATTAATAGATAGCCATTAACGGCGTCTTGATGTCAAGGGTAGGTAAAACAAGGAGTTTAATATGTTAGAAGAATCAGCTGATCCCAGCCTTACGAATGGGGTCAACACAGACGGCTTAGGGCAGACTGTAGCTAATGTAAAGGCGAACCCGGAATTAGGTTTTTGTAAGTTTCGAGTGCGTAATGAGTGGGTGCATGGCGATGAGAACCGTTCACAGACACTCGATTTCTATGCTGCCGGTTCCGAGCAGCAGCATAAAAAGAACTTTCACTTTCAAGCTGGGGAACCAGGGCTTCTTGAAGGTAGTGATGATGGAGCCAATCCTGTTGAATACCTTCTGAGCGCACTCTCAGGCTGTATGACAACGACTTTGGCGTACTATGCCGCACTTAATGGTCATGTCATCAGTAAGATGGAGTCATCATATGAAGGTGATCTGGATCTCCAGGGGCTATTTAACTTGGACCCAGATGTGCGTCCTGGCTATCAGAACATTCGTGTACATTTCAAAATCCAAACAGATGCCCCTACCGAGGAACTTGAGCAGTACTATCGATTTTCTCCTGTCTATGATGTTATTTCTAAATCCGTGCCTGTAGAGGTTGTGATCGAAACTTACTAGCAGGGGGACCCTAGACATGCACCACAAAGAGAAGTTGAGCAATGAGTCCGCGATTGAAGACCACACCTACGCCGTCTTTCCTAATGATCTAAATTCGCATAATACCCTCTTTGGAGGTATTTTGATGGGACTCTGCGACCGCGTAGCCGCGGTCGTGGCGGCACGTCACGCCGGGTGTATATGTGTCACAGCGTGTGTCGACTCTATGCATTTTTTGGAGCCCGTGAGAAAAGGCGATCTTCTCGTGATCAAGGCTTCTGTCAATCGCACGTTTAGAACCTCTATGGAAATAGGTGTCTGTGTCATGGCTGAGGATATAAAGGCTGAGGCCCACCATCACGTTGTTTCGGCGTACTTTACTTTCGTTGCCTTGAATGATCACGGTGTGCCACAGGAAGTGCCTACGTTGATCATAGAAACGCAAGCGCAGCGCCGTCGCTATGAAGAGGCTGCTGAAAGACGTGAGAGACGTCAGAAGCGCGCAGCTCAGCGTAGACTCAGGCATGAACAGCACAAGCTTGTTGATAGCTAGAGTTAAGTCTGAGTGATTAGCTTGCGGGAACAGCAAACACTGTAATGAAGGCAAGTGCCGCTGCTGTTAGGGCCATGCCAAGCCTTTTAGCTGGTGATTTAGTCACGGTGATGGCGACGCAGCACTGCAGCATGTAGTAGAAGGCGAAGGCGCGTGAGGCAAAGGCGATAATCTGAAAGGTATCCGCAGACCACGTGAGCGCTATCGCGCCCGAACCCACTACGATGTAGCCTACACGCTCTTTGAGACCGTGATGGGTTAACTCCTCCATTGTACCGGTGGCCGCTAGTGTATCTGCAACGGCCGCTGAGAACTGGCTTAGTGCCGCAGCAACGATTAAGGGTGTTACGAGTATTCCAGAGACAACTGCGACCATCTTAATTAGGCTATTGTCATCGTACTGGCCATTCAGTGTATGAAGAATTGGTAACGAGAGACCCACAAAAACTACGTATACGACAGTCGAAATAATCTGCGAATAGCGGGACGCCTTGATACGAGTGTCACTGTCATAGATGTCGCCAAGGTAGCGTGTCGTCTCGAACCCTTGGACTACAATGAGAGTGCCGGCAACAATGGTGAGCACCTCCCATGGTGTATGGTCGAGTGCCTTAGGAAGTGTAAAACCAAACTGCCACGCGTTCCAATCGTAAAGAGCAAAGCCAGCAAGTAGCAGAACAATGATACCAAGAGTTACAAGAAGACTCCAAATCTCGAGTTTCGCTAGTGCTCTCAAGCCCTTGGTCACTCCGATTACTGTAATGACGACTAGAATAGCTGTAGTGAGAAGGTTTTCGTTTAGAGGGGTGTCGATGTTTAAGCCGCCCAATACAAACGCTGACAGAATATGAAGGTACAGACATACCGAGATGACATATGCCAGTACGATCGCAAAATCGGAGGCGCGTTCAAAACCCTGCGTGAAATCCGAAGGCTTCTTTTTGAGCATAGGCTCGGCTCGAGCAATGTTGAAGCGGATGACACTACCTACGGCATAGGCCAAAGCGCAGACTGCCATCATCGCCCACACAGAGTAGGCGCCAACAGCGCCTGCTAAGATCGGTACAATCACCAAGAAACCGCTGCCGAAGATTGACGCTAACGGCGTAATCGTCGCCTTAATAAGGTTTCGGGTCGAATCCGTCATTCCATAACCTTCTTTTTGATACACATCAATCCGTTAAATCGAATCTTAAGGTAAGCTCACTTTTTTACGAAACAGAATATAGATAGCGACACTGATTGTTTTGATTTATAGAACTAATCGTAATGTGTTTAGTGTAAGTGTGATATATAACGATATGATTATAATGGATTGCTTTAGATGTAAATAAAAAAACAGATTGTTTATTTCTTTAGTATTATTTATAAACTAAGTTTACATTATAATATCTTACT
>JAJFMA010000081.1 GCA_021772415.1 Chlamydiota bacterium
AGCCTATAGGAACTCTTCTGCAGACCGACGTGGCACACCACGAGACTGAAGACGGGCAAAGTGCTCTAAGCTTTAGCGCCAACAAAGCTCATGTTGAAGCCACCTTTCCAGCGGAACCGAAAGCGATGGAACGTAAACCTCTTGTCAACATGGGTATTGAACAGTTTAACCTTCGCCAGCCTCAGACAAAAAGTGGGTACTCTCTGCAGGTCTACCACGAGCCCTCACGTCTTGGTATCACTGGTGTAACACCTCCTCAAATTCTGAAAGCTTTTGCCGAGCGCTATAAGAAACTTAAAGAGAATGTCGAAGATGTCACCGTCGTCGCCGGAGCCACCGAAGCGGAGGTTTTTGGAGACGAGACACCTACGCCCGAGCTTAACGACGCAGGACAATATGTTTGGGATGTCACCCTGGAAGTGACGCGCGGTCAGCGCACGGGACAAGTCCGTCAGCGCTACCTCGTTACCGACTACGCTATCGTCGTTGCGACAGCGCGCTCGATGGGGCAGGCGGTCGAAGAGAATACTGACATCGCGGCCTTTTTTGACTCTCTTGAGCTGAGTGCTATCGAAGATGGAGACAGCGAGCCAAACCTCGGTCTCTTGCCAATTAAGCAGAAATAGGGAAGGGAGGCACCCGAGATTTCTCGGGTGCCACTGTTCTTGCTATTGACGGATAAGCCTCTACGTCAGACAATCGACGACGCCTAAAGCAACACCACATATCCAGTTAGCGATGAAAAAAGTCCCACTACTTCCCAATGTTATCACCGCCTTTGGCCTCAGCTGTGGGCTCTTTGTCATCTTTAAGGTGTGTATGATACCGCATGGTGGCGTCAGCAGCTACCAAGAGCTGATCTCTGTTGTGGCGATACTGCTGTTTGCCGCCTTCGCCGACGTCTTGGACGGGGCGGTGGCACGCGCGATGAACGCGCAAAGCACTTTTGGGGGTATCTTTGACTCTCTCGCCGATTGCTGCAGCTTTGGTGTTGCACCTTCAGCGATGGTGTTAGCATCTCTTGCTGTGAAGCCCGGAACAGAGCTGTCGTACCTTATTACCACCGCAGCGATGGTTTTCACTGTGTGCGGCGTTTTACGCCTTGTGCGCTACAGCACCATTGCCTGCGAGGAGAAATTGGAAGACCCTGATGCCGATAAGGTGAAGAAGAATTTTACGGGCCTTCCAATACCCGCCGCGGCAGCGGCAGCGGTGTCAGCGAACCTGTTTATGGTGTCGCCAGAGTTGCAACACCTCGTTGTAATGAGTGTGGAAGCGCGAGCCTTCGTCATGTTTATCGTGCTTGTGACATTAGGGTACCTGATGATCAGTCGATGGAGATTCCCCGCTTTCAACGCGCTGCAGATGCGTGTCGCGTCGTTCCAAGTTGTGTTTCTTACCGCAATGACAGCGGTGTTTCTCTTCTATGGCATTCTCTACCACTTTGCTGTTGCTCTGGCGGCGGTGTCGTGGGCGTATGTTCTTGTGTCATGGATATTGTCTATCACTCGCTATGTGTCGGGACCCACGCTAAAAACCCTAGACGACTTCGAACCCGAGCCCGAAGACGACTACGACGACCTCGTTTCGTAGGGAATGGGACGGAGCCTACTTTCGACAGAATTTACCGCTCTTTTTCTCGCTGTTGTTCCAAGCCCGTTCTATTTCACGAATATGAGCAAAAAGACTCCCGTCTGCGTCTGTCTGCGGTTGTCTGTGTGGTCTGTGGTAAATTTCTGTCGGATGTCAGCTTAGCCTCACACTAACGGCTACTTATAGACACGCAGTAGGGCGACGACGACGCCTTGGATGTCGACATGCTCTGAGTCAAACAACAAGGGACGTATGCTCGGTACCGCACTTTTGAAACGGATTGTTGCCCCTTCAAGATAATAGCGCCGCACGACGGTGCGAGCACCTGCCACTAACGCAACAACGGTGTCGCCGGGGTCGGGATGCGTACGTGTTTCAACAACGAGGACATCACCGTCACAAAGCTGCTCCTCGTGCAGGGAGTCTCCACGTACCCTAAGGGCGTAGGCACTGCTCGCCTCGATAACTAACGCGCTCGGTAGTGTCACACTCTGCATTTTTGGGAACATCTCTATAGGACCCTTCCCAGAGATAAAGCCTATCAATGGGACGTCGACTTCGGCCGGCGACGGTGTCAAGAAGACATGAGCGTTCATCGATAGCGATCGGCTGCAGTGGGGGTCGTGGCTGACGACACCTTTGCGAATCAGCATCTGTATATGCTTGTGGACTGAACCAACGGATCCAAAACCAAAATGCTTCTGGATTTCGCGGTAGCTCGGAGAGTGGCGGTGTTTTTCAATGAAGGCAGAGATGAAGTCAGCGACTTCCTTTTGACGTTTTGTTAGTCCGGGCATCGCTGCCTACCACTCCCTGTTCGCGCATATGGCCTATCCCAAAACCTCGGTAGACACAGGCTCCTACTAGCTCTACGGTATACCACATTAGAATCGCCGACGCTAGGGCATCACTGACAAAATGTCCGCCTTGCGTCACGCGGGTGGCAGCGAGGGCCGTGCCTAGAAGGAGTGCAGCGAGTGTTCCGCCCCATATCAATGTAGGCCTGCCGTGACGCCGCCCCAGCCAAGCTAGAGCGAAGAAATAGAAACCCATCGTGACATGGCCCGAGGGAAAGGACTTGTAGTCGTTACACTTCCAAATGAAGTTAGGACTGTAGAAGGGGCGATAGCTCTCGGTTCCTCCAAATTGCTCAAGTTGACGAGGGCGAGGTCTACCCCAGTGGTCCTTAAGGAGGACGTTAGCGAGGATGCCAGGGCCAATGATGAGAGTGAGCGATAGCACCGCTGCAGGGCCGCAGTATTGCTTCCAACGACGTAGCCAAGAAGCACAAGCTATCCATGCTAGTGTGGCAGCGATACCAATGAAAAGTGCCGGCAGGCACCCGTAATTTTTCATGAAATCAAAGAACGCGTTGCTATGGAAATTGCCATCCACATAACAGAAATGTGCCGCTGAAAGATCGATATATTTAGAGAACGGAGCAAAGACCACTAGAACCAGCAAGGGCCACCAATAGCGGTACTTGTGCAGAGTCTCCGTCATGCCGATACCACGGCTTCTTCCTGGGGGATCTCTTCTCCAACAGACCCTTCTAGGCTATTGATAGAAAGGCCACCTAGGCGCTTCATAGCCGCCACGGCAGCATAGAGGAACGGTGTGTCTATTAGCGCGAAGGCCGCCTTATAGACGTAGCTGGCAACAGCGACCTCCACAACAATCCATGTGTCGATGCCCATGCCCCAGTAGAGCAGTAGGTAGCTGATGATGGCGGTGTCTATTAGCTGTGAAACCAATGTAGAGACATTGTTCCTGAGCCATAGGGCCTTTTCGCCTGTGATCTTTCTAATGCCATGATAGATGGCAATATCGAGGTATAGCGACACAAAATAGGCTAGAAGAGACGCACCCACAGCAATCACATTCATGCCGAAGACCGAGCGTACAGCGTGTTGGTATTGGTCCACTGTAGCGTAGCCCCACGAGTCGTAGGCCGACGCCCACCCGGGGTGCGGCGGTAGTTCAATAGCCAGGTGCAAGAGAAGGCTGCTGGCTAGGGAGATCACGACACCGATGATGACCATAAAGCGCGCTCGTTGGGGGCCATAGATTTCTGTAACCAAGTCACCAATTAAAAAGGTGAAGGGATATGTCAAAATTCCACACGGCAGCGCAACACCTAGGATAGGTGCGCGAAACAGCTTGATGGTGATGAGATTGGAAATCACCACTATCGCTGCGAACAGTGCAACAAAAACTGTGTAAAGCGCCTCATGGCGCGGAAATACGGGGTGTCTCATGGAACTCTTCAATAAAGATTCATCTACTATGTTAGCCAGTAATAATAGCAAATTTATCAGAGAAAGACAACTCGTTCCATCACTGGAGGAAAGGTCGAATTTGCCACGCTAGCGCTTTGACTTAAGACCCGGATTGCTACCCAAACTCACTATTACAAGTCTTCTTTGAATCCTTCCACCTAAGACGAACCATGAAAGAAATACACGTGATCATTACCTATGTTGTCTGCGACAAAGTTCTTAAACCCCTGATTGTGTCCTAATCTCGTTCGGTTCTAGCTGGTATATGACGCGGCATTCTACTGTTGATGCTGCTGGAGACTGTTTCAATACGGTTACGGCGTTTGTTCAGACAGAAATTTGTACATGGGGAATGCTGTCTTTTGAGATTCGCTCTTCTTTTTGGTACAAGACGTATAGCGTCTAGCTCCTGCAGAAGATCTTCAAGTACGTAATCAGTGTATGCCCGATCCGCGTAGATAACCGACCCTCCCGGCAAATCAAGTGTTAGCATGTTTAGTCCTCTGATATTGGAAACAGAGCCAAGAGTGATGACGAACTCAACTGGAACGGCATTTGAGGTGGTCATCATGTGAATCTTTAGGCCAAAGAAGTAACGCTTTTTAGAAGCTGTAAATACCATGGTCCATCCCTGCTCAGGGATGGTGTAAATTCTTCTAACTAACTAGCTAAGGCTAAGGATGTTTCTGAAATACTGGTGATGTCGAGACATCAACCTGGTGCGCTTGCAGGCGGATTAGGACACAATCAGGGGTTAAACCACTGGGGTTGAAGGGCTATCAAGAATCATCGATGGTCGCAGCAGGTGCAAAAAAAGATCAGTAGTAAGAGGCAGATTATAGAGACTGCCTTCAGCGTGATTACAGGCCTTTTACCTAGAGCTTTGATTGTCAGAACAGAGCAAGGCTTCTGGGTTCGGATTTTCAGCGCCGTACTTGCATATAGTTTATCCCTGCTTTGAAGCGGCGCTTAGTCCAAACTTGCTGCAGGAGCCCATCTACTTCGCGTAATCGGCTCGGCAAGGGATTACCCTAGCCGTCGTCGCTACGCTCGTATCTGGTCACCTTCGCTAAGTTTGGGCTAAGGTTTGGGTGGCAATCCGGGTCTAAGGGCTGCTACAATGCCGCTTTCATATTTGGAGACGATGACGTGGAAGATTGGCCCCTATATCTAGCGAGTGGACTTGGTGTTGCTGCCCTTACCGGTGTGGTACGCTGGATATTGAAGCGTACCGAGCGCGACGCCGCGCGTATTCAAGGCCTTGAGCAGGAGCTACGTGAGCAAAGTGTCCTGAGGGCTGGCGCTGAAGAAAAAAATTCACGTCTCGAACCTCTAGAAGCTTCTCTTAAAGAAAAATCTGCTATTGTCGACGCTCTCCAAGCGACTAACAGCCAGCTCCAAGAGAAGGCAGGACGCCTCGATACGCAGCTCAAGCAAGAGCGCGAAGCGATGGGCGAGAAACTAGAGCTTCTTAAAGCGTCACAAACGCGTCTATCCGAGAATTTTAAGGCCCTGTCTGCCGACGCTCTCAAACACAATAGCCAGACGTTTTTGGAGCTCGCTAAAGCCACTTTGGATAAGTATCAGGAAGGTGCCAAAGGGGACCTTAAGCAGCGCCAGCAAGCTGTTGATGGCCTAGTGAAACCGATTAAAGAGTCGTTAGAAAAGGTGGATCTTAAGCTCGGGGAGCTTGAAAAAGCGCGTGTCTCAGCGTTTAGTGGATTGACCGAGCAGCTTAAAGGCCTTACTGGATTGCAGACGCAGCTGCAGAAGGAGACTTCCAACCTTGTCAACGCACTACGTAGACCTACCGTGCGCGGGCGCTGGGGAGAGATGCAACTCAAACGCGTTGTAGAGATGGCGGGAATGGTGGAGCACTGCGACTTCACTACACAGACATCGACACAAACAGACGAAGGGCTCCGCCGCCCCGATCTCATCGTGAACCTGCCGGGTTCCAAACAGATTGTAATAGATGCCAAAACGCCCTTGCAGTCGTACCTTGATGCCATAGATACGGAAAATGAAGAGAAGCGCTGCACCCTATTGCAACGCCATGCGGAGCATGTGCGTATACATATCAACCAGCTAGGGGCTAAATCCTACTGGAATCAATTTCAGCCTGCTCCAGAGTTTGTTATTTTGTTTATTCCTGGAGAGACCTTCTTCTCAGCGGCTCTAGAACAGGATCCATCTCTTATTGAGCACGGTGTACAGCAGAGCGTTATCGTCGCTACCCCTACGACACTGATAGCGCTACTGCGTGCTGTGGCCTATGGGTGGAGTCAGGAGGCGATAGCCCAAAATATGCAGCAGATCGCGCAGTTGGGAACTCAGCTCTATGGACGTATTAAAACGATGGCAGACCATTTCGTCAAACTCCGGCGCGGCCTTGATCAGGCGGTAGACTCATACAACAGTGCCGTAGGGTCGTTGGAGTCGCGAGTCCTCGTCTCCGCGCGTAAGTTTCCTGAACTGGGGATTAGCGTTAAAGATGATATTCCTGTCCTTGAAGCCTCTGAAAGAAGTCCGCGCGCCCTCGAAATCGTCGATGGCGCCGAGTAGAGCGCTCCCCTCCCGCAAGGGTGGGGTAAAACAAAAAAGACTTTCTGACCCCACTTTTAACGGATCAAGGTGGTATTTTTTTACACTTTTATCGGGCCTCATACGGACGTACTCAGAAGGGATAGCCAGCTCTGTGGCTCGGTGGTGATTCTTTGTTCAGGCCTAGCCTAGGTACACACGGTCTGAGGGGCGGCAGCATTGCGGAAGCCTAGCGCCTCCATGAGATGCTCGTCGTTGACGATTTCAACGCCTTGTAAATCGGCGATAGTACGTCCCACACGTAGAATCCTGTCGCAGGCGCGAGCCGACAGCCCTATAGAATCCATGGCATGCTGGAGAACTCTATGCTCAGCGGGCCCTAAGGGGCAATACTTCTTCAAATCTTGAGAACTCATCTGTGCGTTGGTTTTCACGCCACCATAGCGCTTGTGTTGCTGTTCACGTGCTGCCTGCACACGCCTTTGTACATCGTCAGAGTTTTCTGTGGCGACATGATCTCCTTTGATGTCACGGTAGCGCAAAGCGGGTACGTCGATGTGCATATCGATACGGTCACGCAGGGGCCCGGATATCTTCGCGCCATAGCGCTGCACCTGAAAATCCCCACACGTACACGGTTTGTCGGGGTGTCCCAGATATCCGCAGGGGCATGGGTTCATGGCGCAGACACAGATAAAACGCGTAGGGAACGTGAAATTTCCGTTGGCCCGGCTAATAGTAACCAAACCATCCTCTAAGGGTTGCCGCAAGACCTCCAATACAGGCCTGGGGAACTCGGGGAGCTCATCCAAGAAAAGCACGCCGTTGTGTGCTAGCGACACCTCACCGGGTCTGGGAACCTGTCCCCCACCGATTAGTCCCGCGTAGCTGATGGTATGGTGGGGCGCACGAAACGGGCGGGTGGTGACTACACTAGTACGCTCGGGAAGCATGCCTGCAATGGAGTGAATTTTCGTCGTCTCGAGAGCTTCTTCTACCGTCATCTCGGGGACGATGCCGATGAGGGCTTTAGCGATCATCGTTTTACCGGAACCGGGAGGCCCACATAGCAGGACGTTGTGCCCTCCAGCAGCTGCGATTTCTACGGCGCGCTTAACATGGGCCTGGCCACGGATATCAGCAAAGTCAACGAGGGGTTTAGCGTTGCGGAACATCGACTCCGACAGCGTGATACTCACGGGCTTGATGGTGGCAGGCTGTAACAAGAAATCAACAGCCTCTTTAAGAGTACCCACGGCAACAACGGCGATGCCAGGTACAGCAGCGGCTTCACGAGCATTTTCTTTGGGGACAAAGACGCCTTTTTTGCCCTGTTGGCGTGCCAGCATGGCAATCGACAGGGCTCCACGTACTGGGCGTACTTCGCCTCCGAGACCGAGTTCACCTACAAGAAGGTAGTCGTCTTCTTTGCCATTGTTAGCGATGAGGCTTAAAGCGCGCAGAAGTCCCACGGCGATGGGAAGGTCGTATAGTGGCCCCTCCTTCTTAAGGTCACCCGGAGCTAAATTCACCGTCGTGATAAGGGGGCCTTGTAGCGAATAGCCGGAATTGCGGATGGCGGCAAGCACACGGTCTTTGGATTCTTTGACGGCAGCGTCGGGAAGACCTACAACGACATGCCTGCCCCCTTCGGGAACTGCGCAGGCGTCGACTTCAATGGAGATGGGAACGGCATCCAATCCCTGTAGGGCGGCAGATTGTAGGGAAGCTAAGCCCATGGCGCATATCTACAGTGGTGAGTTAAAGAAAAGTTTTTCTTAGCACTTTACACGGCATATGTAATTTCTCGCACGGTCTACGCATCCTGAAGTGTTGTAGGTGAAAACGATGAGCTCACTAAATTTGGGAAGTGCTCGCGGTAAACCGCGAGATTCCCGGGTGCGTAGGCTTGCCCTTCCACATGATGACCGGATAGATCGAGAACTTTGAGCGATGGAATACCACGATCTATAGGGCCACGGAGCATCATCTCTGCTAGCAGGTTGATGTGACCGGCAATCGAGTTGCCACGAACAATTTTGGGGAGTTTGCATGTGCCCTCGATGACCAGCTCTTGGAGCTGTGTCGGCTCAGCGCAGCATATCGCCTTCAGAGGTGGGCAGTTCCATCGAGATTGGGGATTAATATGCAGCACCCAGCGTTTAAGGTTGGGCATGATTTTTAAAGTCCTGGATAAGTGGCATTGGTTACGTTCGGGGGCGGCGAATTCTTCGAACGAACTAATAGTGGGGAAGAGCCTTGCTAAGATGGCGACATTTTCCCAAGTCGAGTTGTGAAGCCGTACACCCGTAACGTAAGGAGGGGTTAGTCCCTCTTCTGCCGCTTCTGCTGTCGTCCTCATGAAGTGGATTGTTTCTGTGCCTTTCTTGCCGCTAACGCAAGTGATAGAAGAGAGCGTGTTTGGAAAGGCGCGCATAACAGCGTCATCGAGCTCATTGAGATTCAGGGTGTCTATGCGTAGCGTTAGCTCAGTGAGATTTGGAAAGAGCCTTCGAATTCCTATAGCCAGCTCCACGAGCGATCCCGCTTCAGTGTCTTCTTCACGTTTATTCCAATTTAGTGAGAGTGAATCGACATCTTGAAGTGGTTCAAAAATTGGCAGAGCATCGTCTCCAAGGCAACCGAGATATTTGACACACGAAACAGTAAGCTTAGGCAGCACCTGAGGACCATAGAAGCCTAAAATGCAGGAGATCTTGTTGAATATTTCTGGGAAAATGTGGGCCTCGGATCTATTTAGTCTGCGGCATAGTTCGGCATCATATGCGTCGTACGCTTCCGTCAATTCCCACTGGTGGGCTTGGTTTAGTTGCCGGAACAAAGCTTCGTCGCTAAGATGCGTGAGATTGGGACTGCGAGGCTCTAACAGAAAAGTGTCTATGTCAATGGCGTCCGAAGGCGGAAGGTGTTTGAGGTTCAATGCGTATAGGTCGTTTCCACCAGCCAGCAGCATTCGATAGAAGTGTTGGCACTTACCGACATACATTAGACGCGATGTCATAAAGGAGGAGTCGTCTTTACATTCGATTGTCTGGTGTCTAGGTAGGTAGTGCTTACATGTCTGAAAGTGTCTTGTGGCGATATCTGCCAGACGCTTGAGCTCTTCATAGCTACCTGTAACATCTTCCCTTGTGATAAGGGCATCAGGTGGCACTGTGGCGTTTGCATCCAAGCAACACTCTAGAACTTCTATGCTCCTAACCGTTTCATCATTCCAATCTCGTCTGCTGCTTGGTGCCGTCGTTAATGCTAGCAGGCTCCCCACATAACGCAAAAAGGGGAGCTGCTTATCAACATAGTACTGATGGATGCGTTCAAATAGCGGTAGCAGCGCCGCTTTGAATTCGGGCGCTACGTCGGCTTTGATCGCTTCACTTGCGACTTTTTGGAACAGCTCTTCAAG
>JAJFMA010000082.1 GCA_021772415.1 Chlamydiota bacterium
TATTCCATTAAAGATACTAGAGACACCACTGATGATGGCCACGGCCGCAAGAAAATAGATCAAAAATGTTGATGTAAGAATCACGCTCAAAAGCGGCTGCGAAAAGACTACGATACCTGCAATCGTGCCGATTACTCCTAAGAAGAGATCCCAAATCCAGTGGTCGTTATCCCTAGATCCAAAGACGGACCGAAAGATCGTAGCAACGCCATCTATAAACCAAAATGCACCCATGACAAGCACAATGAACATTAAGGATGAGTCGGGTCTAACAAGAAAAATCAACCCCACCAGTATTAAGAGAACCCCCCTTAGCAGGACAAGACCCCATACATCGCACAGGCTCTTCTTGCTCAGCTCTTCATCATTTTCAGCCATGACTTCAATCTCCTTGAAATTGGTAAATACTGTATTTCTTCATGCACTAAAATATTTATTAATACCATAAATAGATAGCATGTCTTCTATTGAGAATCAGAGCTGTCTAGTTGTGAGGAAGGGTAGTGCCAAACCAGCGATGAAGAGCTGCCGCCAGTAGTTCCGGGTTTTGCCATTGCGGGATGTGGCCTGTGTCCATGATCATCAACTGCTTAGGATCTTGAGAGGCCTCGAAAAGTAGCTGTGACTGCTCAGGCGGCTGCAGGCGGTCGTGCTTCCCACGCAACACCAGTATCGACGAAACCGTAGACGCAGGCTTCGTGGCATCCCAATGGTACATATCCAGGTACGTCGACGGGCAGATACGGCGCGCACTTGAGATCAGCTTGTCACTTTTGACGCGACGGATGTCTTCCGAGTCCGAGAGTACCAGCTTGTATGGGATGAAGTAGCTGATGTTCAGCCTAAAGGGAACGTAGGTGGTGAGTGCGGTGATGCACTCAAGTAACATGCGTCGGAATGGGCTAAACAATGCTACGGAGGGCTTGGTCGCGCAGTTGCTGGCAACCACACTTTTGATGCGCGGGTCTTGAGCCGCAGCGTATACCGCCACCGTTGCACCCAAACTATTTCCAAAGAGCCCGAAGTTGCTAAAGCCTCTCTTCTCCAGATAGTCCGTGGCATGCAATGTGTCTTCTACAAGCTCCGCAAGCGTCCACTTCCCTCGAGGACCCTCGCTGCGGCCGTGTGAACGAAAATCGAAGGCAAAGCAGTTATAGCCTTCTTGCTGCAGCAGCGGCGCTAGGCGCTCGTATTCGAACGAGTAGAAGCTCAATCCATGCAGTAGGAGCAGCGTCGGAGCACCCTTGTCGACAGGGTATAGCGTTCCTGACAAGGTGTAGCCCGACGATGTAAACTGCACATGTTCCACTTTCACTAGCTGGTCTCAATTGAATTCAGATCAAGGCCAACTTATACAGGAGAGGGGTTTTTGCTTTCAATTTTCGCGCGCACTAAGCAGTAGCGTCTTAAATGTTCTGTAGTCGTGTTGTTGATTCTCTACCGCTTGCTCGTCTCGTTCAGCGTGCCTGGATCCACACTTTTCCAGGTGCTGTCGTCCCCATTGCCCACAAAGGCTTTTGCACTGTTTATACAGAGGGTCTTGGGCGCCAACTGCGTTGCCAAAGAAGATGGTTTCTGAACAGAGCCTATTGAATGCCAGAGACGAGCGTGTGGAGTCGTTGCTGTCTCGAGCCTTTTCAAAGTTGGCTTTCGCAGCTTCGAGCAGCTTGCACCAAACGGCGATTTTGTAGGGGCTTCCAAGATCCTGAAAGGCCGTATCGGGTTTATCAACTAAGTCGAGCAATCTGTCATTCACTGCTTCTAGGTCTTGGGTATGGGTAAGAATGAACCGTTCACATTCTTTGACTAACTGAGCGTCGCCGACCTCTTGCGCTAGCTCCATAACGGGAAAAAGAGTCGTCGCATCCAGTCTCGTGCATAGCTCAAAACGGCATATCTGCTTGGTTTCGTCGTCTGCATACTCATTTGCTAAACGGAACATCTTGATGCAGACGTCAAAATCAAAGGGGTCGCTAGCATCTTTATTTTCGTTCTTACAACTCTGCTTAACTAACCCAGCCTCGTTGAATCCCTTGGGAAGATGAGAAAGGGCGTTGAGGAATCGGTTGTTGGTATCCCAACTTAAGGTGTAGCGTTGATGCACTTTAGTGGACGAAAATTCTCCTATGGTGCGGATGGATTTGTGCTCGGTGTTCTGGCTTGCGCAAAGTGTAATTCCAAGCGCTTTTAAGACTTTTTTGGGAATGTCGTCATTGAAAACCGGAAGCGATGGCGTTAGCGGCATCACTGTGGAATCCAAGGAGTCTTTTCCTTGATGCGCAGCAGCTCGCATAAGCTCTGTTAGCGTCGGGAAAAATGTGCTGCAGCAGTAGTATTTACGGGCAACATAGGCGACCGATCTTGTCTCTTCAAGGGTGCTTAATGAGAGCGAATACTCATCTTCTGTCTTGTTCCACAGGCTGCTCCAAGCTGCTGGTGTAGTCGGTAATGTGGCTGTTCGTTCCATGAATTTTCCTTCTGTTTTGATGCTGTATTTGGAGTTGAATTAATTAAAATATGTATCGATATTATATTCTATTAGTGTAATAGTCAATTAAATAAATCGTCTTAGTTCATTAGTAGGTGCCTGTGTGGGTGAATTAAGTATTACCCATGTTACCGGTTGCACAAGAAGTCCCATCACCAACCTAATGGGAACATCCGGTGGTAAAAAGCGATGATCTTGCCTTACACCCTCATCATCCTCAACTAGCCACACGTGAGATCATGCGCTATGATGCTGTATAAAATACGATACCCAAGGAAAGGACCAACGCCATGTCTTTGCCTAGCTGCGACGCTCTGGAAGCCTACCTTCACTCACATATCCCCGTCTCAAAGGCGATGGGTGTCATGGCTCAGTCTGTGTCGCCAACAGAAGTTGTACTCGCTGCTCCGCTAGACCCAAATATTAACCACAAATCGACGGTGTTCGGAGGAAGTTTAGGTGTCGTCGCCACGCTCGCATGTTGGAGTTTAGTCTATGTGAATCTAATGGAGCTCACCCAGTCATCTGACATTGTGATCACCCACGGCGACATATCTTATTTGCGCCCGGTTAATGACGTTTTTGAAGTGTCGTGCGTTTGCGATGATCCCAGCCAGTGGGAGCGCTTCTTCACGATCCTAAAGCGCAAAGGGCGTGCCCGCATCACACTCGACGCGACGGTCGGCGAGCCTAAAGACCCGTGCGTTATCTTTAGCGGAACCTTCGCGGCTATCGCGCACAGGTAATCGAGCTGTAGTCCTCAAAATCCCCCGATTTTGTATAA
>JAJFMA010000083.1 GCA_021772415.1 Chlamydiota bacterium
CTATCCTTGAATGGCCTTCTGGGTCTCAGAAGAAAAGGTTGATCTTCTTGGATGATCAACTGTTGATTGGGCGATCTAATGCGTCAACCTACTGTATTTTGTGATAGAAATGTCTCAAGTTTCGACCTAGGGCAATCTTGAAATTTTATTAATTACTGAATATTAATTACTTACGCGTTTTTGCTCCGACAATAGTCCCTCAGCTATATGCTCACTTTGATATTTAATGAATTTTTTAATACAATAGATAGTAGTGAAAAGTCTTTTAGTATATCAATCATTCTGCAAGGATGTTTAGTTATGAAATCGATTGAAACTGTCTCTCAGCTTTATCAGTACATTTCAGAGACACACAGTAATCCTCGTGCGCTCAATTGGCGAGATGACGATGGGAGTTGGCTGAGCTTGTCAACGCAGGAGTATCTGCAACAAGTACGGCGTGTTGCGTTAGGCTTGGTTGCTCGGGGCATCCGACCGGGTGACAAAGTCGGCATCATGGCGCGCCCATGTCCGGGGTGGACGGTGGCGGACCTTGCTATCATTGCCACTGGTGCCGTTGTAGTGCCATTGTACGCAAACTTGTCTGACGAAAACTACATTTATGAAATCGAGCAGACCGGCCTAAAAACCCTGTTTGTTTCTGGAAAGTCTGAGTGGGAAAAATGTGGGAAGCATCGGGACTGGCTAGACACCGTCATTTCTTTGGACGACGAGTGCCCTGATCCCACGGCCGTATCCGTGGAAAACGTGATGTTAGCAGGCGATGGGTTAAATGACGCTGAGCCTGATCTGTGGAATCGTCTGTTGCTCATGGCTGAGGCCGACGATGTAGCGTCTATTGTCTATTCAAGTGGAAGTACGGGTGTTCCTAAAGGCGTCGAGGTTACGCATCGTAATCTGACAGGGCTCTTGCATTTAGATCCTCTGCACTGGGATAGTAGCAGCGATAAATATCTTAGCTTTTTGCCTTTAGCCCACATTTTTGCGCGTGTCTTGAACTACATCATGATACAGGCGGGAGTCAGTATTTACTATTTAGACGATATCCAAGCTGCTGCGCCAGTGGCTAAAGAGCTTAAGCCGACGATTCTCGTATTAGTACCGCGACTTTTGGAGCGCGTATACAGTAAGATCGTCACAGCGATGCGTGACACCCGAGGGGTATTACATATGATCGGACAGTGGGCCTTGCGTTTGGCCGAACGCGAAGACGAAGGTGGCTGGTGGATCAAGGCGCAGAGATTTGTCGCCAATCTCTTAATATACCGTAGCTTGCGAGGTATTTTCGGTAACAATATGCGTGTAGTGATTTCCGGAGGAGCAAAACTCAGTCCACATTTAGGTCATTTTTTCACAAATCTAGGCTATCCCATCTTCGAAGGCTGGGGAATGACTGAAGCATGCCCCATCACTGTTAACGACATGGAAAAATCTCAGATTGGCACTGTAGGACGCCCATTGGATGGTGTCGATGTGATTGTGTCGGAGGCGGGGGAGCTACTTGTGCGTGGACCTAACGTCATGCGAGGCTACTATCGTAACCCTGATGCTACAGCAGAAGTCCTCAGCGACGGATGGCTGGCAACAGGAGACCAAGGCACTATTGATGCCGATGGATTCATCACTATTGTAGGGCGTACTAAGGAGCTGTATAAGACGTCAACGGGCGAATACGTGGCACCTATACCCATAGAACAGGCTTTGGCTAAGGATGTCTTAGTTGACCACGCCTTGGTGATTGCTGAGGCCAGATCCTTCTGTTCTTGTCTGTTATTCCCTGATTTCGAGGCACTTGAGGGCTTGAAAGTCGTGTACGGTATGACCGAGTTGAGCGACGAGGAATTTTTGGCAACACCGCAGATGCGCCAAGAGTTGGAAAAGCACTTTAAGGAAGTTAATAGCCATCTCAACCACTGGGAAGAGGTGCATGCCTACAAGTGGGTACATGCTCCCTTGACCATCGACGACGGAGACCTAACACCTACCTTGAAGATTAGGCGTGACGTCGTTATAAAAAAGTATGGCGACCTGGTTGAAGAAATGTACCCCACCAAGGAAGTTGCATGAGTCGACGCGTTGCAGTTGTAACGGGCCTGCGTACCCCATTCTGCCGAGCTGGGGGGCAGTTTAAAGACCTCACAGCAGATGATTTGGGTGCCTATGCCCTCAAAGAGGCTGTCGCATTGGCAGGCCTTCGTCCCGATGAAGTAGATGAAGTTGTCCTTGGCAACGTCATGCAGGCTCCTGATGGCGGCGGTAACACCGCACGTGTTGTTGCCGTCAAAGGTGGCCTTGCAATGTCGACACCGGCGATTACAGTCTCACGTAATTGCGCTTCAGGCCTTGAATCACTCCTTTTAGGAGCTAATAAGATCGCGCTAGGGCAGGCCGATATTGTGGTCGCCGGTGGCGCCGAAGCTATGAGCCAGGTACCCATCCTTTTCCAACCTGAGATGCGTAGTTTTTTGATGCGCCTGTCCAAATCTAAGGGACTATGGAAGCGCGTCCGAGCCCTACTGAGCGTGCGGCCACGCTTCTTTAAACCTACACTTCCCGGGCTTGGAGATCCACTCTGTGGCCTCAACATGGGGCAGACAGCAGAAGTGCTCTCACGTGCCTTTGGAATCTCTCGTGGAGAACAAGACGCCTACGCTCTCATGAGCCAACAGCGTGCTGCTAAAGCGCAAGAGCAAGGACGTTTAGCTGATGAGATCATTCCAGTAGCCCTGCCCCCGCATCGTGGGCAGCTGCAGGAACTGGATGATGGGATCCGCCACGATCAAACTTTCGAGGGACTGCAGAAGCTAAAGGCAGCGTTTGAACGAGGCACCGGGACAGTGACGGCAGGTAATGCCAGCCAGGTCACTGACGGAGCCGCTATGGTAGTGCTGATGCCTGAGGAACTCGCGCATGCCCGAGGTTTAGAGCCCTTAGGGTACATCCGCGCGTCTGCCGCTGTAGCCTTAGAGCCACGGCGGATGGGGCTAGGTCCAGTGTTTGCCGTAGCAAAGCTATTACATCACGCTGGCGTATCTTGGAGCGATGTCGAGCTCATTGAAATCAACGAAGCCTTCGCAGCGCAGGTGCTTGCTGTGGAAGCTGCGATGGCATCAGACGCGTTTGCTCGTGAAGAACTCGGATTGGACGCTGCTGTAGGAGAGATCGACCGCAGCTGCCTAAATGTCAATGGAGGCGCTATCGCATTGGGACACCCCCTAGGAGCTTCAGGAACGCGCCTTGTAATTACGCTGCTAAAAGAGTTACGCCGGAGAGGCAAGAACATGGGCATAGCGACATTGTGTGTCGGCGGAGGACAAGGTCAGGCAATGCTACTGGAGGTGCAATAATGGAACCTGCAGTGCAGATAACTATCGATGGCGAAGGTATCGCCCATTTTGTTTTCGATCAGCCGGGCGAAAGGCTCAACACTCTGTCGGCGGCAATTCTATCGCAGATAGAAAAGGCACTGGAGGAAATCGCCTCCCGCGAAGATGTGACAGCCATGCTGCTAACCAGTGCTAAGAAGGATTGCTTTATTGCAGGCGCTGACCTCAAAAGTTTCCGGCCTGTCTTTGACGAGCCTTCACGTGCTGACAAGCTTCTGTCACAGGGGCACCGCGTCCTGAACAAGCTCGCAGACCTCCCTTTTCCTACTGTGGCTCTTATCGATGGCGTGTGCCTCGGTGGAGGCCTTGAGTTCGCTTTAGCATGCCAGTATCGCATCGTTACAGACAGCCCTTCCACGAGCCTAGGCCTGCCCGAAGTGATGCTCGGTCTGATGCCTGGCTGGGGCGGCACGCAAAGGCTCCCCAGGCTCGTAGGGTTAGAACAAGCTCTGGGGATGATTGTGAGTGGAAAGCGCCTAGACGGCAAACGTGCGTTTAAGATTGGTGTTGCCGATGCCATCGTCAATGCCGCTTTCGTCGAGGAACAGGTTCCCAGCTTTATGGCAAAAATTTTGAGTAAGAAAGGCCCTAAGCGCATTGTGCGAGCACGTAAAAAGCACTGCTTTCGGCGCCTGCTTCTCGAAAGAAATCCGTTGGGGCGCAAGCTGGTCTTTAGCACAACGCGTAAACGTGTTCTAGAAAAGACGCAAGGTCACTACCCCGCACCATTAGCTGCTATTGAAACAATTGAAGAAACCTATGGCCTGCCTCTAGATATAGGTCTAGAAAGAGAAAAACAAAAATTCTTAGAGTACATACCCACCGCGTTTGTGCATGCGCACCACCTGATTGGTTTGTTTTTTGCGCAAGAGTCCCTTAAAAAGGCCGTGTGGGTGCCTCCAGATATTGAGCCTCGTCCCATTAAATCCGTGGGGGTTGTCGGCGCTGGCACTATGGGCAAGGGTATCATTTGGCAGTGCAGCTACAAAGGCTTGCCCGTCCGTTTCCAAGAAGTAAACCAGGCCGCAATGGCACGGGGGTACCAAGAGACGCGTAAAATCTACGACAACTTCGTAAAAAAAGTGCGGCGACTTAAGCCGTGGGAAGCAAATCTTCGCTACCACCTCATCAGCGGAACAACAAACTATACCGGATTTCAGGGCACAGACCTCGTTGTCGAGGCTGCAACCGAAGAAATCGAGGCCAAGCGCAAAATTCTCTCCGATATCGAGAGCAGCGTGTCAGCAGACACCATTATTGGCACCAACACCTCGTCGATGGCAATCGCAGATCTAGCGCAACAGATGCGCCACCCCGAGCGGTTTGTGGGTCTTCATTTTTTCAATCCTGCCAACCGTATGCCCTTAGTAGAAGTCGTCCCAGGCCCACAGACAAGCCCCGAAACCGTTGCGACAGCTGTCGCGTTTTGCCGTAAGCTCAATAAAACACCTATTGTTGTCGGCGATGGCCCCGGCTTCCTAGTCAATCGCGTCTACATGGCCGGAGGTATGGAGCCTGTTAGGCTGCTCCAAGAAGGTGTCGATATGGAACGCCTCGAAAAGGTCTTCACCGACTTCGGCATGCCCATGGGCCCCTTCACCCTCTCCGATACTATCGGTATCGATGTCGGGTACAAAGTCATGCGTGCTTTCGAAGCAGCCTACGGCGAGAGAATGCGGGTCCCCAAACTCCTGCGCGCGATGTTTGAAGAGCAGCTCTGGGGTGTTAAAGTTGGCAAAGGATATTTCATCTACAGCGGCAAAAGTAAAAAGCGTAATAGACGTGTGCGAAGACTCGTCAATAAAATAGGGCGCGGAAAGATCTCTATTACAGACGAAGGGATCTTGGATCGTATACTGTTACCCACGATTAACGAGGCGGCACGCTGCCTCGACGAAGGAATCGTTACAGATCCTGCCCACATCGATATGGCTCTGATCTTAGGCACAGGGTTCCCTCCGTTTCGTGGAGGCCTCTTACGCTATGCTGACGACCTCGGGGCGCACTATGTTGTCAGCCACCTTAAAGCTCTTGAGGAGACCTATGGTACCAGGTACGCTCCCTGTGAGTATCTAGTCCGTATGGTCGATCAAAAGGCCTCTTTCTATACGTAAGCTCCCATGGAGGCAATGACAAGCCTTCCGGGTGGGCCTAAATGAGACGGTTCGTATACTGATTTAGTGATTTGCTGCTTGTTCAAGCATTGTGATAATGGATTCCTGAAGCTCGTCCGACAGGTCCTCGTTGTACACGATCTTAATCCCCTTTGAATCAAGCGTAATTGTTACGCTTGGACGGGCCTGAAGAGACTCGCGAACGAGTTCTTCTAACTTCACCGGGTAGCATACATCGAACTCATTCAGCTTGGGAAGAGCGGGCATGTTGTTTCCATGCCATCCGAAGTGCCCAACAGAGGTAGTGACGGCTTTGACGCAAGGCGCTTCATCTTTTTCAGATGCTGCTAACCAAAGCTTCACCGTTGCAGATCGGCTGCCAAAATCTTGTTGAATAAACACCAGAAGCACCGGTTCAATAGCTGCCGATGGTAGTTGCGTGACAGTATAATTTTGAACTGGGGATTCCGAGTGCCATACAAGGCGGAGAACAGATTGCAGTAGATCTGTACATTCCTCGCAGGTTTTAGCAACCAAACACGAGGCTTTAGAATAGAAGGAATTTGTATGAGGTATATTTAAGGAGATATTGTCCATTGATCACATTATTAAATCGTATTATTTAGTGTTTCCTGTAATTCTATATATATATGAAATAAAAGTAAATAGAAGTGTTTTTACAATACGGAGGAAACTTTATTCCAGAGATCAGACTTAAAGTCAGGGCTCTGAACAAGACCCTCGAGTGACGGCAGAGTGAGTATCTGAGTGGACGTGGGGAGCTGGGACGCCAGTGAATGCTGGAGCTCTTCGGGGATTAGAGCCGCATACAGGGGGCGCTCTTTGAGCTGCGTCAGTGTCTGTGGCCAGCTGGCTTCGACATATACAACGCAGGTGCTGGAAAAACCCTGCATGTGGAGAGCATGTCTAAGATCTCGTAGAAGCGTGCGTTGGGGAAGCGATGGTGCGCCTCCAAGAACGATCAGTAGCTGCGCATGCGATTTCGAATTAGAGTCGACATGTGGATGGCGCGCTCTTGGCGTATCTTGGACCTGCAGCTGAGGAGCGACCTGTTGGAGTAGCGATTTTAGGTCATGGTTGTCAGCTTGTGCTGAGCGTGGCGATGTGTCTAATTTGAACTCCGGCTCTATCCTCGTAGTCTCTGGAGCAGAGGGAGCAGCGGCCGGAAGCTTCCGTTGTGGCGGCGCAGGTTTGGGCTTCGCTTGTGGCTTAACCGCCGCGGCAATAGGAGATGTCGGGGCCTTAGTGACACTGGGCTTTGGCGCTGCGCTGGGGGCCGCTGTCTTGTTGGCAGCGCGTGCCTTAAAAAATGCGTAAGCTTCGGGTTCTCCATCAATCCAGGAGCCTGCAGCGTGCTCTTGCAGCAGCAGCCGTTTGGTTTGACTGACGAGCTTGCTGTACTGCGCTCTGAGGGTATGATGCTCTACCATGGCTGCAGCTCGTTGATTTGTGCATGTAGCTGGGGCACGAGTGCTTTGAAGTGGCGTTGCTGTAGCACCTGGGATGTGTGCTTTAGAAGAGATTCTACCCCTTGCGGAAATAACGTAGCAAGTAGGTCGGTAGTGAAGCCCTCGCAGTGCAAGACATCGATGCGTTTCCGTTGGCGTAAAAGAAATAACACTGCGGTGGTGTTGGGCTGCATTTTACTGAGAATTTTGGGCCACAGTTCGAGTGCTGTATCGGCGTGCCGCGCTACCTGTCTGCAGCAGCTGAGTGTTTCCAGACGTGTCTTTTTTGTGGTGTCGCATGCGAGTTTACTAGTAGCACGTTGGGCTTGCCACAGACATAGCGACACCGCCTGGTGTAACAGACGAACATGCTTGTCTTTAGGGAGGCTTTCAGTAAGGCGCCTACTGTCGATCGAGAGTTGAGATAGTGCATCTACAATTTTGGATAAGAGACTGCTGAGTTTGCGCCATTCCCTATATTGTTCCGTCGTTCTGTCTACGGGCGTGTCAAGCTGTTGAGCTGACAGTGCATTAAGTGCTAAAACTAGCTGTTGAACGTCCAGCAGTGAATCGAGCATAAACTGAAATATTACTTCAGCATTTGTATGGGCTGGGACCGTAGGTTCCGCGACGTTAGTTGTCATGGGTGACACCTCCAAAATGGACCTTCAGGCTAGCAACAAGTGGCAAATATTGGAACATTTATGCATCCCTACTGAGGCGTTGATGGAGTGATGCAAGTGTTGTTAAGGCTTCTACCGGATTGAGGTGATTGACATCTAAAGCGCGCAGATCCTGAAGCACTTCTTCGTCCGTAGAAGAGCTCTTGGGTTTTGGCTCGCATTGCTGAGGGGCACCACCAAACATCAGATACTGCACTTCTGCTTTGCTTCCACCTTTCATTGTCACAGCCTTCTTGCCCGAGACAGCACTTTGAAAGGGATTGTGGCGAACCGTGTTGCTTTCGAGGTGCTTGAGAATATCGCGCGCCCTCTGAAGGACAGTCGGCGGTAGACCCGCTAAACCACCAACATGGATACCGTAGCTCTTATCGGTGCCCCCTTGGATGATTTTACGCAGGAATATCACCTTCTCGGCGTGCTCTTTGACAGCGACATTGTAGTTAACAGCTCCAGGAATGCGCCCCTCTAAATCAGTAAGTTCCCAGTAGTGCGTGGCAAAGAGGGTTTTGGCTTTGCGGCCCGAAGTCGTGAGTAGGTACTCCGCCACCGACCACGCGATGGAAATCCCATCGTAGGTGCTCGTGCCACGGCCAATCTCGTCTAAAATGACAAGGGAGCGGTCACTGCAGTTGTTCAGAATGTTAGCAGTTTCTGTCATCTCCACCATAAATGTCGACTGGCCTCGTGACAGATCGTCGCTAGCACCTATGCGTGTGAAGACCTTATCGACAACACCAATCTGGGCGCTGTCCGCCGGGACAAAAGATCCCATCTGGGCCATGATGGCAATCAGAGCCACCTGACGAATGTATGTCGACTTCCCCGCCATATTGGGGCCCGTGATGATATGTAGGCGCTGTGAACTCCCATCAAGTTGGGTGTCGTTCGGGACGAAAGCCTCACCAAGATTAGCACCTTCGATAACAGGATGCCGTCCTCCTTTAATCGATACAACATCGCTACTGTCGACGGTAGGACGAGTGTATCCCTGGCGAGTCGCTGCTTGAGCTAAGCCATGGAGACCGTCCAAAACGGCGATACTTTTGGCAAGAGCAAGAACAGGCTCAGAAAACGCTGCTACCTGCTCGCGTAACTCTTGGTACAGATCCGCTTCCAAGGAGGCAATACGCTCCTGAGCAGTGAGAACTTTCGACTCGTATTCCTTGAGTTCCGGCGTCGTATAGCGCTCGGCATTCACAAGAGTTTGGCGGCGGTGAAAGGTCTCAGGGACGCGCTCGATCTGGCCTTTCGATACCTCGATGTAGTAGCCGAACATCCTGTTGAAGCCGACCTTCATGTTCTTGATGCCGGTCGCCTCGCGGATGCTGCTTTGGTAGTTGGCGATCCATGTCTTTCCGTCACGGCTTAAGCCACGTAGCTCATCGAGTTCGGCGCTAAACCCATCGCGGAAAACGTTGCCATCACTCACACGAAGCGGAGGAGTCTCTGATAATGAACGTGTTAACAACTCCGTAAGCTCAGGGAGAGGATTGAGTCTAGATGCCTCTTGTGCTAACAGCCCTCCTTCAAACTTGTCCACAAGGGCCTTGATCGCTGGTACAGGCTCCAGGCTGTGGCACAAACTCAGCATATCGCGGGGGGAAGCATATCCCGACGAAATCTTCATCATCAGGCGCTCGAGATCGCGGACTTTCCCAAGCTCAGTAGCTAGCTGCGAAAGTGTGTCCGGAGCCTGAACCAAAGCCCCTACAGCATCGAGACGGTCGTTGATGTCATCGACATTAAGAAGCGGCTGCTTAAGCCACCGAGAGACCAACCGCGCTCCCATTGGCGTGACAGAATGATCCAAAATTTCAAGTAGTGTGTGTTTGCGGCTTCCGTCTTTCAAAGAACTCGTCAGTTCCAGATTGCGCTGCGTGTTTTGGTCCAACGCCATAAATAGCGACGTGGTGTAGCTTTGTATCTGACGGATGTGCGCGACAGAGAGACATAACTGATCCTGAAGGTACTGCAGTAGCGACCCCGCCGCATTCACCGCTGCCGTCATTCCTCGCAATCCAAAGCCATCAAGACTATGTACCTGTAGCTGCTCAATAAGAAAATCGCAGCACAGCTGATGGTCAAAATGCCAATCTTCCTGAGTGCTTATCAGGAATTTGTAGTTGAGGCGTAGGTCATCAAAAAGATCGCTGTGTCTCTCCTTAAAAGACTCAGAAACCAAAAATTCCGCCGGCTGAAAACGGTAACACTCACTGTACAGATCTGCCAAATTGTCGAGCTCGATCACACGGAACTCAGCAGTGGTCAGATCCAGAAACGCCAAGCCATATATCGAACCAACCTGAGCGATCCCAGCAAAGTAGTTGTTGGATTTATCGGACAACAGGTTCGAGTTCACCAAAGTCCCCGGCGTGACAACACGCACCACTTCACGCTTTACTAGCCCCTTGGTCTTTTTCGGGTCCTCGATCTGCTCGGCGACTGCCACGCGGAACCCTTTACCCACTAATTTATCGACATAGCCGTCGTAGGCATGGACTGGGACACCAGCCATTGGAATTCCCTGGCGCTTGGTCAACGTCAGGTCTAGCTCCCGAGACAACAGAGCGGCGTCGTCATAGAAAGCCTCGTAGAAATCCCCCATTCTAAAGAGCAACACAGCATCCTTAGCCATCTTTTTGCAGGCATGCCACTGCACCATCATAGGGGAAACTTTGGCCCCCTCGGTAGAGTCCTTGCCTTGAGATGTAGATGTCGCTGATGTCATCGCCTGCCGTCCTAATATTCCTGGGAAAGAGCCACCACTTTTACCATCCCACAGGTCTTCTGACAAGAGCAACGATGGTGCCGGTTCTTGCATATGTGCATAACTTTTCTTTCAAATATTTTCTTCATGTGAAATATTGTGCCGTAATATGCCAAGACGACGACGCATTTCACAATTTTATGCTTGCCATCACGTTATTTTGCGAGGTAACGGGGGGCAAAGGGTCTTTTCTGATGACGAAGAGAGGGTTCGCTTTTGCCTGATGCTGCAAAAGGCCTCGGAGGAACACGCGGTTAATATTCATGCCTTTTGTTTGATGAGCAATCACATACATCTGGTGATGGAACCCACAACCATAGCGTTGTCGTCAATGGTACACGCCTTTGCGGGACGTTACGCTCGGTACTACAACCGCCGACATCAGCTTCGAGGACATCTGTTTCAAGACCGGTTTCGATCTATTTTGGTTCAAGACAGTAGTTATCTAGTACGGCTTGTCCGCTATATTCATCTCAATCCTGTTCGTGCGCATATGGTGGTGGATCCGCTCCATTATTTGTGGAGTAGTTTTGGCAACTACCTGGGGCTACGAGCAACTACTTGGTTGACTTCAGATCGAGTATTAGCAAATTTTGGTACATCAAACAAATCGGCACGTCAGAGCCTGATTGAATATACGGCTAGAAAATGCGACGCGGAATTCGACACGAGTTTAGTACAAAAAGCTATGCAGCTTGGTGCCTTTGGTACTGAGGAGTTTGTAGATGAAGTCATGGACGCTCCTAGTCAACGGACTGTACAGCCAACCATTGAGCTTTCTCTGTTGATGGACGTCGCTTGTAAGAAATACAATTTTAGCTATTTAGAGCTAGCCTCGTCCTCGAGAAAAAAAGACCTGGTCGATGCGCGTGCCGTCTTAGCCCTTGCAGTTCGGCAAAATCCTCACTTAAGCTTAAGGGAACTTGCAAATAAAATGGAACGTAATCACAGTTCCGTTAGTCGTTTAGCGCAGCGTGCTCAGGAGTCAAGAGTATTGTCTGAGCAAGCTGATCTACTTCTCGTCTCTACCTCAGACGAAATTCAGATTCCTTGAGGGTACTCTTCGTCTCTCTCTAAGTCATAGCGCTCGTCCTCTAAGTCATAGTGCTCGTCGTGTACTCGATCACCAAAGTTATGCACATATGCAAGAACCGGCACCAATGTACTCGATCAATAAAGTTATGCACATATGCAAGAACCGGCACCAATGTACTCGATCAATAAAGTTATGCACATATGCAAGAACCGGCACCAATGTAAAGTTATGCACATATGCAAGAACCGGCACCAATGTTGAGCCTGACGTTGAACGTAATACGCAACTCGATTAGAACTAGAGTTATGATATGGAAGTTCTTTTTTCCTATAGCTAGAAGGCTGGAAAGGTTGAATGCTAACCCCGTTGTGTTGCAGCGCCGTGGGGTGTCGTTTATCTATTATGGGGTTTTTAGCGGCCTTGGTGGATTTTTGGGACTGATGACGATCTTCCTCTATCTCGCTGCAAGGGGATACTCTCTAGCTCCCGCGACTGCTGCGCTGTTTTTGCTGATGCCACTCTTTGTATGCGTGTTTTCTCGTGTGGGCCATCTCTTTGTGTTGGGTAGAAAATTTTTTACGAATCCAAAGAAATACTTGTTGGAGACGGGTCTCTACAATCAAGGTGGCATCGTGGGGGTGGTGTTGTTTGCTGTGTGGCTCTGTTTGATGCTTCCAGTGCCCTTTTCTGTATTGGTGGATGGGATGGCCTATGGCAGCACTATAGGGTTAGCTGTTGGCCGTTTGGGCTGTTACAACTACGGATGCTGCTGGGGGCATAGAGCTCCCGATGGGTTAGGAGTGCGCTATCACAACCAGCAAAGTCAGGTTCTACGCCGCCGCCCTGAGCTTGCAGGGTGTCCACTATATCCTGTGCAGCTGATGATGAGTGCCTACAATCTGTTTCTCTTTTTTCTTTGTTCTGCGATAGCGTTTGTGGGGCTTCCTAATGGGATCTTGGCGGCGACGTTTCTTTTTTTACATCAGGGCTTTAGGGTGTGGCTGGAAAGGTACCGTGACGATCAGAATTTCGATGAAGGAAGAAACTGGAAGACGGTGCGTATAGCGCTATCTTTTATGCTTGTCCCCGCGGTAGTGCTGGTACTGGATGGGCAAGGCTGGCTGAACTATCTCGGTACACACAGCGCGGACTTTTTTCCCGCTCAGGTCCTTGATACTTTTACAGATCCTTACATCTGGGGCATCACTACCGTAGCTGCGGGATTGCTTACGTTGTTGTACGGCGTGCACGGTAAAACGCTGGGCAGCTGGCAGCGGTCTTGACGCACTGTGCTGCCCCACTCACCGGGGCGCTAGCTCAGAGACCATTTCGTCCCTGTCGACGACGGAATTCGGGCCAAACCAGACGGACCACAAACCCAAAGCAAACGT
>JAJFMA010000084.1 GCA_021772415.1 Chlamydiota bacterium
TCATATCTACGAACTCCACAAAGGCGGCGCGGAGCGCCGCACTCCATGGCCCTCGCTGCGCTCGCGTTATTATCGCACGTCTCTGATTATTCGTGGCTTATGTATAGGACGCAAAGTCGAGGCCATTTCTTTACAGTCTCGAAAGGGCGACATATTACACGACATGTGTCGCACTTACAGCGCTCCGGTGATTGATTTGCCTACCTGGGGCTACACCCCAGGCTATGCAGGTTGCCAGCCCTTCGGGCCTCAAAAAGGAGCCTTGGGCCTATTTTTTAACACTCTTTACAGGCCTCAGGCTGCTACCGCACTCTACCCCCCGTCCCGGGTGGGGCTACAATGAAGCACCCCTTCGGGTCTCATGAAAAACCAATGCTTTAGCAAGCCCATTAGGGATTTGTTGACACTCCTTACACAGCTCAACTAATAGAGAGTGGTTTTTGTAGAGCTAACCCCTCCATGTCCTCCATGATTTTCCGGATTGGCATCACTACGACGTAAACACGTCAGTGTCATCAAGAAAGGAGAGGATTCCTGGGGGGAGAACACAGACGATATTCTCGTTAAGGTTTTCCTCGCTCTCCACCTCGAATTCGTCGTCATCGTCACTACACACCGATAGGGAATCATCTTGATCTGAATGGACAGGAGAAGAACTTGGCACGAGCTTAAACACCTCGGCTACTACTGCGCTAGACACGGGGTCGGTATCTAAGCATTCACTGCTACTGCTAAGTTTAAGTTTCTGGACAGTTTCAACCGCGACCTTCTTTGCGCAGCAAGGTGGGTTAATGCGCCTCAATGTATCGCTAACATCAAGACGGTGGATGAAGCGGCATTTTTTGCCAAACTTGCACCTAGCATTGCCCACACGCTTGCCATCCGTAAAGACGTTGGTACATAGACGAGTGCTAGGCTTTTTTTTGCTGTTCATTCTCCGATTGGGGTGGTGACCTTCCTCGCAGATCAGACCGTCACTAAGAGACGGGCATTTGCCGGTGTCCATCCATGTAGGGCAGAAGACATGTTCCATAGCCAACTCCGCAGGTAACCGTTGGGTTGATTTATCTACTCCGTGTATCATGACTGCATAATACATTGGAGTAGCCCTTGTCTAGACGTCTTTGTTTTCTGCTTGTTTTTCTGTTGATTTCGGGATGCCACAGCCCCGAGTACATGTCGCGAAAGCCTGGAGACCAGTTACTTGTACTCAACATGTTCTCCGAGCCCCCTACGTTAGATCCGGGTAAAGCCTCGGATGCCACCTCTGTAATGATTCTACACATGCTCTTTGAGGGACTTACACGCATCGAAGACAGCGGCACACCTGAGCCCGCTATAGCCGAAAGCATCGACATCTCTGAAGATGGACGCACCTATACCTTCCATTTACGTGATAGCATGTGGAGCGATGGTGCACACGTCACAGCACATGATTTTGAGTTCGCCTGGAAACGCGTATTAAGTCCGACATTTCCCTCAGATTTTGCTTATCAGCTGTATGTCATCAAAAATGGGCAGGCTGCGAAAGAAGGCAAAATACCGCTGGAAGAAGTCGGAGTGCGCGCCGAAGATGCGCAAACTCTGATCGTAGAGCTCGAGCAGCCGACCCCCTATTTTCTGGAGACGCTGGTGCTTCCCTGCTATCTTCCCGTACCTCAACACATCGTAGTGTCTGATCCTAGCTGGGCATTCGAAGCTGGGCCTCAGTACGTTTCTAATGGCCCTTTCACCTTAGACCGCTGGACACATCACAGTGAAATCAAAGTGCTGCGTAACCCGTTGTATTGGGACGCCAAAGAGGTCCGCCTCAATGCCATCGTGCTGCTAATGGTCGAAGACGTAAACACCGAGCTCAATCTCTTCGAAGATGGAGCTATCGACTGGGCAGGCAAACCCGTCTCCATGGGCTTACCAACAGACGCACTAACGGCTCTTAAAAGGAGTGGGCGCCTCGAAGAGTCGAGTATGGCAGCAACCTATTTCTACTTAATCAACACCACGAAGCC
This sequence comes from Chlamydiota bacterium, assembly GCA_021772415.1. Classification (GTDB taxonomy): domain Bacteria; phylum Chlamydiota; class Chlamydiia; order Chlamydiales; family JAJFMA01; genus JAJFMA01. Next base: position 2,010 of record JAJFMA010000084.1, read on the forward strand.
GCCGTTCAACAACAGCAAACTACGTCGCGCATTAGCGTACGCCATCGACCGCCAAGTCATCATCGATAACATTGTTCAAGGGGGTGAAGAAGTTGCAACGGGCCTTGTGCCGCCTTCTATCTCTGGGAGGAAGGAGGTATACGTTGAAGATCACAACGTTAAGGAAGCTAAGCGCCTATTCAAAGAGGCTTTGTCAGAACTTGGAATGCGACGCAACGAACTTCCGAGTATTTCTCTGATATACAACACCAGCGAGGGGCATCATAAAATCGCACAAGCGGTCCAACAGCAGTGGTACGATGTCCTCGGTGTCCGTGTGGAGCTACAAAACCTAGAATGGAAAGTCTACCTTGACAAAGTCCAACACAAAAACTACGACATTGCACGCATGTCGTGGATAGCTTCCTTTAATGACCCCATCACTTTCTTGGATATGTTTAAACACGAAGACGACTCCATCAATATGACCGGATGGTACCATCCTTCCTACACGCGACTTTTGGAGCAGTCGATACGCAACTCGGATCCTGTCGCGCGCCTTCAGCAGCTAGCGGATGCAGAGAAGCTGCTTATGCAGGAGATGCCAGTGATTCCCATCTATCACCTAACCAATTCATACATGCACAATCCCAAACTCAAAGGCGTATACTTGTCTCCGATAGGCTATATAGACTTCAAGCGCGCATACTTCGAAGAAGACTCCGAATAAGGATTTACACATGCCACGCTATCTTTGCCTACTGTTCAGCATTCTGCTACTTACCGGTTGCGAAAATGCTGACAGAAGTAGACAGCCCGGTGATCAGGCTTTAGCCCTCAATATTTACACGGAACCCCCGACACTAGACCCTGGTGAGGCCGTAGATGTACCGTCGCTATCAGTGCTACAGATGCTATTTGAAGGGCTTTTACGCGCAGGACCAGGCGAGCACCCAGAACCTGGCGTTGCTGAACGTATCGACATTTCAGATGATGGCTACATCTACACTTTCCACCTTAGAGAGAGCGTTTGGAGTGACGGCACTCCTGTGACATCATACGACTTTGCCTATGCGTGGAGACGAGTGTTGACACCAGAGTTCCCAATGGGACACGCCCAACTACACTACGTCATCAAGAACGCAGAGGCCGCAAAAAAGGGTGAGGTTCCCGTCTCCGATGTCGGTATCGCCACACCAGATTCTCGCACCCTTGTGGTAGAGCTCGAGCGTCCAACTCCGCATTTTTTGGAAATGCTAGTCTCATGGTCCTATCTTCCCGTCCCCAAGCATATCGTTGAAGCCAACGAGCACTGGGCTCGTGAGGCTGGTCCTAGCTATGTCTCGAACGGCCCATTTAATCTACATAGTTGGAAACACCACAACGAAATCAAACTCAAAAAAAATCCATCCTACTGGGATGCGGATGCTGTACACCTCGACTCCATCACAATGACGATGATCGAAGATGTCACCACAGAATTAAGCCTTTTTGAAGATGGCGACATCGATTGGACAGGAAAACCCTTATCGATAGGCCTCCCTACCGACGCCTTAAAGATGCTCAAGGACAACGACAGGATCTCCACCGCGCCACTTGCAGCAACCTATCTATACGTACTAAACACTACCAAATACCCCGTAAGCAACAACAAGCTCCGCCAAGCTCTCGCTTACGCCATCGACAGGAGGAGCATCGTCGATAGCATCGCACAGGGTGACGAGGAGCCAGCTAGCGGAATCGTTCCTCCTTCTATGTCTCAGAGGAGCTATGCCTACTTCAAAGACCATGATGTCGCAAAGGCGCAGCAGCTTTTCGCTGAAGCTCTCGAGGAACTGAGTATCACAATAGATGAGTTTCCTCCACTCACACTGATCTACAATACAAGCGAGTCCCACCACAAGATTGCGCAGGCAGTGCAACAAGAGTGGAATGAAATTCTAGGCATCAAGGTCCAGCTACAGAACATGGAATGGAAGGCGTATGTAGATAGGCTTATGAGAAAGGACTACGACATCGCCCGCATCTCCAACGCAGCACTCTACAACGCTCCCATGGCGTTTTTGGAGACGTACAAAAGTGCCGATATCCCGTCCAATATAACGGGATGGGAAAGCAACGCTTTTGCCGAGCTTCTTAACGAAGCAATGGATAGTACTGAGCCCCAAGATCGCTTAGCCCACCTTCGAGAGGCTGAAGAGCTGCTCATCCGTGGAATGCCCTTCATCCCTATGTTTCACATGACGAGTCCGCATATACGCAATCCCAAGCTCAACGGCATCTACATCTCGCCTGGAGGCTATGTCGATTTCAAGCGCGCCTACTTCGAAGACTAGGTATTGCTACTCTTGTTTGAAGACAAAACGCTTGAACAGTGCGTCGATCGAGAACATTCCCGGCCCGAACGACAACACAAGAAGCGACGTCAGCCAGAACATAAAGGGTGCCTCACCCATAAACAGCGATGGCTCAGTCCACAGTGCAGCGACGGCATCGAAGTGTGCAGTCAAATAGGCCACCGTCATCGTAATGGCGAGTAGCGCTGCTGCAAAGCGCGACATGAAGCCTGCCATCAGCCACAAGCCACCGATGCATTCGACACCGGCAACCAGGTAGGCGTTGTAGTAGGCAAATGGGATGCCAAGGCCTGCAAAGGACTCTACAACTTTGTCGATGTCATCAAACTTGTTGCAGCCTGCCTGATAAAACGCATAGCCCCAAATTAGGCGCATGCCCAACAAAAGCACCGGCCCAAGCCAGAACCCCACGTTGATAAAGCCTTGATAAAACGACTTAAATACCTGCATAAGGTTTCCTCCTCTTATGTATAAGCTCTTCCATTACATACGACTTTATTATAATATATTTATTTTTATTCGTGTAATTTATTTAAATATAGTGATTTAGACTTCATATACTCAGAAATAAGGCACCTAGCACAGGTAACATGCTATGCAACATGGGTATCGGTAGTATCCTTAAGACGCGGCTCGAGATTGCGCCCCTTCAAGCGGCGCACATACCAACTAGAAACGCCATGAGCTGTGAGCCCATGCGCACAGACACTCACTGCCGCCACAGCGGTAGCGATACGGAAGATTGCCTCGCGATCGACAACCTCATGAGCCTCTAAAACAAACAGCCCAAATAGTATTGTCGCAATTCCTCGAGGTCCCATCCACCCAAGAAAGAGTACAGTATCTTTGTGAAGCCCAAGACCCAAGGTACAGATTGCCGTGGCTGCCATTCGCACGAGCGTTAGAGTTAAAACGACATACAGAATAAGCTGCCAGGTGAGCACATAGTAGCACAAAGGTAGCAACACGGCCCCAAATATAAACAAGGCGATCAACACAAGGAGGCTACCCTCGAGTTCGGCAAATTCCCGCATTCTAGTCCCTAGGGCCGGGACGCTGTGACCGACGACAAGCCCAGCGACAAACACTGAAACGAAGCCATTACCTTCTAAAAGTATTGCACTGCTATAAGATCCTAAAGCTAACGCAACAACAGATAATTTCTCGTAGGCGACATCCATCCACCCCTGCGTCGACGCCCACGTAACAAGCTGGCCCCCAAGATAACCCAGGCCTGCACCAAGAGCCGCTCCTACAAGCAGTTGGCGAATAAGGTACTCGGCCCAAAACCCAACAATGCTCTCTGTTGCATTCCAACTTTGGCACACCACCAGAAAGGTGATCAGTGGCAATGCCAGCCCGTCGTTAATCCCGGACTCGACTTCAATGCTTTGAGTTAGCCCCCGAGGCACCCGGGGATTATCCAAACACGCCTGAGCCAAAGCCGCGTCGGTAGGGACAAGTACGGCAGCAAGCAACGCTGCACTCCAGAAGCCGAGATAGTCGAAAAGCCAGTATCCTAAAGCTGTACCCAACGCCACTTGAATGAACA
>JAJFMA010000085.1 GCA_021772415.1 Chlamydiota bacterium
ACGGGCAGTATGGACTGTCAATCGATACATGAAAACGGCCAGACCTCATATGGGTGGTACCCCGTGAACATGTACCTTCTCCTGTTTATCCTGGTACTCCTGGTTTCCCTGCAAAAAAATTCACGGTACTAGTCGCTGCCACCCAAACGGAGAGATGGGTGGCAATCCGGGCCTCAACAGACGTTTTTTTCTATTAAGTGAACCCCTTTTAAAACCCTTGATACTTAAACTAGTAAAATTTATAATGATAAATGACCGTGATTTAATATAATTTATTTCCAGGCGTTTACATATGAAACTATTAAAACTAATATTTATCGCCACAGTGTTTTTTGTAACCCCAATACAGGCGGAAAAACCTCCGCTAAAAGTCTTGTCGCAACAAATCAAGCAACAGATCCAAGCGGTCCGCCTTTTAATAGGCTCTTCTGAGGACAGAGGGCGACTACACAACATGACCCAAGCAAGCGTTGTGACATCTTACATCGACTATTGGGGCGATGACGCTGATGAGTTCGACGCGTATCTCGTGCAGTTCCTTACCGAGAACATGACAGGCTATGACGAAGAAGAGATTACCTACATATTGGAACACCTCCACCAGGGCGCACACATTATGATCCCGTACGCAGATCTGTACGATCAACTCATCGAGTATTTTGACGTCCACCCACGCTATTCATCTCACTACAAGGATGAGCCTGCCCAGCAGTACGCCCTTCGATCGAAGCTCCTGACAGAAGTACTCTTTGGCACCGCCACTGTCAATGGCCAGGAATATACCTGGCTGCAGGCAGAACGTAATCCCGTCGAAGGGATTTTTGGTGTACTCAGCATGAGTACTATCCGCCACATCCTCCTCGATTTCGTCGAGTACCGCATCACAGGAGAAAATATTGGTCCCATGGGGCGCTCGATACACACTGAACATGGACAGCCTCTGTTCATCTTTCCAGAGTCGTCTGCTGGGACTTGGTATCAGACCCTGAGTCAATAGAGACCTACAATTCTCCATATAGTCTTGAGTCTTGTTTTTGCAAGGAAACCAGGAGGACCAGAACAGACAGGAGGAGAAAACACCCCTCTTCTCCTGTTTATCCTGGTACTCCTGGTTTCCCTGCGAAAAACTCACAGATAATAGTCTGGGCGCAAAACTACAAAGACGTGAAAAGTTGACGTAAGTCGTTACTAGTGGCCAATAGTTGTCTTTTACAATAAATCCCAAAGGTGTAAACTAAATTATGTGTAACATACTAATAAACAGGGGATTATGATGACTTATTACTTACGTACATTACTCATTGCCTGCCTTAGTCTCGGCCTTGTAGGCAGTCCACTAGTCTTAGAAGCCAAAAAAGGCGGCGGGGGCGGCAAAGGCGGCGGAGGCGGCGGAGGCGGTAAAGGCGGAGGTCACGGAGGTGGCGGCGGTGGAAAGTGGAAAAGTCACGGCGGCGGTGGCGGTGGCGGCCACTGGAAAGGCGGCGGAAAATGGAAAGGCGGCGGCGGCGGACACTGGAAACACAAGAACAAGCACTGGAATCGCTACAACTACAGATATGGTGGCTATCCCTACTACTACTACACTGAGACATATCCAAAATATGAGACCACTAAGCCTCTGTATGAGGACGACGCCATTTACGGGGATGGAATCACCAGCCAAGTGGTTCACGCAGAAACAGTGAATTTTGGATGGCTCATAGAACTTGAAAACGAAATGCGCTTTTTTGTTGAAGCCCTCAAACTCAACACCGGCCAAGGTGACGAAGTTACGGTCTACCAAGAGTATAAAGACGGCCAAGAACCCGTTTACATTCTCAAAATCGGAAACAACAAGTATCCGGCTATATTCCTTAATCTACTCGAGATAGAAGCGGGTGAACTCGATGACGATGACGATGACGATGAAGAAGAAAACGAAAGTTAGCAGGCTTCTGTAAACCCAAAACCGTGCCAGCAAAGGACTTCTATGAAAACCACCTTTGCTGGCACTTCCTTCCCCTTTCTTCTCAAAGGTGCTTTTGGAATTCACGATGGACAGGTGGATAGCCGCCTATGCGACATCATTATCTCGGCCATTGAAATAGATGAAATGGACATGTTTCTTGTAAATCCTTTGGCGTCCGACGAAACCCACTAGCACGATGAACTGTAACCAGCAAAGATAGTCTTCGTGGAAAACAAGCTCTTCTTTGTTGACACTTTTTTCCCCTGGCGTTGAAACCACTCCACTTTTAATAATCTTTCACCAAAGAAAGTATCCCCACCCGTCTCTCAATTCTACAACTAAAAACATTGACATTTTCTTAATTAACTTTATAATGGCATGCGAAAAATCACCAACATTAAAAATCAAAAGGGATTAATTATGGACTATATTAAATTCGATACTGACGCGGCCGCGCGGACCTTCAAATTTCTTACGGAAAAAACACTCGAACTCCCCACATATGCAGACAAATTCACGTCGGCTGTACAAGACGCTCTCTTCAACGGCGATACAGCTACTAATCTGTATGTTGCCGCTGGCGTGACCGTCCTTATCCTTACAGGAGCAAGCATTCTACTTACCAAATACAATCCCTTCGCCGCCAAAGAAGACGTCGTGGCGGAGCCCAGCGATGCTGAATTGGTTGTCGAAGAAGTCTCTCTTCGCAATGGAGGCTCCGCACCAAAAGCTCTTGTCAGTTCGACAATGCAGGTCCTGAAGCGCCTATTCTCAATGAAGGATTTAAATAGCTTACTAGCGCTGCATGATCTTAAGACGCTAGCCACAGACCTCGACCCCGCCTACCCGATACCGCCTTCTTCAAAGGATTTATTAGAGAAGCTCGGCTTACTGGACTACCATGGAAAGGTGCATCGCGGTATACGCCCCATTATCATCTCTGCTATCGGGGGAAATTGGGAGAATATATATCTTGTAAATCCTGTCGTGTCCGACGAAGTCCACCAACACGATGAGCTGTAATCAGCAAAGGTAGTCTTCGAAGAAGACAAGTTCCTCTTTGCTGACACTGCCTTCGGTCTCGGATTCGATTTTGCGTGCAAGGTCGACTCCGGGCCGCACATCGTGACGAATGATGCGCCCTAAGTGGACGCGGCTGATATCGAGAGCTTTCGCGAAGTTAGTTTGACTGATGCCTTCTTCGAACAGATACACTTCGATGGGATGTCGTTGCTTTGCCATGGGGTCTCCGTTAGCTTATATTTGCATCATCCTGATCGTATATTGATACGCATTATGTTGCAATATGTGCTTCTCCATATTCCAATCTATCAACATACCGTACTAGGTGTGCAAAAAGAATATCATCCGGATATTAAAATCGATCTATTCATTCAGAACCAAGCACATGCTATTTTCACAAGAATCGTATTTACACCATTATGATACATAGCTTGCATCATATGATGTACATTTGAGCGCACCTGTAAAAATGGACGGAGTGGACCAGATGGACAGTTATCCGAACAGACCGGTCAGCGGTTAATTATTTTGAGCACCTAGAAACGCTCTAGTCTTTGGCGACTTTTTCCCAGACACGCCCTTCGATGATGGTGCGGAACTGGTCTGGGGACGCAAATTCTGCGTGCACGGTCCAGTCTCCGTTATCTTTTAGGCGGTAGACTTCGAACCCTTCAAAGGATGGGTGTCCGCGGAATTCCCAGGCGATCTCTTTTTCCGAGATGACCCCCTTGCCGCGGACGATACCGACGAGTTCGTTGGAAAGTTCGACAGAAAAGCTATTTTGCCGAATATCGAAGAATCGAAATTGGTTCACGACGTGGTCGTCAACACCAGACATCTCTACCTGCTGTGTACAACGGACGTCACCATCGCGCTCACCTGGCTTAGAAGTCCATTTTGTGAAGAAGCTCAATACCTCTGGGGATGCTGTAAACGAGATTTTGCCTTCGCCAATCCACGTCCCACTGGAGAATAGAAAGCCTTTGTGTTGTGGATTGTTGGACATCAGAACATGAACCTCCGGCTATAGATACTCTGTAAAATCCCCAGGGCAGTTGCTGTGGCTAGGAAGGATGAGCCCCCATACGTCACGATAATCAACGGCACACCGGTGATAGGGAGGAATCCCGTCATCATTCCGATGTTGATGAGCACGTGCACCGCTAGGTAGACCGTGATTCCGGCGGCAAGTAGCCTGCCAAAGTGGTCCTTCGCTACAGCAGTAACCTGAAAACTAAAATAGATCAAGGCGTAAAAAAGGGCCAAGAGAATCGCAAGACCAAAAAGACCAAACTCTTCGGCGAAGGATGAGAAGACAGAATCCGTCGCGGGGGCAGGAAGCCAGCCCCCGTGGACATAATCCCCATTGCGCCACCCCTTGCCAAAAGCACCTCCCACAGCGATCGCCGTCGCTGACGTCCTATGGTGATGGTCGTCGGGTTTTAAGCGCTCGTACTGATAATCACGCAGCACTGTCGTGACATAGGGGCGCGCTTCCTCGTGAGGGATGATTCCAAGGAAAAACATCGCCACGATCGCCATACCGATCCCTGCTCCCCACGCTCCGAGCTTAACAACGGCGGGTTTGAGGCCTCCAATATAGAAGATCACCAGAGTCACGGGAAGCAACACTAGAGCCGTGCCAAGGTCGGGCTGTTTGAGGATCAGAAGAAAAGGTACCCCTGCGATGACGCCCGCCCAAAAGACTGTCGACCAGCTGTGAACTTGAGATTTACTGCGCTCTAGGTACCAGCTAAGGGCAATTACAACGATGAGCTTGGCGTATTCCGAAGGTTGAAAGCTCATGTTCAGGATGGGCACCCGGTACCAGCGATGGACATTTTGGATAGGATTGGCGAAAAACAGCCCTATCAGCGCCAGAATCATCAGACCGTAGAGCACCCACGTCCACTCACGTAGTTTGTTGTAGTCGAAGCCTGCAAGGAAGAGGTAGACGCCTGTACCCATTGCAAACCACTGAAGCTGAACTCGTACAAGAGACGTGATAAACGGCTCATCGTGAGGATCGAGCAGCGACGGCGTCATCGAGCACGACGAAAGTACCAGCAAGCTGATCCCCATCAGCCCAAGTAGGACAGGGATCACCCTCCAGTCACAGCGCGATAAGTAGCGGTAGCTCCACATAATGCTCAACAGGGACGATGGATGGATTGGAGATTATAGAAGATTTCCCCTATTGCGGTCGACTCATCATAGCCCGCGGATTTTTCGCGTTTCACGGTATCCATTGGCACCTAAATTGCTCTCTATAGCCAGCAAATTCTATTTATTTGCCGGTACCCAATAGCCTCTGGTACCTAGATTAAACGAGGCTAACAAGTACATTTTTATTATGGATATTACCATGAATAAATTATTGTATATGTTAACTGCCTTCATGATGGCCACAAGTGTTTATTCTTTTGCAGATGAAGACGCTATGTGTCCCGAAGGCCAAGACTATGATCCTGAAACATTTGCTTGTGTCGAGATAGCACCTCCTGCTGAGATGCCTTCAGAAGCACCTAGCGAGTAACCTGCTTAAGCGATGTAAAATAAAAAACATCGATACTATCGATGTCTTTTAATTTCTCGATCATACAAGACAGTGACAGTGGAAGCAGTAGATATGCTGTTCTCCACTGTCTTTTTTTGCATTGGTTTACGAGCGAGTCATTAGAAGTCGACTTTTTGAGCGCAAAAAATGACGATCACTGTTTAGGCACTTCTACCCAATTCCAGGGCATGTCGGTGACACCAGTGGGAAACTCCTTAGCCACTTTAAAGCCGAGCCAATACTTCGGTCCATATACCTTAAACGACGTCTTGCGGTTAAGGTAGGCTGCCCACCAAGCAAAAGTACTATTGGATATGATCGCCGCATCGGCATGCATAACGAGCTGAAAGTCCTCGATCTCTGTACCGGCAGAAATAATGGCTTCAGGCCACCGTTCCAGCAACTTGGATGCGTAGGTCTTATCGTCACTAACCGCGACAATTTTGTACTGATCCAAATCATCAACGCTGTCTAGACACCGGTAGAAATAGCTATCCGGCAAACTTAAGTTTGGCGATCCCAATTCAGGAACATTCAACTTTAAGTAGTCACCGCGACGAATATGCAGGACCAGCACGCGATGATCTTGAAATAGCTGTCCCCACTTCTTCTGAAAGTCATTCACATACGAAGATCTAATGGAAAAAGCATGCTGTAGATCATTTTTGAAACCCGGAAAGAAACTCTCCCCTTGAAAATACCCGCAGTAGGTAGCTCCAGAGTGAGTTTTAGCTAAAATCTCTTCACTGGAAACCCACGCATCATCCCACAAATATGTGGGACGGTCCACCCAACGACTCGTAAGCTTATAGGCGTTCTTCATCAGAGTATTTTTAACCAATTCCTTAGGGTACAAATCAAAATAATGCAGCGAATTGAAATGATTCAATGCATACCTCGTGCCCAAGCGCTGAGCAGCAGCACGCCCAAAAGCGTACTGAAACATCTGGTTGCCGAGCCCGCCCATTAGTTTGATATAGATCATGCCTATGCACCCTGAAGTGAAGGTTCTTCCTTTCGAGAAATGTCTTCAACGTGAAAACGGTGCTGTAAATAAGAAGGCAAATCCAAAGAAACCTCGCCCCACGCTAACAAGCCATAGCCCACCATCGGATGATAGCTTGACGTATGATAGCTGTAGTCTGGGGTCAACAGTTGGTACGGGCGATCCGGAGCTAACGCATCAAGGATATAGGGCAAACCACACTCTTGTCCATCATAGGAGTCGTAACGGAAGACGGGATGCTTAGGAACTCTGAAATCGTCAATTAAGGCATATCCCGAGGGAAGCGTAGACGTAAGCAACTTGACCTCATCAAAAAGAGGCCATTTATAGCCGTAACCATGAGCGTCTAAATGAAAAAATACAGTTTGCTGCGCAAACTCGGGATGCTCCTTCAAAATCCAATGCAAAAAGTCGGGAGAGCCCATGTTCTCTATATGCGCATTCGGGAAACGCTCACACCACTTGCGCGCTATTGCTGCGTGCTCTTCATCGAGCTCACAGGAATAGGCCGTAATGTCTGGATGTGTAGATGCGACATAAGAAAGGCTCTCACCGAAATAGGTGCCTGTCTCTACAAAAGCCCTAGAGCGAGAGATGAATATATCCGCCAAACTCACTAGAAAGTGATCTCCATGAAAACCCAAAACATGCTTAGGCTCCACTTCTTCAGTCTGATGTTCTCCGCGTCTCGACAAACGTTTAAGTAAGGATCTTATCACCTGCTCACCTCCTATGTGCCGCCCTAAGTTTCCGTGTAAGGTAGCCTACACACATATTAGAACACAATCCTGTTGTCATTTTCTTGCAACCTCAGTTAATGTAATCCACACATCCTAAGCATTGAATCGCATCCGGAGGCTTCCATGAAGGCAGGTGATTTTAGTCCATTAGCAATAGCCTACAAGCACCGGCGTCCAAACTCACGCAACTTCAACCAAACGCTGTCAAAATTGTAGACGTAGGCGCGGGTACAGGGCGACTCACATAACGGTCTCTCAAATATGGCTATCCCGTGCACACCGTGAAGCCCAACACAACCATTCGTGAGGAAGGACTCAATGCCACCAAAGAAAGCAACGTCACGTAGATCCATGGCTTCAACACTCAAACCACTCTATCTGGTTCCCTTTAACGGGAAGATGTGTGATTCCGAGATCTTTGCACCCGATGGAGACTCTCTATGTCTTGAAATTCGTGAATGTCTTAAAGAAGATGGCTATCTGCTTAAAACGACGGATTATCGAAAGGTATCTAGCAGCGATGCTCCTGTTGTATTTTTTTCCATGCCTAAACATCCGAGTGTTTACGCCAATCTCGCTAAATACCCCAAAGCTCAGCGTACACTTTATGTGTGGGAACCCCCTACTACTCAGACATTTTGCCATGACACACGCCTGCACCAGCACTTCTCGAAAGTTGTGACTATCAATCACAGATCATGCGATAGTCGATCACATATCCCGTTCTGGTATCCACGCCTACGCTCTGTTGTTAGCAATCCTATTCCATTTCATGAGCGCAAGCTGTGTACATTGATCTCAGCAAATAAACGCTCTCCACACCCTCTAGAGCTCTATTCCTCTAGGCGTCGTACAATTGACTATTTCGAGGAACATGCCCCGTGTGAATTCGACTGCTACGGAATAAAATGGGACTGTGAAAATCTGAAGACATACCGAGGCCTAGTGGACGATAAGCGCTTGTGTCTCCAACGCTATCGATTTTATGTTGCCTATGAGAATTGCAGAAGCCTATCGGGCTACATCACCGAAAAAATATTCGACTGCTTTGAGGCGGGATGCGTCCCCATCTACTGGGGACCTGATGACATCACTGAAGTCATACCCAAAGAATGCTACATACTAAAAACGGACTTCGGATCGGAACTAGAGCTACATACCTTCCTAAAAAGTATGACAGAAGGGCAGCATCGAAGCTACCTGGAAGCTACCAAGAGATTTGTCAACTCATCAGCAGCAAAGCGGTTCACACATACACATTTCATTGAACAGTTCCGAAAGCTATGTGTACATTCGACTAACGATGTAGTCGCCAAAAGAGGAGCTCGCTAGCATATATGCGCTTTAAAATAGTGGTGCCGTCATACAATTGTGCGAAATGGATCGGGCGCTGCCTTCAGTCGATAGCTCAGCAAGATCTCTCTAATACCGATGTGTGTGTCATCGACGATGCATCAACAGATGTGCAACATCAAAAGCAAGTAGTCCAGTGGTGCCATCGGCAGGGATGGGAAAGAATCACCCATACAGATAATTGCGGTGCGCTTCAAAGTATCGTCGAGGGTGTTGCTCATTTAAATCCAGACTATGACGACGTCATTATGATCGTGGATGGTGACGACTGGCTCTATAATCGCCATGTATTGACTAAGCTACGCAAAGCCTATGCAAAACAACCAATTACACTCACCTACGGACAGTACATCACTTACCCAAAGTGGAGTGTAGGCAGCTGTAAGCCTGTGACTCATGAAATGATCGACTCAGGAAAGCTTCGTCAAGCACCGTGGTATTTCTCACATCTGCGTACATTTCAGGGGCGTCTATGGGAAGAAATAAAAGACGAAGATCTCCGAGACGAAGACGGCAACTATTACCAATATGCCTGGGACTTAGCACTGATGTACCCAATGGTAGAAATGGCGGGCCATAGCATCCACTACATTCACGATGTGCTATACGTCTATAATCAGTCGAATCCCATAAGCGATTTCGCCAGCAATTTAGACGCTCAACTACGCTGTGCAGAACACATCAGAAGCCGCCCACCGTATAGGCGCATCATCGACACCATATGCAATATAGATGGCACAAATGTCTCAAATATTTGGCGGAATCGTGGTATTAAAACATACCGTAAACTTCTGCGTAGAATAGCTCCTGGTCTTCTAAGAGCAGGCCAATAAAGATAGAGTCTCCCCGTAACTGCGGGCTCGTTCAGACCAAGACCACACAGATGACGAAGGCTGCAGCGCTGTGCCACACACTGTGTCGTCTTTCAGCCTATTTATGGCTTGTTGAAGCTGGGCAACATTACCAGCCTCGAACAAATATAAACCGTTGTCTCCGCTAAAGCAGTGCCGGACAACATCAAGATTCGGGGCCACAATGGGTCGACCCCAAGAGGCATACTCCAAAAGCTTGGTATGTGCGACATATGGCATACGTTCGCACGCCAAAAATGGGGCCACCAAGGCATCAGCAGATGCTATAGCAGGTGGAATCTGTGCCGAAGGAATAAAACCGAGAAAGTGAACGCGATTTAAGCACTTGTTCTTTGCCGCACGATTCTTCAGAGCTCTAATCTCACTTTCAGTACCTCCTACCACATCCAATTCTATACCTTCGAGGTGACCCAAAGCATCCAAAAGTAGCTCCAATCCCTGCGACCGATACAATTGCCCTACATAGACGAGACGTAAGGGCGTATCGACACGTGCCACCGACTGCAAGCCCATGCTGCTGTCCACTGCCAGAGGAACGACTTGAATAGGAACGGTCAGAGCATAGGGCTTTGACAACAAGATATCCCTAAGCTCAGGGGTCGTCACAGTCACCATGTCCATGGCTTGCAAGATTTCTCTCTCCCAAGCAGCTCGTCTGCGTGTCCTGTCGTTATCCGCTGTTGGATACCATCCCAACTGATGTACCTCGAAGACATACCGTGCACTGGGAACACGCCGTTGCACGTGGTATTCAGCCTGATTGAAGACGCTAAGTAAGACCAGATCCGGACAAATTCTCGCAATGTGCCGCTGCGATAGTGAGAAGAATACTCGATTTAAGCACAGTGGCAATCCGAAAGGACGCCGAATAATTGGCAGGGTTCGTGCCGTGATCTGCACATCGACTTCCGTATCATAATGACGGTAGAGCTCGGGAACAGCAAAGCTTCCCTGTCCACAAATCAAACGAATGTAACAGCCTACATTGGCTAGGGAAGCTACGTTCCGAAAGACATAGCCATCGTGAGCCGCGTTCTTTGGCATCACTTCATTGTACGGATACGCTATTAGCATGGGATATTGATCCAAGGGTCAAACACATTTCTAGCTAGCCAGAATACATCGGCGATTGAAAAGAAGGAAACGGCTAAGATAGTCTATCCTAGATAAATTCAGGAATTAGTCGTATGAGCAACACATCAGCTGATCATTATCACTTTGTTCGGCTGCGTTCCACGGCGGGATGGGTGAAGGAAAACGCTCACAAATTATCCAAAGATAGCTATTCCGTCGTTTGGACCGATGAACAGACCGCAGGCTATGGACGTCAGGGACGCACATGGCTTAGTTCTCCCAACGAAAATGTGGCGATGACCATCTGCTACTTCAGCGAAGCGGTACCCGAAGGGCTCCCTATAGCTGTTGTTGTAGGGGTCGCTCGAGCTCTCAACACGTTAGGTTTCGACTGCGACATCAAGTGGCCCAATGATCTTCAAATATGTGGGAAAAAACTTGGTGGGGTACTGTGCGAGACCTTTAGTGTCGATAATGCGATCTGTATTTCTGTGAGTGTTGGTCTCAACGTCAACATGCCTCAGCATAAACTCGAAATGCTCGATCAGCCTGCCACATCACTGGTAGCGGAAAGTGGAGGTGAACAGGATCTCAAGAGGTTCACACACGTACTTAAAAATGAACTCTGTTTAACACTGACGCAACTACACAATAACGGTCTAGCTCCTTTTATGGAGAGCTACCACAAGCATCTTATGCACAAGCAAGGCGACGGAATCCAGTTCCACCACCATAATGCTATAGTGAAGGGAGTCTTCGAAAAAATCGATGACCGGGGCACACTACACCTAGTTGTAGATGGCGTGCTCGCGCAGTTCCGTTCAGGTGAAATCATCGTCTAGCCTGGGCGCGTCTGGATTTAAGATTGATCGAAGAGGGGTATATATTCACGGGGTAGCACTGTAGAAAAAATCAAACAATAAGGCCTGTTCTAATCCATTTTTTCCCAGTTTTCCCAGATGAATTTGTATTGATAGGTAAGCCTGTGGGTTTTTGACAATTCTTCTTGTATAGCTTCCATACGCTTCTCTGCATCAGGGAAGAAGTCGTGAAATTGCACTTGTAGGTTCTTGATACGGTAAATCATTTTTGTTTCAATAAGGTGTTCAATTAAATCGTATTCAGCACCTTCAATATTTATTTTCATGAGATCAATTTTCGCAATCTCGTTTTCTTCAATGAAAGCCTTAGCTTCGACAATTTTGATTTTTTCTTCGCCATCTCCAAGAAATACGGACGAGGCATCTTCATCGTGGGAGATCATCATTTCTTCTTCACGAGCGCCAAAACCATACGGAGCAACAGTGATTTTTGCATTGGAGGAGAAACGTTCTTGGATATTTTCACTAAAAGTTTGAACGGGTTCAAAACAGTAGATACAAGACCCGTACCTTGAAAAGATAGCCTCAGCCCATTCACCCTTAAAAGCGCCTATATCAAAAACTATAGAGTTTGCATCGAGAGGGTAGTTGACACGAAGATTTTCATCGCCTTTAACCTTAAACCAGCGCTTGATGCGTTTTTTGTAGGGCAGCTGTGAATGGTGACGCCCTATAAGGCGTTTAAACACGTCTAAAAATGAATCGGCTGCTAACATAAAAAAGCTATGGGTGAAGTATTCAATGTGTGTGAGGATAACAAGTCATGGAGTAGTGTTCTATATTAATGTTAATTTCATACTTAAATATCTAAAAATGAATAAGTTAGCACCTACGCCAACAATCCACGGGATTTTACCACCGCCGGGTCTCTTGTATATTGTCCAAGCCTAATGCTTGCACACACCGTCATCCTTACAGGTATCCCAAGCACCTACTCCTGCATCCATGGGGGTGCTTCTGTGGGGACCTCGTCCATTTCGGGGATGACTTCAATGTCGGGATGAACTTTGGCTCTGACGAGCTGCTGAATGGCGGAAAGTGTTGCCCCGACGCTGGAGTAGCACGATGTGCATGTCCCTTTGTAGGCAACATGGAGCTTACGGTCATCGGTGAGCTTGACAACGTCGAGACCTCCAGCGTCCATGGCGATGTAGGGACGGATTTCTTCGTCTAGGACATGTTCAATAACGGTAAGTTTTTGCTTATGGGGAAGTTCATCCCATCCTGGGTATCCGTCGCCTTCAAACATCTGATCAGGATCGAAGGGCATGGGGGGAGCCTCGTACCCTTCAGGAGTAGGTAGATCAGTGCACTGCTCAGCACAGTCGAGAATAGCCCCTAGAGCCAGATTGAGGTGCGCGAAGGTTTCCGGAGGAAAGGCGTGTACATCGGACTTGTCGCGTACCTGCTTGTCAAGAAGGTCCGCGGTAATACGCTGGGCCTGGTCGTAGTTTTTGCCGATCACCATCTCACAGGCGACTTCAGCGGCTCCAATGAGAGCGGACTGCCCATATGCTTGGAACTTTGCGTCGACAACCATGCCATCTTCGATATCGACAAGCCAATAGAGGCGTAGCTCATTTCCATCTTCGATATGGCCGTCGACACCTTCTACCAGGCGTACTCCGCGCGCTGCGGACTCTGTGGGATCGAAGGTGCCCACATTCCTTGGAGCGTCGATTTTTGCTTTGAGCTTACGGCTGTAGCGCGCCCAGGGAAATGGTGTGATGAGAGCTGCTAAAGACATATTACCGCATTACGATCTGTTCAGAGAGTTTACGCATTTCTTTGGCCGTCTTCACGATCACGGAGATAGCGTGGTCGACCTCAGACTCGGGTGTGGTACGAGAAAAAGCAAAGCTTAGAGACGAGTGGGCAAGGGTTTCGGGGACATCACTGGCAGCTAACACAAGGCCAATCTGCTGGAAGCTGCCGCCACCCATACAACAGTAGATTTTCTGGCGATCTAAAGCATACAGTAGGGCCTCGTTAGCGATACCTGGGAAGCCTATGGATGTGATATGTGGAAGTCGTTCTTCGTCACGGAAGAAGACAACGGCGTCGGGGCAGCCCTTCAAAATACCATCTTCAAACTTGTCACGTAGACGGGCGACTTCTGTACACATCAGGTCGCGGCTGTCTACGAGTTCTTTGGCAGCGACACCCATCCCTACAAGAGCAGGTACGTTGGGGTCTCCGGCACGCAAGCCGCCCTGCTGGATACCGCCGACGATCATAGGAGAGAGTTTCACTCCTTCCTTTATCCAGAGCCCTCCGGATCCTTTGGGGCCGTGTAGCTGTTCTCCGCCAAAGGTAATGTAGTCGACACCGACATCTTGGAGTTCAAAATAGAGCTTTCCAAGAACATGGGAGGCATCGAGGTGTAGCAGAACTCCGCGTTCTCGACACAGATCTGCGATTTCCGCAATGGGGTTGACAACGCCTGTGAGACCATTAGCCCACGACAACGAAACCATCACCGTGCGTGGTGTGAGAACATCCGCAACGGCTTCAGCAGTCACGTAGCCACCGCTGCTCACTTGCGCCATCTTACCGACACATCCGAG
>JAJFMA010000086.1 GCA_021772415.1 Chlamydiota bacterium
ACAGATACTTCTGAAAGGCACTTGTCATGTCTACGAACTTCACAAAGGCGGCGCGGAGCGCCGCACTCCACGGCACTCGAGGACTCGCGCTATCAGTGTATGTCATTGGTTACTTGAAGCTTATAACTTAAACACAAGGTCACGATGAATACTTTACACTCTCTGCAGTGCGCTTCAATAGAAGTGACTTTGTGAATTATTAGTCCCTCCATGACCTCCATGCTGATCTCCATGGCCTCCATGGTTTTTCGAATTTCAGCATCGGCCAGGGGGAAAAATCGATGAGCATAGACACTCAGTTTTCTGCTCATCTGAACTCTTCAACTCTGTAGCTCTGTGGTGATTTCAAGACGGGAATGGAAGAAGATTCGGGCACGCACACGGGCACGGGAAAGAGCAGAGACGCAGAGAGGATTTTTTCTTTGTTGCTCTGTGTTGAAAAAAGGGGAACGGGACCGGGGCCCCTTTCTTTATTCGTCGATGTCAATTCGCATGCATATGCTAACTATCGACACATCACGAAACCAAGATCTACGCAGCGGGTGCCGCCGGAGGTCCGGGTCGGTGCCCACCAACAGGTGATCGGGCGGGTTCAACAGGGGGGCGGTCGACTTCCGCATTGGGGAAATTGGTTTGGCGAAGGCATTCAATAGCTTGACCTACAATGTCCACCACATCGTGTTTCACGGGGATGCTAAACCGGCGTCTACCAGCACATTTAGGTCCCGGTGCATCCTCAAGGAAGCGATTGAGCCCCTGCCAACGAAGAGCATCCTTGCCAGCATTAGGCGATTCGGAGTCTGCCTTGCGCGCATTGAAAGAGCATCCTGTACAGGAGCACTCCCCATTTTTAACGTGCTTGATATCACGCGTGGTAATGGGTACTGGTAGGATATAGACCCGATATTCAAGAGCCTTACCGTCCTTTTCGCGCCAGATCGAGATCTTACGAATACGATCGGATTTTAAGGTATCACAGAGCTCTTGCTCGTTTAATAGATGCTCAGTTTCTGCACAGAAACGTCGTGCCACCACAGTTTCAAGGTCTTCGTTACCTTTACCTCGAGCACTGAACAGGGAATATTTTCCTCGGCTTTTTCCCCAGCTATCGCAACCGAGTAGAACATGCCAGTCGTTTTCTGTAGCGTCGGGTCTACTGTCAGCGCCAAGAACTAGCACCCCACCAGCATATCCTTCGACTCTTTCAAAACTACCCATAACGAAACCCTATCGAGCGCGTTCAGCTCGGTTTACTCATTGTACCGGACAGATCACGACGTACCAAGTTTTTTTTTGTAATCCGGCATGAAATGCCTATTCCTTTCCCCTTGAATATTAAGTTGTCATGGAGTACGCTGTACCTATCGAAATACGGATCATACGGAGCTTTTACACTCATGGCATCCAAGCGTGACAAGATCAAGCTAAAGAGCTCAAAGAGTTCTTACCACTACTACACGATGAAGAACAAGACGAAGACACCCGATCGTATCATACTCAAAAAGTACGATCCTGTTGTCCGCGAGCACGTTGAATTCAAAGAGACTAAGTAGTCCCTCACTCTGAGAAAACCCCGGTTTTGCGTCTATGTTTGAGCTGTCTATAGCGCTTAAATATTTAATTCCGCGTTTTAGACAGCTATCTGTTTCTATTATCAGTGTGATATCCGTTCTTGTGATTGCGCTGGTGGTGTGGCTTATCGTCGTTTTTTTCTCCGTCACCAACGGTTTGGAGAAATACTGGATCGACAAGCTTATCGCAGTGACATCTCCCGTACGCGTCGTTCCTACAGACGCGTACTATCGCAGCTATTATTACCAGATCGACAGTGTCAGTGATGCGGCGGACTATCGCCACAAATCTATTGCTGAGAAGCGCTTCGCTCGAGAGTCCAACCCCTACGACCCCTATATGGACCAGGCCGTGCCACGGCACTGGCCCCCGGAAGATTTACGTGACGATGGCGCTCTGCGTGATCTAGTCAAGGACGCTTTTGCTGCCGTCGAAGATATCGACGACGTCCGTGCTGGCGATTACGAAACGACTTTTGGCAACATCCGTCTTCGGCTATCTCGCGGTGTTCAGCACCGCGTGCGCAATTTCCGTGGTGATGATGACGACCAAGCTTTTCTGGCACAGGCGGCGATGTTTGGCTCTTTGGAGTCGGACAACCCCAGGCTCGAGCAGGCCGTCGTTCCCCTTAGGGGTGTTGACGTCACCAACATTGTGGGGATGGCAGGTGTTGTCGCTGAGGAAGGGGGCGCTTCCACAGATACTACAGGCCGTGTACGTAAGGTCTTTGAGCAGCTTGACATCCACAAGGTGCAGGCTGCACCGGAGGGATGGGTCATTCCGCATCAGCTCTATCCTCGTGAAGGTGCACTACGTGTGATCGCTGTTCTTGGCCAGGCGCACCCGACACAGCTTCTTGTGACACCTACACTGGCTGGGCTTAAGAACCTCGCCGCTGAGCTCGCGGGTTTGGGCTACCGCTTTGCTGTTGCCGAGGTAGACTTTAGTCCTGCGGGCTTACTTGTCCGCTGGGAGCGGGACGGCAAGTCTCAGGAGGAGCGTAGCACTGCGCCGCTCACTGTCCCGACGGGATATCCTTTCACAGCAGCTGTTGTGGAAGGCTCGCTAGAGCGTGCCTTACACCTCGAAGATGTCCGACTGTCGGTAAGTGTTGCATTGCAGGGCATTACAATTGAGGGCACCGTACCGTTTAGGCACTTGGAGATAAGTTCTTTTGCTCTTCAAGACAGCTTTGAAAAAGAGCCCGCCGTGTCGCCGCCGTGGCTTTACCGGCTTGCCGACGGGGCGTCGCCAGCACATTTTGAGTTGCCTTATGATGCGAATGTTGGCGACGGTGTTTTGCTTCCTAAGGCCTTTCAAAATGTGGGTGTTCTTGCGGGAGACCGCGGCTATGTTTCGTACTACAGCCCTACACCGACATCCGTCCAGGAGCAGCGCGTACCAGTGTATGTCGCGGGATTCTATGACCCAGGTATGATTCCTATCGGAGGCAAGCTTGTCTTCGTTAACCGCGACATCACCTCGACAATACGCTCGGCATATGGATCACAGGACCGCGACAATGGCGAAGGCATTCGCGTACGTTTCAGCGACTTTGAGCGTGCCGAAGAGATCCAGGCGGCTATTGAACAGGGCTTGCGCGACCGCGGCGTAGATAAGTACTGGAAGGTGGAAACTTTCCGCGATTACGAGTTCGCACGTGAAATTCTGCAGCAGCAGCAGAGCGACAAAAACCTCTTCATGGTCATTGCCGCTGTCATCATTGTGGTGGCGTGCTCGAACATTATCTCGATGCTAATCATCCTTGTGAAAGACAAACGCCTAGAAATTGGTATTCTACGTTCTATGGGGGCGACCTCGCGTAGTATCAGCATGATTTTTGGCACCTGCGGTTTCGTGATGGGACTCGTCGGAAGTATCATTGGCTCCGCTGCTGCCATCCTCACACTGCGCTACCTCGACACACTGATAGGCTTGGTAGGTAAGTTGCAGGGGCACCAGCTGTTTAACCCTACTTTTTATGGGGAGACGCTCCCTAACGAGCTAAGCCCCGAAGCGCTACTGTTTGTGTTGGGCATCACTGCCGTGTTCTCACTACTTGCTGGCGTCGTCCCGGCCATTAAGGCGAGCCTACTCAAACCCTCAGCGATCTTAAAGTCGGAGTAGGTGATGAAGGAGCAAGAAAGTAAATACGTTCTGGAAGCCGAAGAGCTCCACAAGTCGTTCTACCAGCCTGCAGAGGTGTCTATCTTACGTGGTGTGTCTCTCAAGGTGCACCGTGGTGAGACTGTCGCCATCATGGGAGCTTCGGGCGAAGGCAAAAGCACCTTATTGCATGTTTTGGGGACCTTGGAGCCTCCATGTAAGGGGAAACTCACCATTGCTGGGCAGCATGTGACGGCGTTTAATCGCAGTGTCCTACGTCGCAATAATATTGGTTTTGTCTTCCAGAGTTTCCATCTGATGGAAGACTACACCGTCCTCGATAATGTGCTGATGCCGGCACGTATCGCCCGCGCAAATATACGTAAGGGCTCTGTAAGCTATGCTCGTGCCATAGATATGCTCGAACGTGTTGGGCTCGGAGAGCGCTTGGACTTCAACACAAAACTCCTGTCCGGAGGAGAAAAGCAGCGCGTGTCTTTGGCGCGTGCGCTATGTAATGACCCCGACCTTATCCTCGCTGATGAGCCATCGGGAAACCTCGACCACAGCAACAGCCAGCGCATCCATGAGCTGCTGATATCTGTTGCCCACGACGAGAATCGCGGCGTCATCATCGTGACACACGACCAAGAACTTGCAGACCTGTGCGACACACGCTACCAGCTACGTGGCGGGCTTCTCCAGCCGGAAGCATGTAGCGCAACCCAACACTAGAGACCTTTTCCCATGCCCTACACCCCCATTATTGGAGCCCTCGGCTACATTCTATCTCCTGACGGAAAGCAAGTCCTCATGGTTCACAGAACGCGTGATGACGATTACCACAACGGCAAATACAATGGTCTGGGAGGCAAGATGGAGCCTGGAGAAGATATTCTCCATTGCCTCAAGCGAGAAATTCACGAAGAGGCTGGCATCGAGTGCGGTGATATTGAAATGCGCGGTACGGTAAACTGGACAAGTTTCGGTCCAAACGGCGAGGACTGGCTGGGGTTTATCTTCGTGGTAAAGACGTTTACAGGCACGCCACAAGACCATAGCCCTGAAGGGCCTCTCGAGTGGGTCAATATCACCGAAATGTCCAAGCTACCTATGTGGGAGGGCGATCGCCACTTTCTTCCTCTTGTCTTCGATGGGGACCCACGCCCCTTCCACGGCTATATGCCCTATGAAGGTAACAGCCCCAAAAGCTGGTCGTATACGAGGGTCTGACGCTACGAAGATTTCATATACGAAGAACTCAGGGTATGGCCTCCGTCTATCACCATGGTTTGTCCTGTCATCCAAGACGAAGCATCGGACGCTAGAAACACGGCAGCGCTGGCGTAGTCTTTAGGTTCACCAGGCCGCGGCATAGGTATCCGGCTCAATCGACTCTCCCATAGGTCTGGTCTGGCCATGACG
>JAJFMA010000087.1 GCA_021772415.1 Chlamydiota bacterium
TAGAGCGCGAGTGCTCCACTGTTTCCATGCAATGATGCGTTCGACGAAGAGCTTGGCCATTTTCTGTGGGTCATTGGCTAGCAGCCAACGTCTCAGTAGCGTGATTTCTTCGCTGCTGTAGCGGATGTCACCTCTAAAGAACTTCGCTTGCACTTTGAGCATCTGGAACTCTAGGTCTTCGGCAAGGCGTTCTTCATCGATGGGTTCATGTCCTTGCCTAAAGATCCCCAACTGAAAATCGTACAGCGCTAAGCGTATCTCTCTGTTGATTGAGGGGTTTATATGGTCGGCTACTAGCATCTTCTCAAACTGCGAGACATCGGCCAGATCAAGGAGGAGTATCTTGGTTTTGTCCGTGGCTTTGTCTTGGATGAGTAGTGCTTGGATATTTTCCTTATGCACGGGACCAAAGGCCTCGATCCAACCATGGAGTAGCTTGTGCAAGGGTAGGAGATTGAGTGAAGCCATCAGGTCTTCATCAAATGCCTTCGCCTCTGGAATGGAGCTATCATTCAGTGCTGCAGTCACTGTGTTCAGGGGGTTTTTCTCCCCGACTTTGAGATGCCATGCTGACTTGAAGAACCCTGTGTTTTGAGGAAGGAAGTATGCGTTTGTGAAGAGCCCTTGTTGCGTCCACTCTAGAGCTGCTTGCGGAGAGTATCCTTTTGGGACGAAGTCGTGTAGTGTTTCTTGCTCTTGCTCTTGCTCTTGCTCCTGCTCCTGTTCTTGTTCCGCTTCCGCGTCGACTTCGATAGAGATCTCCCGTTCATACACTACTTCTGTCCAAAGCTGGTCGGGGAGATGGCTCTTTGCCTGTTCAATGATCTCTGCCCAGGCTTCTGAAATGTCTTCGGTGTTGAGCTGCCCTGTTTGAAGGGCGTTTGCAGGATAGAGTTGCATCGCTCGGCTTTGAGCCTCCTTAGCAAGAATCTTGTCGAGTACGATCTGTCGATCTTCAAGTACTGTTTGCCCTTCGAACTGCTGATAGAAGTTCTCGGGCTGATGTTCTTCTATAAGCGCTGAAACTATGTTAGTCGCTTGTAGGGATTGCTCTAGCGCATGATTTGGAGAAACGAGGGCTTCGACAGCTTGCTCAAGGAGGATGCCGCGCATCTTGTGTTTAACGGCACGCTGGTTTTGATTTGCCAGTTTCATAGTTTGCAACGTGCGTGCATATAAGAGAATATCCAGAAGAGTTAAAGTGTCGTCCATGGATTTTCCATATGTTTCAGCAAGCAATTCAGATATTACCTGGGCATCCGATTGCATCATCGCGATGCGTACTCGCTGAGTCGTGGCGAGTTGGCGCATGCGCCATGCCGCTTGCATCAGGTCACGAAGTGTCGTATGTCTTCCTGCAAGAATGACGGCAGTGGCTGTCGGCGAGAGCTTAATATCAGATCCTGTTGTGTGCTGCTGATCCCAGAACATCCCTAGAGTCAATCTGTCGATGCGACTTTCTGACAAAGGAATCTCCTGGCCTCCTTCCTGCAGTGCGACTTCACGGTCTTCGGCGGAGTAGTATGCCACCGTGTTCCATCCACTGGCCTGCTGAATTAATTTGGCGATTTCGCTGTTGGAGCTTCCACGGAAGACTCCTGCAACATCGATGACCGAGCCCTTTGGCAAGAGGTTTGATGTGTAGAGCTGCTCGATTACTTCCTCGTGAGTGCCGTCGACGATCTGTACTTCGGCAGGACTGTTCATCCATAGGAGATGCAAGGTCTTAGCTTCTGTATCGGATTCGAACACTAGGTCCGGATCAAAAACCTGTGGAAAGGTGGGGACATTCCATAAAGTACCACTAAAGCCTTGTACACGGCTAAAAAGCGCACGGTAGACCTGTGAATTGGCGGACAGCATTACTGTGTGAGAACGAATCTCTGGGACTACATAGCGTGTTACAATCTCTAGAATAGACTCTGCCGTGGGCTCTTCGAGAACGGAAAATCGCTTATTAAGATTTGCTACACGACCTTCTTGTGCCTGTTGCTTTAGATGCTCTTTTTCTTTGGTGATGACATCTTCTGGTAGACCAAGTTGCAGAATCATCTGGAGGGTATAGTTAAGCATCTCTAGCTCCGTTCCAAAGACAGAGCCTAGTACGGGCTTTCCCGAGTGGTAGGGAATAGCAATGTGTTCCATCTCATGCAGGTACTGCCAACGCTCTTGGGTAAATGCTTCTTTGGGAATCGGTCCGTAGTGTGTCCAAAGCTGCTTGCTTAAAGTCAGAGGAAGGACGAAATTAAGTTCTTGCTGGAGAGCGGCTAAAATATTGCGCTGCTCGGTGTTCTGGATATTCTCAATATAGTTTAGGACGGTTCCGTCGCCCTCATTGAGGAGGTAGCTGCGTAGGTGTTGTAGCTGTTCCTCTGTGGCCTCGTGAACCAAGCGCGCTGTGGTAGGAGAATTTCCTGAGAGGACCTCTTCGATGAGCTGCGGACGGATTACACTAAGAAATCCTTGCTGAGTGATTTCCTGGGAAAGATCTACAGATTTTGTCAAAGTTGCATAG
Organism: Chlamydiota bacterium; assembly: GCA_021772415.1. Taxonomy (GTDB): domain Bacteria; phylum Chlamydiota; class Chlamydiia; order Chlamydiales; family JAJFMA01; genus JAJFMA01. Next base: position 2,516 of record JAJFMA010000087.1, read on the forward strand.
AGATCCGTGACGCTGTGGACCACTTCTACTGGCAGTGCTTGCCGCTTTCCAATTGCGAAGTGATGGGATTGCATGACATCGAAGACTAAATCTACCTCGTCAACGATCACGTCGGTTTGGAACTTGAAGATCTGAAAGATCCGTCGGTATAGGTCGATCTTGGCTCTAGCATCTTCCTGCGCGTGTTCCCGCAAAGTAAGCATCCAATTGAGGAAAAGACTTTGGACGGAGCTGTTAGTCATCATGATGACCCCGCTATTTCTCTGAGCGCGCTCTAGGCGTTCCAGAAGCAGCGTCAGCTTTTTCTCGTCGAGATCGCTATGACGTGTGATGTGTATGACATCGACACTTTGTCCAAAGCTTCTCCCAGACTTGCTTTGGATGCTATGAGAGTTTTCCGGGAGCAGGGACTCGGGCATAATGACCATCGATAGCCGCTCTCCGTCAGCCTGTAGCATACCCATTAAGGGTAGGAGAACGGACGTTTTTCCCGAACCCATGATCATCTCTAGGACCGTTCCCAAGCCATCTCTTGAACCCATGCTTCCGTCCGTGATCCTTAGCTTGCCTAAGCTGTCTACCTGATTTTGCCGTAGAAGGTGCTCCATGTAGTACTCGAACACGAGGTATTCGGGGTGTTCAATAGGGTCATAGGCGCGAGCTTGAGAAGCTACAGTTGCGAAGTGGTCGATAAGCTGTTGGTTTGTGGCATCTCCTATTCTATCTAGTGCGTTCAGGACAAATTCAAGGTGCTGGCGCTGTGTTTCCAAAATGAGAATCGCGTGTACGTCAGTCATCAGCTGAAGAGACTCTTCGAATGTGAGCGACGGGTTCGCAACTTGAAGCGCCGCCGTATCGCGACGGAAAAATTGATGAATGATGTCGTCGAGGTCTAGTTCCGTCTTAAGATCACCCGACAGGGACAGCTGCGTTAAGTTTGCTTGAATGGGATCGTCAGGAAGTCGGTTTGCTAGGGATAATACTCCCTGCTGCAGCTGGGTTGACAGCTGTGAGATAGCTTCTAGCTGACCGCGTATATCGGTACGTATTGGCTCAGGTTGAGACGGGTCGGTGGTGAAAAAATGCCGCTGGATGTTCTCTTGATTGCTTCCGAATCGCTTGAGATCGGTCTGCAGCTGCGAGAGTTCGTTGGAAAGGAAGCTGTTTGATGTCGATGAACCGAAGAGCTCAAGGAGTCCTTCAGTAGCTTGTGTAAAGTGTTCAATGGTTTTTGACGGTACCGGCTGTTCCACTAAGCATGAGGGGGACTCCTCGATTACCTGTGCAGATACATCTAGTGTTTGGAGAATTGGTAGGCACAGATCGAGGTCAGGAGTCGCTGTATTCCTTGTTAGATCTAGGAGACTGCTCACACTGGCAATGGACCGGGGCGGTGCTTTTTTCCATGTGGCTTCAGGTTGACCAAGTTGGGGGAGAAAGTAGGGCTTAATGAATAGCTCAGCGAAGCTCTTCTCTAGTTCCATTTTTCGCTTTCGGGACTCTTCGTCACCTTTATAGAAAATAGCGTAGTAGTCTTCTCCAAGTCTTTTAAGCTCCGTGGATAAAGGGAAGGTATTTGGCTGATCGAGAACGCTTCTCAGTAGTAGAGTAAACGCATTGACTGTTTCGCCTCTGCCCTTTGATGCGAGCGCTAGAAGCCGCTTAAGCTCCAGTAGAGGTGAAGTCCCATACTCTTCTTCTGAATAGTCGCCTTCGGTGACAGCCGCCAGGGTATCCCAAGCCTGTTGGTCTACAAGTTCGCGTCTTGCGATCTGGTATAGAGGAACAAGATTCTCCATTATGTATTGGGACTGAAATAGTATCCGAGGGACTAAGCTTGGCTTGTTCTTCAGCGACGTATACGGGCTCCATTTAGTTAGCATTAGGTCCGCAAGATCTTCATTCGAATGCACTAGTTTGGGGTCTTCAAGTGATTCGTAGATGGAGCTACCAGAATGTATCCCAGGCGAGGGCAGGTTTAGTTTGCCCATCTTTGCTGTGAAGTAGCTGTTATGGGATTCTCCGAGCCACTGTAGTAGGCGTGATTCATCGGTGTCTCGTAGCCACACATCTGAAATGTAGGATCTGTCCGCAGCAAACTGACGATATAAGTCTATGTCAAAGCTGTTTGCTGGTTGGATGGAACGATCGAATTCCTGGTTGTTGCGGACTAGCAGAGCCCTGGCGTAAAGTGCAAGCGCCGTAGCGCGAGGGTCAGAGTCTCCCTTAGGCCGAAGACCGTCGGCCATCCACTCCAGGACTGTGGTTTCATCCTGCGTGTAAGCTGAGACTTCGCCATCATAGCCACGAAGCAGTTCTAGAGCTTGGCGATACTCCAAACGCCACATCCTCAGTAGAGCGAGGTAGAAGCGTCCTAGTCTATCCATGGGTGTCCACTTTCCAGTCTTTTGGTCTACTCGAACAACGATATATTTTTGAGTGCCACGATCCGCATTCAGACCATGCGGCTCAGTCAGTGCATAGCTGGTGTTAAGATTGCCGAGATCCGACTTGCCTTCGTTGATGGGTAGCAGCGCGAATAGCCCTTCACCCCCCTCAAGAAGGATGTAGTTTTCGAAACCTACAAAGTCTTTGACTTCTTGCTTTACTACGAGTTGCTCTCCGGGAAGAGAAGGTGGTACGAGGATCTGTTGGTCCGTCCTGCCTTGAACGACGGAAAAAGTGATGCCGAAGCGAAAAAGCTCTATCTCTCGTAGCTCGTTTGTATCACGATCGATCCAGGATAAAATGTATTCAGAGTTTTCGATATTGTGTAGGAGATGGCTCGTGAGCTGTTCACCTAGTACAAGAGATGGGTTGTCCATCCTTTCCAGAAGGCCCTCTTTAATTCTGAAGCGAAGTTCACCTGTTGAACTATCTTCCATGAGAACCTCTTTGTCCGAGACCCAACAGAGATAATTCATGCGCAGTTCATAGGGTAATGATTTCACTGAGAAGGGGTTTTCGTATCGGTACCATTCACCGTTGATGAGTCTAAAACCTACAGTGCGTTCCGTACTCGCACCATGCGTCCCTTCGGGTCTGCAGGTGGCGATCTTATATTTTTCTCCGGAATCCGCTTCGACGATGAAGGACTCTCTTTGACTTGATTCTTTTACAACTTTGCTGACCCGTTGTCCTTTCAACATTGCTTTGAAGGTGTGACTTTTCATTAGCCGGTAGGGGACCGTATCTGGTGTCCATGCAAGATGTGCGATACCTCTTAGCAGATCCAGCATGAGCTCCTCGTCTTCGACACCGTAGAAATAGGGATATTTCAGTGGCTGCTGCCAGGTGGGAGGTTCACCTCTTTGGGAGACGTAGGCATATACCTCGTTGAGGCATCTTTCGGCGTGGGGTCCTTCTAAGAGTTCGCGAATGGCCTGTCTATGACGCTGAAGTACCTCTGTAACATCGTGTTCCGCCACCGCGGAATATGCCTCGTCTAGTTGAGGGAAGTTGTACTGTATGGGAGACTTAAGCAAGCGGAGATATGTGTCGCCTGTGGAGTAGAAATTGAAGTACATGGCGGACTTAAGCAAACGGACAATATCTCGTTCGGTGAGATCTTGAGAGGACAGGTAACTACGTGCTATCTCCCGGTTGATCACTGCCTTCACCGCATGGGAAAGAGAGTCTAAGTCTTGGAAGCGATCTAGGGCTTGAGGCATGTCGTAGTTGAGTCGTTTGTTTTCTTTGGCGAGGAAGTAGCTAGCACGGGAATGTACTATTCTCATGAACTCTAGGAGGCGAATGGCTGCAACGTTTGCTTCGACGGAAAACAGACCCTCTACAGAGCTTTCAAGGCTCTGTAATGCACGGTCTACTGCCGCCCTTGCTGCATCTGCTCCACGTGCTAGTTCCGTTTCTACTATTGATGGGTCTCCAAGATGAGACATCAGATGCAAGTAGTAGGAGTCTTTTTGCAGGATCCAGGGGTGCTTGCTGATGAGAGATAGTAGCAGTGTAAACCGTGACTGTGATGGCGTTGAGAGGCCAAGTATGAGACGCCACTCTTGGAGAGTGAGACCGGTATCTAGGGCACTTATTGTAGGTACTTCATGGGATGGTATTTCACTGTCTCGTGTGTGGTAAGACTTGAATTGCGAGGTTAGGCCCTGTTCCTTATATTTAGGCTTTTGCCAAGCGAGGTTGTGCCAATCGCCTATGTTAAGATTTGGATCGAAAAGCCAATTGTACGAATGGCTTAGATCCCACTGATTTTCGTTACCGATAGTGGCATGGACTCTGAAAAAGTCAACCCAGTTAGTACTGGGGTGATTAACCACCTCGTGAGTGTAGGTCACCAGTGATGCGCCTGGGGACTCATAGGCTGGTGACAGAAATAGCAATTGAAACAATTCAACTCCGGATTTTAGGGTGAGGTCGTGAATATACGATAGATCACGAGCTGCTTGCAGAACTGGAGGTTGTGCGTTGCTATCTTGAATGACCTCTAGAAATCGCGGAAACCAATTTCGCTGTTCAAGGTTGTTTTCCATCTTCGAGACCTGCACATGGTCCTTTATCCATTCGAATTCCTGCGGCCAGTCCCACAGATGCATGGTGGGCCCTTTCCTCCCAACATCCTCGCGCTCTTGGACGACTTCATCTTCGGTGAGGATTCGGTATGCGTGTCTGGAATGCTTTGTCTTTCTGGAGTCATGATATTGACCTGTTGAAGGCAATGTTTCTAACCCAAAGAATGTAGGTGAGGACGATTCAAAATGGCCTTTCCAATAGTCTCTGAGGCTAGTAAATTCATCGATCCAAACGGGGTCGTTGATGCGATTGACGATGAGCTTACAGTCGAGAAAATCCGCCATGCTGTGCTGGTACAGAGAGGGAATGGGAATTTCCGTGGTGTGCGGATATTTCTGTAGCAGCATGTCGACGATAGTGAGTAGTTTGGTCACCACAAGATAGTCGATGCTGTCGATGTGGCTATCAGACATCTGCTGATGAAAGGAACGACGTCCTACTGATGCAATATAGATCCTTGATAGCAAGGAAAGGTGGATGATGATTTCGCTTACGTGCTCTTTAGGCATGTCTGTCCATAACGGATCATTGGAGGAGAGGGGCAGATGGTGCAGCATTTCTCTGATTGCCCATATGCTAGCGAAACTTGGATCAAGATTGTGTCTTTGATGCTCTTGAACGGACTTGAAGTCATCTATGAAATCACTTCTATTCTGACCTGTCATCTCTATAAAGTGTTCTACGGAGCGTTCGTAGTTGAGGTCTTCCAACAGTCCGCTGCTCATCTTAGCGAGTTCTTTCGATAGCGTGTCTTTAGTTGGAGCCCAGTCACGGTAGCTGTATTCGTTGTACTGGGGGTGTTTTGGGAGTGTTGATTTTTTGTAATCTCTAGGAGGCTTTGACAGGACGTAGCTGGTTGATTTCGGCCTATAGGTACCAGGTGGGATTTCCATAGCACTGCTCTTGGGGGTCCATACCTCGAGGGCGTTTTCGATTTCCTGAATTTTTTCCAGCGCATAATCTAGTTCGTCGTGGTCCAATCCACTGATCATTTGTAGGCGCAGGGTGTTCTGTGCGAATGTTTCGATGCCCTTTTTAAGTAGATTTCTAGCGATGTCGTTGTATGCTAGTAGATTTCCCTTTTGCTGATGGAAGTCGCTAAGAGCTTTGAATTCCGTTTCCCATTGGAGACGAGCCGCTCCTATGTCGTCGTCAAAGTGAGTGCCTAGTAGAGCATCGATGCTCCGGTATGCGCAGGTTCCAGAACGCTGTGACTGGATTAAGTCGTCGATGGATTCGGCAGCCATCACTTGGCGGCCTCCCAAGGCAGGTAGGATGGCGTGATACATCTCTTCCGATCCCAAGGAGTCGCCATACCCTGTGCTTTGTAATGCGCGAATAGCTTCTACTACCGATGTTGCTGCGATGTTGTAGCTGGGAACATCCTGTAGCTCAACGAAGGGAAGGTAATAGATATCTTCCCCCACCCATGCCCCCTGGTGCTTTTCCATGCCGTCACCGGTGTTGTATAGGCGCACCGTAAAGAGGTCATCGTCCTGGCGCCAAATTTCAAAGGCGACTGCATGGCCTGGCCAGCCGGTAGGGAAGAAAAAGTAGTCTTCCGATTTCAAGGCACTAGAGGTACTTCGAAAAGCTTGACGAAACTCTGTGGCTGAATTTCGTAGAGCTTGGCCCACATAGAGGGCAGTGTCAATTTTTACTAATAAGTGTTGAAGGAATTCGCAATGCCCTTCCAGCCAATCGGGGTCTGATGATGTGGTCACGACGACGTCTTTGGGGCAGGAGATCAAGTCGCTTGTGCATAACCCTAATTTGGCCAGTGCGTCGATCTTCTGAGTAATCAAATCCCGACGGTACGCCAGCATTTTGAGGGAATCTCCACCTTCTAGTGTGGTCCCTTTTCCGAATCGGTCTCCGATCACATGTAAAAGTGTCTTCTCGTCAATTGATGGCCCAGATAACTCTATAAATTCCACGAGAGCCGAAGAAGAGGGGGTGGCGATGGAGACGGTAGGGAGCCAAAAAAGGAGTGAGATGAACAGAAAATAAAGGTGTTTAAGCATATACTTTTTGTTTCTGTTTTTAGTGTTTAATTAATTAATTAACTCATTCATATTACAAAAAATAATGGTTAATGTATATGTTAATTTCTGGTTGTTTTAAATTATTGTTGAAATAGTTGTTGGGGTGATGGGTGCATTGCGTGCTTGTACTCCTCCATTTCCACCTGCCCGTGTGCGTACCCGCGTTTGATTCTAAATTCGAAAAACCATGGAGGCCATGGAGGTAGGACGAAGGTCATGGAGGGGCTAATAGTTCACAAAGTGACTCCCATTAACCTCCTGCGAGAGTGAAAGGAAATGTCACAAGGGCTTATATATCACGATAAATTGTTCATGAGACCCGAAGGGGCGTTTTTTTCCTGGAGGATTAAAGCGACACAAAATTTAAAGGACAACTTATCACGGTGACAGAGCTATCTACGATCCTGCGAGGCACTGGTTGAAAGCTTGCTGAAGCATAGCGGGGAACGTACTTCCGGGTGGCATGCGCTTAATCCATTGTGTGACCACTTTGTCATCGAGGTATTGCCCCTTGCAATAGCTGTCTATCATAGGATCGATAAGGTAGGACAGGTGCACTGCGCTCCACTCGGACGCAGTGGCTTGTGGTGCGTTATTACGTAGCATGAGAAGCGCTGCTCGGTTGTCTGTAAGCATGTGATGGAGTGCTTTGCCGTAATGAACAACGAGGCTGTTAGCATCACCGGCTCCCCATTCAATTAGTGTTTGAAGGCTATTTGTCCGTTTTTGCAAGAACCAGATAAGGCATTGATACGAGAAAAGGACGTCATCATCTGCATGGGTACACGGCGCTTGGGTTATAGTCTGAGATGCGCCGACAGTATCTCCTTGGTGTAGGCTTTGTAGAATCATAGCCTTTACGGCTTGCAGGTATAGGTAGGAGCTTTTTGGTGCATGTAGCAAAACGCTAGAGAAATATGCATTAGCCGCTCCCCATTCTCCGCGACTGAGCTTAGCTAGCCCTAAAGACGCGCATGCTAGGGGATTTTTCGGGTGCAGGTTTATAGCTGTTTTCAGATCAGCAAGGCCATCGGGCTTATTCTGAAAGTACTTGCCAATGCCACGGTAGGTGTATCCAAGGCTAAGCACTGAACTGCTAACGCCATTCCACCATGCTTTGAACTCACCTGTCGGATACGGCGTATTATTGGTGGGCTGGTAGCAGGGGGATTGCAGAGTACCGAGAAGGTTGTGGGCTAGCTGTTCCAGTATCTTGTAATTTTTTGCTTGCAGTACCTGTACGGCGCCTTGAAAAGATTGTAACAAATTCACTTGATGGGACGGCTCCGAAGCCTCCCACATAATGGCTATTTCGTTGGGTAGGCAGCTATAGTCCATCAGGGCCTGAAGGCCATCGTGCGTGTTTTCAACGTAGGCTTGAATTAATATGCTATTGGTTCCAGGAAAGAAAGAAGTAGGATCTATGTTTTTGTTCATGATCGTTTTTTTTAGTTGAAATTAGCTATGTGTTTATATTAATGCAAAATGGTTGTTGTGATCAACATAATTCTAGTTGTTTGTGATGGTGTGAAACTATCGTTCCGGTTCATCTGTTTTTCTGTATAAGTGCTAGTGTGTGTGGTCTTGCTCGATTCTAACATTCGAAGAACAATGGAGGTCATGGATCTCATGTAGGTACTACCAGACC
>JAJFMA010000088.1 GCA_021772415.1 Chlamydiota bacterium
TGCTGCTGCCGAGCAAGCCGAAGCTGAGCGCATCGCCGCTGAAGCTGCTGCTGCTGAGCAAGCCGAAGCTGAGCGCATCGCCGCTGAAGCTGCTGCTGAGCAGGCAGAAGCTGAGCGCATCGCCGCTGCTGCTGCCGAGCAAGCCGAAGCTGAGCGCATCGCCGCTGAAGCTGCTGCTGCTGAGCAAGCCGAAGCTGAGCGCATCGCCGCTGAAGCTGCTATTGAAGCGTCTAAGCCTAAGGTTGAAGTTGCTGGCATCGTGAACCTAATGGCACAGCCTGCTGTAGCTGCTCTGAAAGCTAACGTAACAGAGATTGCTTCTGTAGAAACTCCAGAGAAGCATTGGAGCCCTGAAATTTCTCAGAGCCCTAGTGACTACTGGACACGCAGCAAGGTGACTATGCCCGGCGCGGACTATCCTGAGCTTGTAAAAGAAGACAGCGACACACGTGCATACATTCAGAACATTAAAGAAGCTGGCGCTAGCTTCCAGTTCCTACGTAGCTTCGCGATGACCAACGGCGACCTGGAAACTGTTGCTAAGGTTATGGGCGCTTATGTTACGAAACTTCAAGAGCAAGACAAAGACCTCGTGATTACAGGTCTTGAGTCCCTCAAAGAAGTTACTGAAGAAAACACTGCTCCTGCCGGTAGGGCGTTTGAAGTTACACTTACACTAGCCAAAGAAGCTATGGATGCTGTGTGTGTAGACGAGGTTTGCACTGCTGAAACTCCTGCTCAGCAAGTGTCTCAGACACTTTACTTCACATGCCTAACGGACTCTGTGCTTGTGCACAACGTCGTCAATGTTGGCGTAGAGAGCGAAGAGCACGGTTTCGAGTTTGCTTCTGCTAACAGCACAGACTTGAACGCGTTCAACTTCTTCAACACCACTGAGAGCATCGTCCGTAACTAATTCGGTTCGACACTCTCAATTCTCTGAATGCGGAGAGCAGCCTCTGGCTTGCTCTCCGTATTTTTTTATCTAAAAACTCCGCTTGTTCCCGCGTGCATTACGACTTCGCGCCCTATACATAAGCCACTAATAATCAGAGACGTATATTAATAGCGCGAGTCCTCGAGTGCCATGGAGTGCGTGCGCTCCGCGCCGCCTTTTTGGAGTTCGTAGACGTGAAAGATGCCTTTGAGGAGTATCTGTAGATGATTGCTTTGGCGACGTGGCACAGCAGAAAGCTCTTTGGAATCATTCGCATCTCCAAACAAGGAGTCACGAACACTAGAATAGGCCTGTGAGGTACATGTAGACGCAAAAAAGGCGGCGCAGAGCCCCGCACTCCATGGCCCTCGCTGCGCTCGCGCTATAGGGAATCTACGTAGTTAAACATTAGCGAATTAAGAAGCACTCTGAGTTTGATCCTCTATTTCTTTACACTCTCGATGGGGCTCAGGGTGCTTTTTTGCTTTACCCCACCCTCACGGGTGGGGCTATCATAAGTTGGCCCTTCGGGCCTCATGATGGCGCTCACCTGGGGACGTCGAGCACACTACGATTTGAGGCGTGTACCGCAGTGTTTGCAGTATATAGCGTCGAATTCGTGGTGTTGTAGGCCGCACCCTTGGCATTCGGCCGTGTTTTTTCCTCCGGCATAGATCATGTAGCGCACAAGGTTTGTAACCTGCCATGGGATGAGAATAGCGCCGCTGAGGATCATAAGTAATGTCGTCACACGCCCGGGGGTGGACAGCGGAACGATGTCGCCGTAGCCCACTGTCGCGAGAGTGACGATCGTGAAGTAGAGGGCGTCAAAAAACGTCCCCAGCACATGGGGGTTATGGGCGTGCTCGATATCATAGATGAGCCCTGACGAGATAAAAATAATGCAGAATAGCGTAAAGAAGATCTGCATGAGGCGAAAATGTATTTCTGTAAGCTTCTGACCGAAAAAAGCCTTATTCCTAAAGAGGTGCATCAGGCGCAGGATTCTGAAGAGACGAAGGACACGTACGAACTGAAAATGCGTTTCGGTCAGGAACAGGGGAAGCACAGCAATCAAATCAATAATGGCTATAGGAGTAAATAGGTAGGGGATCGAGAACCTACGCGCCCACCACCGTAAGAGGTAGTCAATCAAGAAGATGTAGGTGATAAAGGTATCGATACCCAACAGTGTTTCCATCAGTACAGGAGACACTGAGTATGTTTCGAGGACAAAATTTACACATACAACAAGAACAAGAAACGCCATCGTCAAGTTGTAAACTAGACTCGTGCGCGTGTCCCCGGTGTTGAGGATCCTATCAACCTTGTCTTGGTACTTCTGCATTCCTTGCCCTGGTGTTTTAATAGCTCTTTTTTTAACTTTTTAACATAGAACCCTTTTTATCCCAGAGTCGTCTTATGCCGAATTCCACATCTTCGTCCCCGCAACGCCTCCGCTCCCTGGTATCGGTGGTGGAAAGACTAAGTGATTGGGGGGACAGCGTTGCCATTTGTGCGATGACAGAAGGTGGGCATGAGGACCACCTCTATTCTGAAATCGCGGTATTAGTGCCACGTCTTGCAGCAGGACTCGTGGAACGTGGCCTTAAAGTCGACGACTGCGTCGCTATCTACGCGCCGAATTGCTTCGAGTGGTTCGTCGCCGGCCTTGCTGTTGTAAGCGCGGGCGGCGTCATCGTCCCTATCGACGTACAGGTGTCCCAAGAGGGACTTCAGCATGTCATTGACGACAGCGGGGCGCAGCTTGCGTTCACTTCTGAGGCTTTGAACAAAAATCTTCGTGAAGTCGGTTTGACGAAGACTTACCTCTTCGACACGGAAGATGCCACACAGGACTGGAAGAGACTTATTGGAGATAGCGACACCAGACTCCCTAATGTCTCACCCGATGACCGCGCAATACTATTCTATACCTCGGGAACAACAGGTGTTCCCAAGGGAGTGCCGCTGACACACGCTAAACTTGTCCACTCGTTAAACGCGCTCTTTGACCTGGAGATCGTCAAGTCCGGAGACCGCTTGCTGGTACCGCTTCCGCTGCACCACGTGTATCCCGTGGTTATGGGTGTGCTGTACTCTCTGTTCCTAGGCCTTAAAGTCATTCTCCCCCAGGAGCTTACTGGTCCAGCCGTTGCACGCGCCCTGAAGGAAGGGGACGCCACTGCCCTCATTGGCGTACCTCGACTATATAGGGCTATAGTGTCGGGAATCATGGCCCGTGCTACGGGGCAGGGAGGTATCAAAAAGATACTCTTCAAAACGCTTTACGGCATAAGCTACTGGGCCCGCAAGGTGCTAGGTATACGACTGGGTAAGATACTTTTACGTCCCCTTCATGAGCAGCTGGGCCCCAACCTGAACATTCTCGCTTCTGGGGGATCGAAACTCGATGCTGAGCTGGCCCTAAGCCTAGAAGCTTTGGGATGGCGTGTTGCTATCGGCTACGGACTCACAGAGACGGCGCCGCTGCTCACGAACACCCTACCTGGTGATGGCCACTACGACACAGTAGGCTCTCCTGTTCCGGGTGTAGAAATCCGCATCGACAAGACCCTGGTGGGGTCTTTTGACGAGGAAACAGGCCAGGTCGAGCAAGGTGAAATCGTTGCCAAGGGCCCCAACATCTTCGACGGCTACCATGGGTTACCTGAGGCGACAGCCCAGGCCTTCACCGAAGATGGGTGGTTCCGCACTGGAGATCTCGGCTATTTCGATGACAAGGGCTTACTCCATGTGCTGGGACGAGCGTCGTCCACGATTGTGACGGCTGGAGGCGAGAACATCCAGCCCGAAGACATCGAGGCCGTCTATCAGCAGCATCCTCTCATTGAAGAGATCGGCGTTCTACAACACGAAGAACAGCTGGTAGCTTTGATAGTCCCTAGTCCTATAGAGCTACAACGTATTGGAGATGCTGATCCAGAGTGGAATGTCCGCAAAGCGCTAGCTCTGCAGGCTCGTGAGCTGGCGAGCTATCAGTGTATCACAGATTTTGCCCTTACACGCAAAACTCTCCCTCGCACGCGCTTGGGAAAGCTACGTAGACACCTACTCCTACAACCCTACCTCGATGCAAAGAGCGGAGAGGCCTTAAGTGGCAAGCCCGCCACCTTCGAGGAGCTTAGTGACGAGGACAGAAACAGGCTAGAAGACCCAGCCGTCCTCAGAGTATGGGAATGGCTTTGTCAGCGATATAGTGACAAAGACCTCACTCCCGACACTAGCCCACAGCTTGAACTCGGGATAGATTCTCTGGAGTGGTTAAATGTCACTTTAGAAATTCGGGAGCGCGCAGGGATCGAGCTCACCCAAGATGTTTATGGTCATATCGAAACCGTTCGCCACCTTTTAGACGCCGTTGCTGAAGCGTCGGTAGCTGGTGACAGTGTCAGCACACTCCCCTTCGACAACCCACAGGAGCAGCTTTCACCTATGCAGCTTGCATGGTTTAAGCCACTAGGTACATTTTCTTCTGCGGCGCGTTGGCTCCTTGATAAGGTCAACTGGCTAGCGATGAAATTCATGTTTAAGTTGAAGATCGAAGGAATCGAGAATTTGCCTGACGAGGGGCAATATATCATATGCCCCAACCACCTAAGCTACATCGACCCCATGGCAGTAACGGCGGCACTTCCTCGGCGGCACCTCGATCGCCTCTATTGGAGCGGTTGGCAGGGTGTTGTCGCACGCAATCCCATCAATAGCTACGTCGCACGCTTGGGTCATACCGTTCCCATAGACCCACTTAAGGGGGCTTTGTCGAGCCTTGCTGTGGGCGCTGCTATTCTAGATGCAAACAGGATACTCGGTTGGTTTCCTGAAGGGAGACGTTCTCCCGGAGGCAACCTACAGACCTTTAAACCTGGCATTGGCCTGCTCGCAGAACACTTCAATGTTCCTATCGTCCCTATGTTTGTCAGTGGCAGCTTTGAAGCCCTGCCGACAAGCCGTACTTTCCCTCGCTGTCACCCCGTCACCCTTTATATTGGCAAGCCTGTGACCCCTAAAGAACTTGCCAACGAAGGCGAGGGTGACACGGCCGCTGAACGCATCACTAGCGGCCTGCGCAAACGCATCGCCGCGCTGGCACCGGAGGCCCATTGATGCCCAACGCATCACGCCAAGGCACGCGTGCACTGCTCGGCTGGGCTATGTATGACTGGGCCAATAGCGCCTTTGCTGCCATCATCCAAACTTTTGTATTCGCTGCCTACATGACACAGCAGGTTGCAGAAAGTGAAGCTGTTGGCAGTGCATGGTGGGGAGGTATCGTCTGTGTGGCAAGTCTTGTCATCGCTTTGGGATCCCCGATTTTGGGAGCCATCGCCGACGAGGGAGGTTTCAGAAAGCACTGGATAGCCTTCTTCACGTTAATCTGTGTAATCTCGACGGGACTGCTGTGGTTTATCCTGCCTTCCACGACATACATGCTTCCTGCAGCGATCCTCGTAGGTGTCGGTATTGTCGGCTCTGAGTTCGCCTATGTCTTCTACAACGCTATGCTTCCGGGGTTAGCGCCACACGACAAAATCGGACGTTGGTCTGGATGGGGATGGGCACTCGGCTATGTTGGAGGCACCATCGCACTCATCGTAGCCCTATTTATGCTGGTATCTCCTGAGGAACCGTGGCTTTCCTTGGACCAAGAAACGTTTGAGCACGTGCGTGCGACTTTCATTCTCACGGCGGTATGGTATGTGGTGTTTTCACTCCCACTGTTTTTGTGGACCCCAGAAACACGCATACGTCACAAAGGGCCTCTTGCAGCTGTGCGCCTTGGTATCAATAAGCTAAAGGACTCTCTTACGCATATGCGCCGCTATGGCCACATTGTCCGCTTTCTCATCGCGCGTATGTTCTATATGGATGGGCTGACCACACTCTTTGCCTTCGGAGGTGTCTACGCCGCGGCGGAATTTGGGCTTAGCCAGTACGAGGTCATTCTCTTTGGAATCGGATTAAATCTAACAGGGGGCATAGGCGCTGCGCTTTTTGCTTTTTTGGACGACAGGGTGGGCGCCAAAACAACGATACTTCTAAGCCTCGCAGGGCTCGCGATTACTGGACTGGGTTTGTTAGTTGTTCCTACAACACGTCTGTTCTGGATCATCGGATTGACGCTTGGACTCTTTGTAGGTCCTATACAGGCTTCTAGTCGCTCCTACATGGCACGTGTAGCCCCGCAAGAAATCCGTACACAGATGTTTGGGTTCTTTGCTCTCAGTGGCAAAGTGACTGCTTTCATAGGGCCTGCAGTCGTAGGATGGCTTATTTGGGCAACGGGTGACCATAGGCTTGGAATGAGTCCTACGCTCGTCTTTGTTGTCATTGGCACGATCCTCATGCTTACGGTACCCGCAGAAAAGAACGTAGATTCAAGCCTAATAGAGTGACGCTGCCCGACGCACTCACACAGAAAAAAAATAAACGCAGAGACAGACTGAGAACGTATGAGTTGGCAGTGTAGCTAAGACGTAGACACAAGCCGAAACCCGGTTACCTTCTTCTCTTTGCGCCTTAGCGTCTTTGCTTCTTTGCGTTAAATTGTACGAAACACGAAGGAGTTTGATTCACAAAGATAGCTTTAAACACCTCCTCCATACACTACAAATCCACACTATAGACAGGAACTTCAACGCAAAGATGCAAAGGCGCTAAGACGCAAAGAAAAAAGAGAACTGAGCTCAAGCACAGCATGAATAGGTGCGGTGAAACAAAAGCGTCGTTTGAACAGGATACTTAGCCTTCGCCTTGTAGCATTGCGGGAAATTAGTGTGGTAGTT
>JAJFMA010000089.1 GCA_021772415.1 Chlamydiota bacterium
GCGCCTGAAGAGTCTGTCGAGCGGTAGCGCTCGGAGCTCCTCTTCGATGTCCGTCGAAAATCTCTATTTCCACTTGACTCGATTGAAGAACAGGGCGCTCAGGGAGATACTGTAACTGTACGGAAGCCTCAAGAGCTGCGACTGTCGACAACAGAGCAGTGACAAGGAAAAGTTTTAGTCTACGCATGTTGAAGTCTCACTGGTTCCTTTTCCTAGTGGTTAAAACACAGCAAGCGCAATTAAATCAATACGATAAAGAAAAATTTATCCTTTAACGGCAAAAAACTTGTATTTTACCTAGAGATCACCGGGTGATGTTGATCGAGAAGCCGATCACCGGAGCTGTAACCTAAGTCTTTCAAAGCATGGGCATGTGGGTCGTCGGCATGCACAAAACGAGAGCCTACTTTAGCGTACGCAACCAGTAGCCAAATGCCGCTGTTAAAATCCGTGAAAAGACTCAAGTCTAAAGATGTCGAGGGCCCTAAAAACACAGCGGATCCGCACTCAACGGGAAGAGGGGTCTCGAAGTCCCCTTCTTCGTCCTCGGTGTCAGGAGCTTCGACACAGACAATCATGGCACATGCTATCCCGTTGATATAAGCACCTTCATCAAAGTGGAGGCTTTCAGGGAGAGGGCTCTCTGTTGCAGGCATCATCACTGCGTCATCGATTTGTCCTGTACCAAAGAACACATGATCAAAAGCCAGTCGCAGGGGAGACGTCTCGGTGAGTTCGGCAGCGACATCGCCATAGCGTTTTTTCTTTACAAACGCCTGGACGTCGTTGTTATCGCGCCACAGATCTCGGCTACTCCTGTAGAGGGTGCCTGGATGCTCCAAGTGCAGCTTTTCCAAGTCGCAATCGAGCCTGTCGGCCATTTCTGTCTTAAGTGCTGTTGACAGACCAGCACACGCATCCTGTGGAACAAGGCCTTCGAATTCAATCCAGCCGTTCTCGGCAAAATACTCGCGATGTTTGTTGTCGACGATATCTTTCATACTACAACTATTAAACCTGTGTTGGGGGTATCTAGTCTACAGCACAAGAGCTTATAGTGCTAGCGCTTGCCTTAGTGGTGAACTTGAGGTATCTTGCACCATAAAATTTTGAGGAATAGCAATGTTAGGAAAAGTAGGTGTATTGGTCGTTAACCTGGGGACACCTCGCTCATACCGCAAAGCTGATGTTTTTAGATATTTAAACGAGTTCCTCACCGACGGGCGTGTCATCGACATCCCATGGCCTATGCGGCAACTCCTTGTTCGTGGATTGATCGTCCCTAGGCGTTTTCGGGAGTCTGCCGCCATC
The DNA here is from genome assembly GCA_021772415.1 of Chlamydiota bacterium. GTDB lineage: Bacteria > Chlamydiota > Chlamydiia > Chlamydiales > JAJFMA01 > JAJFMA01. Next base: position 1,312 of record JAJFMA010000089.1, read on the forward strand.
TATCGGCAGGTATGGACCCGCGATGGCTCTCCGCTGCTGATATATGGACATAAGCTACAAGCCGCTCTTCAAGAAGCTTTAGGCAACGGCTACAGCGTCGAGCTGGCGATGCGCTACCAGCAACCCTCAATTAAAGAGGCATTGGAAGCGCTGCAGCAGCAGAGACTCTCGCGTCTGATCATCCTCCCGCTCTTCCCCCAATATGCGTCTGCGACGACAGGCTCGGTGTTTCAGAAGGTGATGGAGTGCATCAAGGGTTGGGAAGTCATCCCCTCACTGTCGTTCATACAAGATTACCCCACAGACCCGGGATTCATAGACGCCTTTGCAGCCGTGGGACGCCGTTATCATCCTGAGCGCTACGACAGGATTCTCTTTAGCTTCCATGGGCTTCCTGAGCGTCAGGTACAAAAGGTGGATGTTTCTGGGAAATGCCTCCGCTCCGACAGCTGCTGTGCGGGTCTTTGCGCCACAAACAAAAACTGCTACAGAGCGCAGTGCTTTGCTACAGCGCGCAGTTTGGCTGCGCAATTAGAACTCTCATCAGACGATTACCAGGTGTGCTTTCAGTCTCGCCTTGGCAAGGATCCGTGGGTTCAGCCCTACACCGAAGACTGCATTAGGGCTCTAGCTAAAGACGGAGCCCGCCGGATTTTAGTCTTTGCTCCGGCCTTCACTGCCGACTGCCTGGAGACGAGCGTCGAAATTGGCATCGAGTACGCGGAGCTTTTCCGTGAGCTTGGAGGCGAAGAGCTTCAGCTTGTGGAAAGCCTCAACGACAACCCTGTATGGGTAGAGGCACTCAAACAGATGATCTTGCGGGAGCTGCCTGTGCAACCTATGCTGGCCAGCGCTCCCCTTATTGCGGCTCCTGCCTAGCCAATAAAGAGGGATCTCGACTATTCTTGCGCCATGAATTTGCATGAAGAACTACTCAATAACATTGCTGAAATTGAATCGAAGATAGGCTACGTCTTCAAAGACAAGTCCTTGCTGGCCCTAGCTTTCGTACATCGTTCATTCATCAATGAAAACCGCGATATCATCGACGCACACAACGAACGCCTAGAATTTCTGGGGGACTCAATACTGGGTCTTCTCGTTGCCGAATACCTCTACCGCTACCTACCGACAACACCTGAAGGGGAGCTTTCCTACCTCCGCTCCCGCCTTGTGGAGGCAAGCTCGTGCGTCGTTTATGTACAGAGACTACAACTCGGTGACTATGTCCTTCTAGGTAAAGGCGAACGCATGAACGACGGGCGTGGGCGAGACTCCATCCTCGCAGATCTGTTCGAAGCCGTAATGGGAGCCATCTACCTCGACGGCGGCATCGACGCAGCGCAGCGTTTTCTCTTTAAGAATTTTTCTGCTGATATCGACGAAATCCTCCAGGAGCCGGAGCAGAACTGGAAGGCTTTGTTTCAGGACTACACCCAGAAACGTTTTCAAGAGACTCCAAGCTACGACGTCGTCAGCGAGACAGGCCCTGACCACAGTAAGGTCTTCGACGTAGGCGTGTATGTCCAAGGGGAGGAGTGGGGGCGTGGTAGTGGTGCCAGCAAAAAAGAGGCGCAACAATCAGCTGCCGAAGATGCGCTATCGCGCATCGATTCCACAGACACCTCAAAGAAGTAGGAAATAGCGGGTGGCTAAAGTCAAAAGTATCTGGTCCTGCGCAAGCTGCGGACACAATCAGCACAACTGGGCGGGGCAGTGCCCCCTTTGTAAAGAATGGAGTACCTTCAACGAAGAGGCAACAGAAGCGCCGCGACGCTTTGCCGCTGAGAAAGTGGCCGAACGAAGCCCAAGCAAACCCATCCCCGTCAATGAGGTCCCCCCAGACAAAACCAAACGGATCCACAGCCACAGCGAAGAGTTTAATCGACTTATGGGTGGTGGGATCGTTCCGGGCGCCTACACTCTGATTGGAGGCGAGCCAGGAATAGGCAAGTCCACGCTCATGCTACAGCTGGCCCAGGGACTCGCTAAGCAAGGCCTTGTTGTGTTGTATGTTTGCGGCGAAGAATCCGTGGAGCAGACGTCGTTGCGTGCACGACGCCTAAACATCGACAGCAGCAACCTGCTACTCCTAAGTGAAACGTGCTTCGAGAGTATCTCTGGACATATCACTCGCCTACAACCCGATGTCCTCGTCGTCGACTCCATACAGATTGTCTACAAAAGTGACCTTCCGTCAGCTCCTGGATCCGTAAGCCAAGTGCGTGAAGTTGCCACCGAGCTGATGCATCTTGCTAAGAGCCGCCACCTGACCACTTTCTTAGTCGGACACGTCACTAAAGCGGGTGAACTCGCCGGCCCACGTGTTCTAGAGCACCTTGTCGACACGGTCCTCTATTTCGAAGGCGACCGCCAGCACAACTACAGACTCATCCGCTCAGTAAAAAATCGCTTTGGATCCGCTGACGAGGTCGCCGTCTTCCAAATGGGCAGCAAGGGCCTTGACGAGGTCGCCAACCCCTCAGAGCTATTCCTCGACCAACGCACACACAACTCCATCGGCTCTGTCGTCGTCCCCACTGTCGAAGGATCACGCCCTATCCTGGTAGAAGTTCAAGCGCTTGTCACCGACACAGTCTTCAGCTCGCCGTCACGACGCTGCGCAGGCCTCGACCAAAATCGTCTTGCCCTCCTACTCGCAGTGCTGGAAAAGCGCCTTGGCTACCCCATGCACGGCAGCGATGTCTTCGTGGCGATGGCCGGAGGCCTCCGTGTGGTAGAACCCGCGCTAGACCTTGGAGTATTGCTTGCTGTGGCGTCGTCATTCCGCAATCGCGTCTTCTGCCCCAACACAATCGTTGCTGGCGAGGTGGGGCTCGGAGGAGAAGTCCGCGGGATTTCGCGCATTGAAAACCGCATTAAAGAAGCCTCGCGTATGGGCTTCACACGCTGCCTAGTACCCAAAAGCAGCGTCAAAGGCCTTCCTACCGAACTGACCAAAGACATTCACATAAAAGGCATCCAAGATGTCGAGGAGGCCATCGATGTCCTACTCAGCTGACGAAGTACTCCTAAAAGTTGGTGCCCGCTCCTCTCCGTTATCGCGCGTGCAAGTCGACGAAGCACAGAAGCTACTACGGCGCCACCACACCAACATTCGCTTTGAGGCAGTCTACGTAGAAACTACCGGAGACCAAGATAAGCAGACATCACTACGCGGTTTAGACAAAACGAATTTTTTCACAAAAGAACTTGACGAGCTTCTCCTATCCGAAGGCTGCCGCGTTGCAGTGCATTCAGCTAAAGACCTCCCGGAACCCATCCTCTTAGGACTAGAGATCGTGGCGATCACCCGCGGTGTTGACCCCGCCGACAGCTTGGTCTTGCGACACGGAGAAACTCTGGAGACCCTTCGTCCAGGCGCTGTGATTGCCACATCATCAGAACGGCGAGAAGAAGTTGTGCGCTCGCTACGTCCCGATCTCACCTTCAAGGACCTGCGCGGAAACATCGGCGAGCGCTTAGCCCAGCTCGAATCAGGAGCGGTTGACGGCGTCGTCCTTGCGGAAGCGGCTCTTATCCGCTTACAACTCACTGACCGCAACAGGATACGCCTTCCCGGCCCTACAGCACCCCTACAAGGCCAGCTTGCGATACTCACGCGCGTGGACGACACGGAAATGGCAGAGCTATTTCGCTGCCTAGACACGCGTGAGCTGGTACCCGCATGAGGCGGACGCTCTACCTAGGCCTAGAGTGTCCATCGCCAGAATACACTCACTACCCCGTCATCCGTATCGCGCCCTACAGCAAAGAGCTCCCGGATATTGCTCAGGCATTGAGTCAACTCCCGTCTTTCACCCATTTTCTCTTCACAAGTAAAAGCGCCGTCAAAACTCTTCAAACGCTAATGGGAGACGACGCCGATCACGCACTTGGCAAACCCGCCTTCGCAGTAGGCAAAGCCACTGCAGCGGTCTGCCAAGAAGGTGGATATGATGTTGTAGGCACCGCCAGTACAGAAACAGCGGAAGGTCTCACCGAAATGCTAGACGGCTTTCCACTGGAGAACGCCCGCCTTTTCTGGCCTCACTCTGTGCTATCACGAGACGTCATTCCCGCCTATGCTCGCACACGCGACGTCGTACTTGTGGACTGCGCCATCTATACAACAATACCCCAGTGTATAGAGCCCGTTCCAAATCTCGACGCATTCGACGAGATTATCTTCACCAGTCCGTCTACAGTGGAGGGGTTCTTAGATATTTTTGGGCAGCTGCCCTGCGACAAACAGCTAACAGCTATCGGGTCCATCACCCAAGCACGTCTCGATCAGTAAAGGACAAGGTGGACGCGTCTTCAGGGGCGACCCCCCTGAAAAAAGTGTTTTTGGCACTCACGCTATCGTTTGTAGATTCGCTCCTATCAAGATAGGCCATAAGCAGTATGAACTATCGATACATGAAAAGGGCCAGACCTTGTCTCGGTACTACCCCGCACACATCCACCCAATCAAAAACACGCATGCTTTATTTAAATAACTATACAATTAATATCTATTAAATTATAAACGACTGAGGAATCTATGGCTAGCTACTTGATAATAAAGTAGCGAACAAAAAAAGAGGTTGTATTATGGATAAACCATCTCTCGATGGCGGACTAAGTAGTTCGTCGTCTGCGAGCACCTACGCTCGCAGGTCAACAAAAAGAAAACAACGCCCAGACAAAAAATCCAGCTCTTGGAGCGGAAGAAGAGTCTCATCCGCAGGAGACAGACCACTCACTGGTCGCGGAACCGAAATTGCCGAGACTGCTTCAAGTCAAAGTGACGAACACATAGCTGCTAAAATACTGGTAAGTCTCTCTGGAGCAGCAAAACGTCAAAGAACACCCACCCCTGTAGTAACTAGGTCTGTACGTGGGTTAGCTCCAGCAAAGGACGACCAACCAACACCCCTTGGCCCTTCAAAACCGAAGACAAGTTCCTCCCAATCCTCCCCATCCGGGTTCAGCTCAACTCATGACGCCGTAGTAGCGCAGCATGCCGGCAGCGCTCCCCATCCGAAAGACCGAAGCAACACCGGTACACAGTACTATCTAGGCGGTGCCCACTACGAGGGCCAGTTCCAGCGCGGCGAACGCCACGGGCAGGGAAAGATCATAGATCCTACAGGCATGGTCAGATTTGAAGGTCGATTCGAAAACGGAGGTCTCGTTGAGGGCAAAAAATACAATACCAGCGGTGCCCACTACGTGGGCCAGTTCCAGAACTGGAAGTACCATGGGCAGGGAAAGCTCATAGATCCTACAGGCACGGTCAGATTTGAAGGGCGGTTCGAAAACGGAGGTCTCGTTGAGGGAAAAAGGTACTATACCAACGGTTCCCACTACGTGGGCCAGTTTCGGAACTGGAAGCGCCACGGGCAGGGAAAGCTCATAGATGCTTCAGGCACTGTCAGATTTGAAGGGCGGTTCGAAAACGGAGGTCTCGTTGAGGGAAAAAGCTTCTATTCAGACGGTTCCCATTATGTGGGCCAGTTCCAGCGCGGCGAACGCCACGGGCAGGGAAAGCTCATAGATGCTAATGGCACTGTCAGATTTGAAGGGCGGTTCGAACATGACTTGCCCGTTGAGGGCGGATGATACTCTCTAGGCAGTCTCCATGTAGAGTCGGACGAGACCGCCAGCTAAAGCCCCGTTCTACCCGTCCCATCAAGGCTGAGCCCTACAGTGTGCGCTGCAAGGCTCAGTCTTGCACATCTCGACCAGAAAGGAACATAAAGGACGCAAAAGACTAAAACGATTAGTAAATCTCTATCCACATTACAGTACCTTAATTTTTATTAACTTGACTTATATTGTAAATTATTTAATAATAAATCACGGAAGTTGTTAACAGTTCTGCCTACAGAACACAAAGAGGTTATAATATGGATAAAACGTCATTCAGTGGCGAGGGAAGTAGCTCGCGTGCCGCAAGTATTTACGCTCGCAGGTCAACAAAAAGAAGACAACGCCCAGAAGAAACCGCGAGTTCGTGGAACGGAAGAAGCGTCTCTTCATCAGCAAAAGCGGCATCTCATCACCGTGAAATTGAAGTCGCTAAAGATGCTTTAGACGGCACAACTACAGCGCCAGCTTCTGCTGCTGCAGCAAAACGTCAAAGACGGCCAAGCTCTGAAGCGACCATGCCTGTACGTGGCCTAGCTCCAGCAAGTGACGACGCGCCAATACGCACTATCCCCTTCGCATTGAGAGCAAGTTCCTCCAGCTCAGGTTCCCCTTCCCCTACAGCTGGGTCCGACTCAAGCAGTGTTTTAGTGGATGGGAGAGCAGATAGTAAACCCTATCCATCAGGCGGCAGCTACCGAGGTGAGCTCACCGCCGCCGGACACCTCTTAGGTAAAGGCGAACGCACTCACCCTAACGGCTGCGTAGAAACGGGCATGTTTTTCAAAGGTAAACTCGTGGGAAAGGGTACAAAAACATGGCCTGATGGCCGCAAAGAAGCAGGTGAGTTCACCGCCTCGGGACACCTCATAGGTAAAGGCGAACGCACTCACCCTAACGGCTGCGTAGAAACGGGCATGTTTTTCAAAGGTAAACTCGACGGAAAGGGTACAAGAACATGGACTGATGGCCGCAAAGAAGCAGGTGAGTTCATGAACGGAATATTCAGTGGTCCGGGCACAAGAACCTTCTCCGATGGCCACTCTGAAACGGGGCATTACAGAAGTGGACAACTCATCGTACTTAATGAATACATTCACGCAGATGGCACTGTCGATAAAGGCCAGTTTAAGAAAAAGCAACTTCATGGACACGGCAAAAGAAGCTACCCTGACGGTAGCATCAAGGAAGGTCTGTTTCAAGACGGTGAACTCCACAGATTGGATAAATTCACACACGCTGATGGCACCATCGACAAGGGTGAGTTCGTACTAGGCCAGCTTATGGAACGTGGAGAAAGAACGCATCCCGATGGCAGCGTGGACACAGGCATGTACATGTTTGGCGACCTCGTAAAACTAGAGAAACACAAAGACCGCCTTGGAGGTATCCAGGAGGGTAAATTCAAAGGTCGCACTCTAGTAAGCGGCAAAAAAACTCACAGCTCTGGATTCTCCGAAGAAGGGACATTCAACGCCCGCCGGTACCTTACACAAGGTACTCGAATACGGCGCGGCCGTTACGAAGAAAGAGGCCACTACAAAGATGGCGCCTTAATACGGGGTACAAAACACTACCCCGATGGTCGGGTCGAAGAAGGTCGTTTTGAAAAGGGATTCCTCAGGCAAGGCACAAGACGCTACTCCGATGGCAGAGTTGAAGAAGGCGTCTTCCAACATAACGTGCTCAGCGGTCGCGGCACAAGACGCTACCCCGATGGTCGAATCGAAATGGGATACTTCAATCTTGGCCACCTGATTAGCAAAGCACCCATTAGCTACCCAGTTGGCGGCGTCACTGTGAGCCCACTCGTTTCATTGATGGTTCCTGGAGGCTCTTCATCAAGTGGACAGTGGCACTAGCAAATAGCCATGTGCCTCATTTGTCCGGCCCATTAATTTGGGTCGGACAACAGTACTTCCCGCCCAGCTCCAGTCACTCCAGTTTCTGCAACTTCCGAAGAAGCCAAGGTGATTGTGCAGACACGCTTTTCACCCATATCATTTATGTCGCGGCCTCCCTTTCGCCGCGAACTGAGACCTACCTACACAGCTGCGAGAGTGTAAAGAAGTAGCGATTATGACAAAAAGCAGTCTGATAGCGCTAGCTTTGCACATAGACTAAGGCATTTGATATTTTGTGGTGCCCACATTCTTGTGGGCTTTTAGCGAGGCTTCATGAGGCAAATGCTGTTGAACATGAGAAGCCTGGGGTCACTAGATTATGCTATACGTTAGTGTCCTTTGAATAACCCACAGGAAAGTGGGCACCACAGTGGCACAACGAATTTTTGTATTGCGGTACGCTTGTCTAAGTCATCACGCCTATTTCTTTACACTCTCTGCAGGCCGCTCACAGCACCCTTACTTATAATTCAAAGCGAAATAGACGGTCAGAAAACAACAAAACAAACAAATCGACACAAAACCCATTTTATTACACTTTTAAATACGGCGAAAAATATCAACAAAGGGATTTTTTATGGAACAGTTCCCTCTGACCCCTGATTGTGCCCTAATCTCGTTCGCTCAGGTGATTTTAAATGTCCAGATATGAGCTTACACACCGAGGCACAGCTCGATAGAGCTTTGCGAGGTGGGTAAGGTCATAGATGGGCGTTTAAAATTGCCTGACGAGCGA
>JAJFMA010000090.1 GCA_021772415.1 Chlamydiota bacterium
CGGGCCTCAGAACCAGACAAAATACACGTTACATTCTCAGACGTGCATCGACATGTTAAGTTACTGATTATCAATGCAAATGTTTTTCCTCACCCCAGTTAAAACAGGCCCATGAGGAAAAAAGCTATTCACGATCTTCTCATCTTGGCTACGCCTGGTTAAATAATGTCTAAAGTCGAGTCTGTGCCTTTGTGGTTATTTTTGGGAATTTCAATACAAGACCGTGCCCCTGTCGTTGACTGAATCGGGTTTGATCGCGTGCAACATTTACGTGAGTCGGTTATCATCTTGGCTTTTCCACCTCTAGAACGCGGATAGTGGCCGATGTCTTGGGTTCCCCTTCATGTGCACTCTCAATATTCAATTTTAGATGCGTCTGCGTCTGTTAAAGGAATCGCCAAACGGGCTGCGGAGCTCGGGCTATCTGCTGCAGCGCTCACAGACCACGGTAACATGTATGGGGCTGTAGATTTCTATAAGGCGTGCACTAGCGCCAGTGTTAAGCCAATAATAGGCTGTGATTTCTACGTGTCTCCTGAGGAGCGGTCTCTAAAAAAAAGAATCCCAGGTAAACGCAACGGCACTAGCTTGGTCCTCCTTGCCAAGGACCAGCAGGGGTACCATAACCTCTGTAAGCTCACATCAATAGGGTTTTTGGAAGGCTTTTACTACACGCCCCGTATTGACACTGAGATGTTGGAAAAGTACAGCGGTGGCCTTGTGTGCCTGACAGGTGCAATGGGCAGCCTGCTCGCCGATACCATTTTAGAGGGAAACAGCGAAAAAGTTGATGAGCTGATAGCGTTTTACAAACGCCTCTTTGGTGACGACTTGTACTTTGAGTTGCAGCGTCACCAAATGAGTAACGAAGACCTCGATGCCGACGGGATGTACACTGAATCGTGGCTGTTACAAAAATACCAAAGCTACGTAGAAAAACAGGGGCAGGTCAACACGGCGCTACTGGAGTTGTCCGAGCGCCATGATATCGCATACGTCGCCACTAACGGCAGCCATTACCTTGAACGCGACGACTGGCGTGCCCATGAAATTCTTCTCAATGTGCAGTCAGGGGAACCCTGTGAGATATGGGAAAAAGACGCCGCCGGCAACCCACGTTTCCGCGTTCCTAATCCCAAACGCAAAACATATTCTACGCACGAACTCGACTTCAAATCCCAAGCGCAGATGGCGCAGCTTTTTGCTGACTTGCCTTTAGCACTAGAAAATACTCTTGCTGTCGCAGAGAAGTGTAATGTCAAAATTGACTTCGAAACTAAGCACTATCCTGTCTTTGTTCCTCCCGAACTCGAGAATACCGAATACACCAGCAGCGATCGCGAAGCTGCGACCGAAGCGTTCCTCAGGGAGGAGTGCGAGAAAGGTATCGCTCGTAGATATACTCCTGAGCGCCTTAAGGAAGTTGAGGGTGTGTACCCAGGTCGTGATCCCCTAGAGGTCGTTCGGGAACGCCTAGAGTATGAGCTAGGGATTATCGTCCCCAAAGGCATGTGCGACTACCTTCTCATCGTATGGGATTTCATCCACTGGGCCAAAGGGCAAGGTATCCCAGTAGGACCAGGGCGTGGGTCTGGCGCGGGATCGATTATCCTCTACCTCATTGGAGTCACTGACATCGAACCCTTAAGGTTTGGGCTCTTCTTTGAGCGTTTCATCAACCCCGAACGTCTATCCTATCCCGATATCGATGTCGACATCTGCATGGACCGTCGAGCTGAGGTGATTAACTACACCTTGGAAAAATACGGCAACGAAAATGTCGCACAGATTATCACCTTCGGCACGATGAAGGCCAAAAGTGCCATCAAAGATGTTGGGCGTGTGCTCAGTATTCCACTGCCTAAGGTCAATGCTATTGCTAAGCTGGTCCCCGATGACCTTAATATTACTCTCGCGACAGCTCTCGAAAAAGACGCCGATCTAAACCAGATGTACCAAGAAGATGAAGATACCCACCGCATCATCGACCTAGGGATGAAGCTAGAAGGGTCTATCCGTAGCACTGGCATCCACGCGGCAGGTATCATTATTTGTGGAGAGTCCCTCACAAACCATATTCCCGTCTGCGTGGCTAAAGACTCTGAAATGCCCGTGACGCAGTATTCCATGAAGCCTGTCGAACAGGTTGGCATGCTTAAGGTCGACTTCTTGGGGCTCAAAACGCTAACGTCCATTCAGCTAGCTGTTGAAGCGATCGAGAAAAACACTGGCCGCATCATCGACTGGATGAATATGCCGTTCGATGACAGCGTGACTTTCGACTTGCTCAACCAAGGGAGAACATCGAGTGTCTTCCAATTGGAATCCACAGGTATGCAAGACCTTGCACGCCAGCTGCATTTGGACAAATTCGAGGAGATTATCGCGGTAGGAGCCCTGTACAGACCAGGCCCTATGGACATGATCCCATCGTTTATCGCACGCAAACATGGGCGTGAGCCTATTGAGTACGACCACGAATGGCTCGAGGAAATTTTGTCTGAAACCTACGGCATCATGGTCTACCAAGAACAGGTCATGATGATCGCCCAAAAAATGGCCAAGTACTCGCTTGGTGAAGGGGATGTCCTTAGGCGCGCGATGGGCAAGAAAGAGATGGCTGCGATGGCGCAGCAACGGGAGAAATTCCGTGTGGGTTCCATGGAAAATGGGGTTTCCGAAGAGGTCGCCATGGCTATCTTTGACAACATGGAAAAGTTTGCGGCCTATGGTTTCAACAAATCTCATGCGACTGCGTATGGCTACCTCAGCTATGTCACAGGCTTCTTGAAAGCAAATTATCCAGGTGAATGGTTCGCTGCTCTTATGACTTGTGACCGTGATGATTTGACAAAAGTGTCAAAGTTCATCCGTGAGGGTCAATCTATGGGTATCGAGATGCTACCCCCTGATGTCAACGAAGCCAGAGAGGTCTTCGTTGCAACTGATGCAGGGATTCGTTTTGCGATGAGTGGCATCAAGGGTGTAGGCAGTGGCGTTGTCGAAACGATTGTTGCCGAGAGAGATGCCAATGGACCGTTTAAAGGTCTCTATGACTTCTTCCAGCGCATGGATGCTAAAAAAGTGGGTAAGAAAAATATCCTTAATCTCGTGGAAGCGGGAGCATTCGACTTCACAGGCTGGAGCCGTGATGCTATGCGCGAGAGCATCGAGCCTATGTTCGATGTGTCGGTGAAAGAACGCGCCGACGATGCTGCAGGCTATATGAGCCTTTTTTCTCTTGTCGAGGAGTCCGACGACAAATTTAACAAGCCTCCGAAAGTGCGGCAGTCTAGTACTCCTGTTGAAATACTCCTTAAGGAAAAGGAGCTGCTGGGCTTTTTCCTTACCGGACACCCTATGGACGAGGCGCGCAGTACTCTGAAACGCCTATCGTGCGTGCCTCTGGATAAAGTCGCCACAATGGACCACGACTGCGTTTTCAGAGCCGCGTTCCTTGTTGAGTCGGTGCAGGTACGTATTTCGGCTAAAACCCAAAAGAAATTTGCCATTCTAGGTATTAGCGACGGCGTAGAGTGTTTTGAGCTTCCTGTGTGGCCTGAGCTGTTTGAGCTGCACAAAGATCTTCTGGAGGAAAATCGCCTCCTCTACGCTGTTTTAAGTGCCGACAAGCGTGAAGAATCCCCACGCCTGTCGTGCCACTGGCTTGGAGACCTTGTTAAAACCGACGATCGCCATCTTATCACAGCATGTGACCAAGCCTTCGACAAAGCTAAAGCGTCTGTCGCGCGGATGGCTCTATGGAATAAGAAAGGCGCTTCTAAAAAAGAAAAAGGCAGTGACAAACCAAAAAAGAAGACCCAAGGAGCCGTCGTGCAGCCTAACGAACCTAAAAAACCTCAAGATGTGACCATCCAGGTTGACCTCGCACAGGTACGCCTAAGTCATGTCTTACAGCTTAAAACGATTCTTCAAGAACACTCCGGTACGACACCCGTGCTTGTGAATTTTGCATCACAGGGGCGCTCAGTAGCTTTACTGCACGTGTCCGGTGTCCCCGGAGTGACGTTAAGCCCGAAGCTGACCGCAGCATTAAAGAAATTGCCGGCGATCTCCACGACATAGTATAGGTTACTCCTGGTTTCCCCAAAAAAAAGCTAATGAGTAACAGTGTTGCTCATGTGAGGGAATCAAAGTGTTGCCAACCTGATTATAACCTTGAGGCAATCCCCTCTTGTCGGGTCTGAGCAGCTCAGGTTGCATTTTTTGCGCAATATGTCTAAGTTAGCTAGGCCTAGGGACACAGAAAACTCATATAGTGACAATCATGATGAAACGCCTAACTGTTTGTTTTTTACTTGTTTATGTGGCCATGAGCTCCGCGGGGCTTCACGCCGAATGGGTTATGAGAGATGGCCGCCTCGTCGAAGTCGAAGGCCGTGCTAGCTACTCGCCTGAAGAGCACTACAACAGAGGCGTCAACGCCTGGGCCTGCGAAGATTGGCGTGAAGCTGTACGCCAGTTTCGTATTGTTTCGTCCAACTTCCCCTGCCACCCCCTTGTGGCTGATCTCTACTACTACATCGGCGTTGCCTACTACCACCTCGAAGAATACGACTTCGCTAACGAAGAACTCACCAACTACCTTAAAGCCCACTACAGCCCGCCGCACCTCGAAGAGGTGGTGGAACTGAAGTTCTGTATCGCAGAAGCCTTCCGCTGTGGCGCACGCCGCCGTATGTTCGGCTCGCGGCGTTTTCCAAAATGGATGAACGGTGAAGATCTCGCCCTTACCCTCTACGATGAGGTGGTTTCAGCGCTGCCATGCCATGAAATTGCTGCCAAAGCACTCTACTCTAAAGGTTCCCTGCTGAGCCAACAGTGTGATTTTCTGTGTGCCATCGACGCTTATCAGACGCTGCTGCGCCGCTTTCCCGACCACGACTTTGCTGTCGAAGCCTACCTAGGTATTATCCGTACCTACCACCGTCAAGCGTGGTACGAGTACCAAAATCCCGACATTCTTCCCTTGGCTGAGATTGCCTTTAGGCGCTTTAGTGAGGAGTTCCCCAACGAAGAACGCCTCGCTGATGCAGCCGAAGAGCTTCTGGAAATTAAGGAGATCTATGCTCAGGGGATGTACGAGACCGGTCGCTTTTTTGAGCGTACCTGTGAACCTCAAGCTGCTGTACTCTACTATCTGAGTGCTATTAATGACTTCCCTGAGACTTATATGGCTCAATGCGCCCAGGATAGACTCGAGGCTCTCATCCAATGTTACCCCTGCCTAGACATCCCGACATGTTGCATAGATGAGGCTCCCCTAGATAGCTTCGATGGCGACAGCGGCGAATACTTCGAAGACGCCATGGAAGGTCTATAATGCGCGCACTGTGGCTATGCCTCGTTGCGTGTGTTGCCACAGCCTGCCATTATAGCCCAGGCCCTGGATGTAGTCCTTGGCTAGGATCTTCAATATCAGTGCCTTATGTAGGTGGTGACTGCAACGGAGAGTACACGCGTACTCTCATCCGTCAGCTTAGCCAGTGTGGACAATTCCAGTATTCAGACTGCGGTGGCTGTTACCAACTTTGTGTGACAGTCTTCGTTTCTTGCGACGAAAATATCGGGTTTCGCTATGATCTGGATAAAAGCGGTGCTATCACTGACCACGTCATTCCTATCGAATCCCGACGCAAGATCGTTGCTGAATTTTCCCTAATAGAATGTGCCACAGGTGCCGTGGTCGTAGGACCCGAAAGAGTTTCGGCTCAAGTCGAATACGACCACGAATTTGACTCTGGTAGTGACAGCTTAAACCAATTTTCACTCGGGCAAGTCACAGATGTGGAGGCCGCAAGGCAGACGATTCCTAGACGCACTGGAGAAGCTCTAGCCACAAAAATCGTCGATTACCTCTGTAGCGCCTGGTAGGATGGGCCATGAGTCGACAGTTTGTCGCATCTCTCGAGCACTTAAGAGAGATGATCGCCTTTATCATAAAGGGCATCGAGCCGGTAGGCTTCGGTGAAGGAGCACGCAATCAAATTGAGCTTGCTTCTGAAGAGGTGCTTGTTAACATCATTTCTCATGCCTATCAAAATCACAACTCGTCGAATGATGTTGAAATAGACTGTAGGCCCCAAAAGGACCGCGTACATATTACCATCCAAGACCACGGTATTCCTTTCAACCCTCTACGGGAAGTGGGGCACTTCGACCCCAAATCCTTCTGTAACGACGGCTCTGTCGGAGGCTACGGCGTTTTCCTTATCACCAAAATGATGGATGATGTGGAATATCAGCGTGTCGATGGCTGTAACCAGCTAACACTTACTAAAATATGTGTTAGGATGCTTTCTTCAGCTGGTTAAGCGCCTCTTCGTTCTCCAAAATTTCTTGAAGAAATTTTTCCAGCACTCTCAGGACCAATCTCGAGGTGTTGTATACACCCGACACAGAGAATGCCATTTCAATAGTGGGATCTTCGCTTTCAGAATTCAGAGCGACAATGGTGTACGTCGTGGCAACATCCTTGTTGCTATCGGGTACGATCCAAATGGCGAACTGCGCGTTGACAAGAGTAATTTTTTCGTCGGTTTCAATGACATGAAAGTATCGTGTAAGATCGTCGGTGTCTGCCAGCTGCTTGTCGAAGTCCAAAAGCTTCAATTGACTAAGTAGCTCTATGTCGACATCGATGATGCCCTCCGGAAGCCAGGTATTCAAGTTTTTGACCACCTTTTTGTAGTACTCTTCAAGACGTTCGATGTTATTCATATTCCTCTCCATGAAATCCATTTTCCGTAAAATTCGTTAGTTAGTTTGCAAATACTATGCCATAGTTAACTAACTTTGTTTTATAATATTATTTTTAATTATGCAAACTAAATAAGTGCTTGGGTCTTAACGCCGGTGGCCTTATGCGGGTTTGCCACGTGCGTTTTGGAGCTAGAGCTAGTATACTGCGTAGCTTTCGGAGGGAGTTGGGGTCTGACTATGGTGAGACGGATAAAATGGGCTGCTTTGCTGTGCCTTACCACATGTCTAGTGGGGTGTTTAGAGGCCGAGCCCTTGGCTGTTGACGTTGCTGCCGAAGCGGCTCTCGTAATGAATGCGGACACTGGTGCCATCCTCTATGAAAAAAACGCCCGCCAAGAAATGTACCCGGCGAGCATCACCAAAATCGCCACCGCTCTGTACACTCTTGAGCGCAGCGGCGCCAACCTTGATGCTGTCACGGTTGCCGAGCAGGAGTCTGTGGGTTTTGTGACTGAAGCGGCCAAAAAGCGCTCTAACTACTCGTTGCCGTCGCATTACCTTGAATTTGGCGCGACGCATATGGTGATCCACAGGGGGGAGAAAATACCCCTTCGTGATCTGCTCTATGGCATGATGGTGTATTCCGCCGACGATGCATCGAATGTGATCGCTCAGCACGTAGGAGGCTCGATTTCTGGATTCATGAAATCCCTTAATGCCTATGTAAATGAGCTGGGTTGCGATAGCACGCACTTCACCAATCCGCATGGACTCCATCACCCTGACCACAAAACGACAGCATATGACATGGCGATTTTGACTCGTGAAGCACTCAAGAGCCAACGTTTTCGCGATATCGTATCGACAACACACTACAAGCGTCCTAAGACCAATAAACAAGACTCGATGACTTTGGTGCAGGGGAATTTACTGTTGCGGAGCGGTAAATATCGCTATCCCAAGGCTTTCGGTGTTAAGACGGGTTTTACCTCTGCAGCACAAAATACCTTCGTGGCAGCTGCAGAGTATAAGGGCCGTACCCTCATTGTTGTTCTTATGAAAACTGAAGAGCGTAAACAGATGTTTGCGGATGCCATTAAACTGTTTGAGGCCGCCTTTGACCAGCCACTGCTTGAACGACAACTTCTTGGTGCAGGGCCTCTTCCTTATCAGACGCGAGTGTCGGGAGCTAGCAGGAGTGTGCGTGCGGCATTGCAAGAACCGCTTACACTGCGCTACTACCCTGCAGAAGAAACGGAAGTTGTGGCAACACTCGAATGGACCCCCATGGAACTGCCTATTACAGTAGGAGACGATATTGGGCATATCGTACTGACAAGCCCAGACGGGCGAGAGCTCAAGCGCTCTCCTGTCGTTGCGCACAAAAGTGTCCGTGTTTCCGTTGTGAGCCGTCTTG
>JAJFMA010000010.1 GCA_021772415.1 Chlamydiota bacterium
ATCACCCATCCCTCAAAACCCAAAGTTCGCAAGTGAAGAGTCACAAAACTCATGAAAAATCCGTTGCCCATCATGAGTAAAAGCAAGGCGGCGACAGGAGCAACAATTTTTGTTAGAACAGATAACACAGCATTACCACCGATTTTAACGAGCACATTCCGTACAATTGATTTTTCACTATCGATTATATTCAAATGAAAGATTTCTAGCTCTCAAAAACTCGATAATAATATCGTTAAGTGAAAGCTTCTCTAGGACTTTAGCCGTTGGATGTTGTAAATATGTAAATAAGAAATTTAACTCCTGACGAAGGTGACACACATGATCTTTAGTAAGCGATGGACTAAACTCCTATGTTATGCGGGACTAAGCTTGCTGATTGTATTGTGCGAGGTTGCCTGTGCTACTGATGATCCCGCGGCTATTTGCAGCGCCGTATTGATGGTACGTCCTGTGCATTTTGGCTACAACGCCCAAACTGCCGCCACCAACCGCTTTCAGCACACGAAAACTGCCCTTAGCACCAAGGTAGCCCAAGAAATGGCGCTGGCAGAGTTTGATCAGTATGTCACAAAGCTCCGGGATCGCGGCGTCTCGGTTGTTGTCGTAGAGGACACAGCAAACCCCAAAACCCCCGACAGTATTTTCCCAAATAATTGGCTGTCAGTGCATCCAAATGGCCAAATGGTGACCTATCCCCTGCTTGCAGAAAACCGACGTTTGGAGCGCAGAAACGATATCGCAGCCCGGGTCCGCCGCACTTACCGCGTTACTGATCACCTTGACATCAGCGCTGCTGAGGCGAACGGAAAATTTCTTGAAGGAACAGGCAGTATCGTGTTCGACCACGCGAACAAACTCGCCTATGCGTGCCTCTCTCCGCGAACCGATGAAACACTTTTCCGAGACCTCTGTCAGCATCTCAAGTACAAACCCATCGTATTTCATGCCACCGATGCCGAAGGCGTTCCGATCTATCACACTAATGTCATGATGTCCATAGGGCGGCAGCAAGCCGTAATCTGCTCAGATGTTATCCGGGACTCCACAGAAAGAAGACAGGTTCTTGCGAGCCTAGAAGGCAGTGGGCATAAGATCGTCAGCATTTCCGAGAATCAGATGAACCATTTCTGTGGGAATGTCTATGAGCTGTCCAACCCAGAACAACAGGCTTTTTGGGTGATGTCTGACCAAGCTTATGCTGCTTTTACCCCGAAGCAGAAGGCAGCTTTGGAGTATGACCAAGCCATCCTGCACACCCCCCTCAACACTATAGAAGCACTAGGAGGAGGAGGCGCCCGATGCATGGTCGCGGGTGTCCATGCAAAAAGGCTATAGGCATTTGCTAGACATCAAAACGATCTACAAAGTTTTACTACTATAGATAAGAACATCCTGTGCGTGGTGACTGGGATCTACATCAAAGGAAAATGTGTCGACATCCTTCGTCAGCACGGTGATCACCCCATCTACGATCGAGGTACCGTACTTTCCATCCTGCTCGGTGGTGACACCATATATTTTTGTGCACGGAGCCCCATACTTCCATTGAAGCCCGATTTGTCCTTGAGCGATATCATTGGCTCGGTATGAAGTGTTAGGTGTCAGAGGTTCAATCATCACAGCTAGCAGCTGGTCGCTGCGCCTGCGCTCCGCCGTCACCCGAAGCTTTGCTGTAGCGGCCTTGTAGATAGTATAGCCGTCTTTGAGTGTCTGACCGTGAAGACGAATGGTGTCGTACTCACCTAAGGCAACGGTGTTGTGAAGAAAATTGTTCCATACACGACAGCATCTCTCATCATGTTGGGGCGCAAAGTGCTCGAAAAAAATAGTCCATCCGTTTTCCGAATTAAGCCCTACCCATGCGTTGCGAAGGATGCGTCCATTAGGCGCAACGGCCTCCAACGCCAGCACGGGATAGGGTCCCCATCGCAGTTTTTGTACACGCACATGTTTAAGCCCCATCTGTCGAAGCGTCTGTGCCAGCTGTCTCTCACCCGAAAACTCATTTGGACCAATCTGTACCGTGTCGCTGGAATGACGAAGAGAAATCAGCTCTGATTTGATAGGAGCCTCAATGCCATTGAAGATCGCAACATCTTCTTGTGTCCCCCACAGCACGCGATCAAACTCACTCCACTCCCCAGCGACAAAGTGAGAAGGTATTGCCGGCTCGATCGCAGGAAGTTCTATCCAACTGTCAGGAACGAGAGTTTGTATCCGTAGGCTTTGGTCGTCAACATTGCCAGCATGAGCGGACGCCACACTAAGGGTAAGGACCGTAAACAGTGTACTGGTGATTGTTCTTATGAGCTTAGATTCCATGATGAGTCCTCCAAAATGCCTTGAGTCTAATCCGATTCTCTTGTCTTCACACAACCTCGAATCTCAAGCACAGTGAACCAACACACAGCATTTTTCAACATTTATTTACACACGACTTGAGCACAAAATGACACACACATAAGTAGACTACCTGCTGCATTTTCATAGAGAAAATCGGACAATCTCTTCATTATTCTAAGTCCAAACTAAGACCAACGCATGTGATTCCCTGATGCCAAATAAATCTATGCTGCCTCCCCAAGACCTTCTCACAACTCAGACAAGGGTATACATACCCTGTGGTTTACCCATCAGCGAACTCTCTTGCAAAGAAGAGAGCCAAGAGTATGGGGCTTGCACCTTTCTACTTGAGCACCGGCGTGTTCTGTTCCGTACAGCCAAGATCACACCCAAGAAATCGGGGCAGTTTGTCACTCTTTGGAAAAGGATTGGAACTGGGCCAATTTCACCATACGATTTGCATGATCCCTTCGATTTTTTTGTTGTCAGCGTCAAGACTTCAACGCGGTTTGGACAGTTCATCTTTCCAAAAACCAAACTGTGCCAAAAAGAAATTGTTTCATCCGAAAACCGTGAAGGAAAAAGGGCGATGCGCGTTTATCCACCATGGGATGTAGCTCCAAACACACAGGCAAAGAAGACACAGGCTTGGCAGCTGCCCTACTTCCTCGAAATTCCCAGGGATACTCCTTGCGATATTTCTCGTGTTCGAAATCTATTTCATTGAGACAATGAGATTTCGCACGTCACCAGGAGCGCGCCAAAGATGACCCACATGGACAATCTCATTGTCTACAACGGTATGACCGCAAAACAGCTCGAAGATGCGTACAACGTCTTCCTGAGCATCCCTGATCCGGCAGCTTGGCTACAGCAAAACCGTGAACGTGCAGCTAAGGCCGAGGCGGAACTTAATCCGGTCAAAGACGTATCCTATGGAAAGGCACCCATACAGTGCCTGGATATTTACACGCCCCCTCACGCAAACAATACCCCAGTACTTATTGACGTGCATGGAGGCGGATGGACGATGGGTTCTAAAAACCCGCGTGCTCTCGAGGCCAAGGCCGTAAACTCCTTAGGATGCATTTATGTCCCGATTGACTACGGACTGGCTCCCGAATATTCCATGGACCAGATGATCGATCATGTACGTCAGGCCATTTCTTGGGTCTACAACAACATCCGTAGCTATGGAGGTGACCAAAATCAGATGTATATATTCGGCAATTCATCTGGCGCACACCTTGCAGCTACTGCTCTAATACCTGGTTGGCACAGCAACTTTAGCTTACCTGAAACTGTGATCAAGGGTGCGATGCTTACATCTGGGATTTACGACCTAGAGGGCCACTCCCACATGCAAGGGGGCGCGCAAGAATTCCTACAGCTGTCACGCGAAGATGCCCTTCGAGCAAGCCCGCTGCATCACCTACCGCAACACGCTCTTCCAATCATCTTGGCCTATGGTGAAATCGAGCCGAAACAATTCATCATCGAATCTAAAGACTACGCCAAAGCGCTTCACAAATCTGGCAAGAAGATCACGCTAATCGAAGTCCCACAGGCTCATCATTTTGATATGATCAACGAGCTCAGCAACACCCAAGGTCAGCTCCTCAATGCCGCATCCAAGATGCTCAGAGAATAAAAATGTTTTCTTCGCCGCGACCTCATCAACCCAGACGGCTTGCCTCTACAATGTACTTTAAAACTCTCCTAAGGCATTCTAGCTATTGAACTTCAAGACAGTGAAAGGCATATGCTTCATTTAGGTAAAATCAATTCTTTGCAGGCTCTTCGAGCAACAACACCCGGCATGTTTTTGGGAGATAATGAGGGCGGAGAAGTTCTGCTCCCAAAAAAATACGTCCCCAAACACTTAAAACCCGACGATTCCATCGATGTCTTTCTGTATACCGACTCTGAAGATCGCATCGTCGCCACTACTCTCACTCCGAAAGTTCTTTTGCACGAGTTCGCCGTCCTTGAAGTACGTGATGTCACACAGTTTGGCGCTTTTTTAGATTGGGGCCTCGACAAAGACCTTTTCCTTCCTTTCTCTGAGCAAAAGATAAGAGTCCAAGAAGGCGATCAAGTGACGATTTGTCTGCGTCATGACGAAGTCACCGACCGCCTTTTCGCTTCGTCAAGAATCAGCCAATTCACAGAAGGTGAGCTTAGCGTTGAAGAAGGCGAAGGGGTGGACTTGCTGGTTGACCGCCGATCAGAGCTTGGATACCAAGTGATCATCAACAACCGACATATTGGGCTCGTCTTCGCCAACAAAGTCTTCCAGCCGCTTCACAAGGGAGACAAAGTTCGAGGATTCATTGATAAGATCCGTGAAGATGGTAAAATCGATGTCTCCCTACAAAAGCAAGGCTATGCTCAGGTCGTAGACTCACAAGACCTCCTCCTCCAAAAGCTACAGGAAAACAACGGCATCCTATACCTCACCGACAAAAGCGACCCGGAGCTCATCTCTCAAAAATTGGGTATGAGCAAAAAGGTGTTTAAAAAATGTGTAGGGGCCCTGTACAAGCTACGAAAAATCGAAATCAAGGCCGACTGCATCGTTTTGCTCGACTGATTGATGCCACGCCTCTAGCTAGGCCAGCTCATAGCCTTATATGCCGTTCTCAAATTCCTCAGCGATGGGATGATGGGCCGTAGCACCCAAACACGATCGTAGCCAGGCTAAATCACCATTCGGCATTGGCAAAAGTGCACATCATCCGTTAAAGTCCAACCAAACACAACAGATACAACACATAGCTTGGCATGAAAACATCATTAATTCTCGTTTCAGGCCTGCTTTCAGATAGCTCTGTCTGGAAGCATCAACTGCAGCACCTCGGTGACATCGCTGCAATTCAAGTCGTCTCACCGTCTCAAGACAGTGCTAAAGCAATGGTTGACGCTATTCTAGATAGGGCACCTCCTACCTTTGCTCTTGCTGGCCATTCAATGGGAGGTTGGCTGTGCCTTGAAATTCTACGCGTAGCGCCATCTCGAGTCTCCAAGCTGTGTCTACTCAACACGAGCGCACGGGATGACTCAAAAGAGAAAGCGGCGATGCGCCAAGCAATGATTGCAAAGGGAATTGAGGGGCACTTTGACGAGATCGTCGGTGCAGTAGCTCAGATGTTCACTCAGAATCCTCGCATCGAAAAAGAGATCAAGCACATGTTCTTAGATGTTGGTTGTGATGCATTCATCCGTCAAGAAACGGCGATGTTGCACCGCCAGCCCTGCGAGGCTGTTTTACCAAAAATTCACTGTCCAACTCTAGTCATCCATGCTGCCCAAGACAGAAACTTCTCCCTCGAAGACCACTTAAAATTAACAGACAAAATCCCAAACGCCAAACTCGCCATCATAGAAGACTCCGGGCACATGAGCCCCATGGAACAGCCACAAGCTGTTACCTCTCATCTTCGCTATTGGTTAAGCTATTTTTAAACGGGTTTACACTCCTCTTCAACCCTGCCTGCCTGTGGAAATTTAAGCCCCTCAATGGTATGCTGCTGCTATCAAAACAAGCCCCTGTGAGCGACAATGGAAGATCTACCCAACTGCGTTAAATGTGGTTCCGAACTTACCTACGAAGATGGGAATCTGTACATCTGTCCTGAATGTGCCCACGAGTGGACCAAAGACTCGGACTCCCAAAAAGATACGCAAGACTTGGCTGTAAAGGATGCTCACGGCAACGTCCTCACAGATGGCGATAGTGTGACCGTCATCAAGGATCTTAAAGTCAAAGGAACTTCTTCCGTTCTTAAAGTTGGTGTCAAAGTCAAAAACATCCGCATCGTCGAAGAGGTCAACGGCCATAACATCGACGCCAAAGCTCCAGGGATCGGTGCGATTATGTTAAAGTCGGAATTCGTAAAAAAAGTCACCTAGACAATCAAAAAGGACCGACCGCACACCCAGCTCTTGAAGGGTCGCTGTGATTGTGTCAACGTGTATACAACTCAGACAATCGCATAGCAATCTTGTGGCGTAAAGCTGGAATTTTTAGCACGACCCATATGAACCAATTTCGTAAGGTTCGAAGAAACCGAGACCGCGTAGTTAATACCTTGGTCATTCGTGTTGTTTCAGCAACAACATCCTCTCCGATAGGACGACGCACCTGCTCATATTCGTCAAGGAGTTCGGAAGAAGCCTCATGCCGTATTACCTTCGCTAGCCGGTCACAAAGGAAATAGGCATCTTGAATACCTGTGTTCATCCCCTGCCCCCCAACAGGCGAATGCTGGTGGGCGGCATCTCCAACAAGAAAGACCCTCCCAACGCGATAGCGCTCAGCTAAACGGCTGTGGACCCAAAAACCGGATGTCCACACCGGGTCACGGAGGATGCCCGAAAAAGGGCAGCGCTCAATAAAGAGACGCTCAAAGTCATTGAAAGCAGGATGAACCTCTTCTTTAAGCACAGGATCAAACGACACGTCACAAATCATGCGTCCAAAGCCTTCGCTAGTGAGAGGAATATATGCTAATGCTCCTTGATCGGATAGAAAGGCATATACCTCGTCATTTGGCCTGTCCCAGTCGACCGTTAAATCGGCCATGATAAAGTGTTGCGGGAGATCAGATCCCGGAAAGCCTACATCGATGGCATGACGAACTCTACTCTCGGCACCATCGCATCCAAGCACCCATGAGAAAGACATTTCATGCCCATCAATAGTTGCCTGTACTTCAGAGTCCGTTTGCACAAGCCCTGTAAGAGTTCGTTCTCGCTCAACGGTAATTCCATGGCACGCAAGGTGAGAAGCAAGAATACTCTCAGTTGTATGCTGCGATAGTCCCAAAACAAAGGGATACTGAGTAGGTAGGTCTTTAAGAGGGATTCTACCTAACGTCCCCTTCGATGTTGCGATGTTAGCAGCGCGAATACGATGCCCCTGCGCCAACGCGTCGTCAACGACGCCAAGCTCCGCCCACACCTCTAGAGTCCGGGCATGGACAGCCAAGGCATTCGACGTTTCTACAGGCTTCGAGGCCTTATCAATCACAGTGGCGCGAATACCCCTCTGTGCCAAAGCCAGAGCAGCAGTAAGACCTGTAGGACCTGCGCCTACAATGAGAACATCAGCAGCCATAACGTAGTCTTAGCATGTTTTCTCATTTTCCACTTAGAGTCTTCGAAAACAACCAGTCGAACCATACAAAAAAAGCCAGACACACATTGCGCATCACTTGACTCTGCCCACAGATCGCAGCCTGTTAGTCCAGGCTCGGCTTCACCCTTCTTCCAAGCAAAAATATTTTCAAGATATAAACAACTAATACAAAAAGACTTGACTTAATATTTAACATTTTTAACTATTTAGTAATTTATATATAAATTTTTAATGATATAATAAATATGTGTCATTATAACATTTATTGCGAGGATATAAATGAACATGTTTAATAAATTTTTTCTAAATATAATTCTCTGTGTTGGTATAAGCACCGCGGTATTCGCGGACGACCCCGCCGTTTCGTTTACGTCGGCCGACATCAACCCTGCCTTTAACGTCACCTTCAGCAACTCTGCAGGAGGATTCGTTCTAGGATACAAGTTCACCCTCACCGAATCAGTGAGAGTTACTCAGCTAGGCTATTACGACGACTTCGGAGACGGACTGCTCGGCTCCCACGAAGTAGGACTCTATGCCGTAGATGGGTCTCTGCTTACATCGGCCACCATCAATCCTGGAGACACCCTAGATGAGGTGTTCCGCTATACAGCGATTACACCCATAGATCTCGCTGCTGGCGACTATGTCTTATCTGGGGTTGCAGGATATGATCCGGGTAATCCTGTAGACAAGTACACGCACGACCCGTTCTCGTCTACATTTGATCCACGATTCGCGTTCATTGAAAATCGCGTGCTTGGAGGACAGGGCAACACGTTAACGTTCCTCACCGATGCCGATACCGAGATGGATCCAATACTAACCTTTGGATGGTACGGACCTAATTTAAAACTGGTAGAAGTCCCCGAACCGGGAACGATGCTAACTCTGGCAGGGATGAGCGCCCTGGTATTCGGAGCACGATCAAAAAAGAGACGTAAGGCAACCTAAGACGTAAGGCATTGCAACTCTTGGATATTAGACCATCGCGCCTGGCCAAACTGTAATTGGCCAGGCGCGCCAATATTCTCACCAAAAATCACTGGACTCCGAAAGGGCAACTTGTTAACAAGAGGAAAGACGAATATGTCCGAAAAAAGGTAACAAGGAGTGGTGGTATGGCGCAACAGTTGGCAAATGCAACAGAAGTCAAAGCTTCCTTAGATGGATTTTATAGCGCTCTGAATAAACTATTTAAGGGAGACTATGCACAGATGAGCGCAGTGTGGTCCCATTCCTCTGATGTCAGTTTTCTAGGTCCACAAGGAAACATGCTTGTAGGCTGGGAACAAGTATCACTATCCTGGAAAGAACAAGCAGCCCTGACGCTCGGTGGAAAGGTGGATCCTGAAAATATCCATGTTGTGCAGGGTGAAGAGCTCGCCATCGTTCAAAACGAGGAAGTTGGAACCAATTTCCCAAATAGCGAAAAACAGGAAGTCAGGATACGAGCCACGCATGTATTCCGAAAGGAAAAAGGAGAGTGGAAGATGATCTCACATCACACAGACCTCCTCCCTTTTCTCACTCGCTAAAATCCCGACAAGACACGGATAGCACAGTGAAGAGAACTATCACATAGACAAACGATACCCAAAGACGCTGTTGGCAGTATAGCTCCTGGGATCGAGCTAATAGTGATGACGCCACAGTTCGCTAACAAGATCACCTCGCAACGCTCTATCGAACTCCCCTTCGATGGCGACGTCAATACAAACCTCTCTCTTTGCGTCTCAGATTCTTTGCATTTTTGCGCCTCTGCGTCTTTGCTTAGCTGCGCCTTTGCGTTAACCTATCGTTGAACCAGCAAAAGCTCTCAGCTCCATGACCACGATGCAGTTAATCTACCTCTAAACACAAGACTGAACACACGATCACAACATCGTAAGGCCCGGCCCCTTTCATCTCACGGCCCCTTTCACTGGAATAAACGTTCACACCTTTCCGTGATAAGAGAACGATACTTTTGTTGCATTTCCTCGGATAGAAAGCTCTGCTGAATGCACTCATCCCAGACTTGACTAGCCTCATACATGGACTGCAGCTCATCTTCTATGACCTTTGCGTGCAACTCTAGCCTTTCTGATCCGTAATACTTACACAGCGAACTTCGGCTAATTTTACTTCGTTTTCCTGCTATTGGAAGAGCGAATTCATCAGGTCCCTCAATAACAATGGTAGAATTAATCAAATCATACGCGGGAGACAGCTCAACTTTGTTGGGACGACGAATTAAGGAGAAGTTCTTGAGGTGCATGTCTTCATTCCCTACTAGGAAGCAGAAAAGCGTCATTCGAAATAGCTTAACTTTTTCCAGAACCGGAAACGAACAGTATTTTTCCAGTACCGAAATGAGCTTCTCCATTGAGCTATCATACTTCGTATCTCGTGTGTGATACGAAAGCTGAGAAAAATCCTCGATGGCATATTTCTTCCCATGACCATAACGATCGAAACGTTTGATTAGGTAGCTTAGAGAGGCATCCGAACCGTAAATTAGACCATGAAACGGAACATCTATTCCGGCGATCCTCGCTAATCTCATTGTCAGGTCTTCGTTCTGTGGTAACTCAGGATAGATCGGATGGGGAGGCTTGATGATGTAGACGCCACCTCTGTCAACGACCTCAAATCGATGCTTCGGAACATTTAAACGCACACTTAATTTAGGTTGGACTCCAGCAATAGAAAGTTTTGTGGCGTATTTCCCTGCTAGTGATATTTGCTCCGCCGCAGAGTAGGGAAGGTCTGGATTCTGACTGAGGTTCTTCGAGAGCAGTTTCAAGCCCTCTTTCGAGTACTTGCTACTTCCACATTCTTTGTAGGTAATTGGACAACGGCTCATTAATCCATCTCGACTGTCACATTTCCCACCAAATCACCACCCACAACTAGAAGCTGTCCGAACACATCGCTCCGATCAAGTTTCGCCCGTTTAAGAAGGGCCTCTAACATGACACCCTCGGGAAGTAATCCATCAAAAAAAGGAGGGAAGGTATCATAGTCATAGCAGGACCTAGTAATGGGCATTGTTAGTGATACGGATTGGCCCTCATAATCGGGAAGATAAGTGAATCGATAACCATCATCCAGCTTCTCCAAGTATCCAGAAAGCTCTCGGTCGACGTATACCTTAGCGCGCATCACTATCCTCAAACTCGTCCATGTACGGGCTTGTAAAAGCCAAGTTGATATTGAGAACCTTGCAGATACTCATCAGCTTCTTGAAGCTTACCGTCAGCCTTCCATGTTCCACGTCATATATCAGAGTTTTTCCGAGCCCAGTAAGCCGGGCAAGATCGATGCGTGACAAACCCGCTTTTTTGCGATGAAACTGTATCATTGGGCCTATATCCATCACTGCCTTTCCAGATTATACACCGTTATATCGGCAAAATTACCGATATAACGGTGTATAACCTATAAAAGCACCTCACATCAAGGAAAATGTCGACACAAGGGACGTTTTTGCTGATTTATCGGTATATATATGAGAAAAACTAACCCTTATCCTAATAACTCCGAAGTTCTATTGAAATTTTACCGTTATTTCGGTAATAAAAGAGAGCAGTCTCCTTCATGAAAGCGGCATGAATCCGGCCCTTTTCAATGCACGCCCGGGCCCTTTCACCTTTTCACATGACCTCTGAAGTGTGTGAATAAACAGGAAGCCTCCTCTTTGCGCCTCTGCGTCTTTGCTTAGCTGCCCCTTGGCGTCAAACTTTCGTTAAACCAGCAAAAGCTCTCAGATCTGCAACCACGATGCACCAAATCCACCGCTAAACTCAAATTTGAACACAGGATCACAACATCGTAAGGCCCGGCCCCTTTCTCGGCCCTTTCGTTCATCCTATTGAGGTTATCTACGTAGGCAGGTAAGCTGTCTATTTATAACTTTAAATTGAACGCCGTCACGGCACCCTGACCGGCTTGCACTACATGTAGTGGGCATCGTCAACTCAAGGACTAAGGACTATGAACAAGACACTTCTGCGTTTGTCGCTCATCTTACTATGCTTTGTGGCTCGCGCCCATTCAACGCCTGATCTCTGGTCTCCCGCCTTCATCGAAACGCCCTGCTATCACGGCGGCCTGCATGGGGGCTTTACCTGGCTGTACTTGCAGCCTGGCACCACAGACGGTGATCTTGAAGCTGGCACACTCATTACTCTGACGGGCAATCCATCGAATCTGTTTGCACAACTACAGGAACTTGATGCCGACAACCGTAGCTGCTATCGGGCTAATGTGGGTTACGCATTCCCCTGCACCAACTGCGCCATCGATGTCAACTATCTGCACTATGATGCCCATGACGGCCTCGCCATCGGCCCAATCGCATCTAATCAGCTGATTCAGAGCTTTTTGGGAGGTAGCTTCTCTACCATCGACGCAATCGGGTCACAGCGTATCAATCAGATCGATGTGCTCTTTGGACGTGAATACATCATTGACAGGTGCTTCTCCGTGCGCCCCTTCTTCGGTGTAACGTGGGCAGACATCGACAGGAAAATGTCAGTACATTTCGATGACTTTCTTTTCTCTAACGATACGTCCTATGTGAGCGGGGCAGAACGCAGTCACTATTGGGGTGTCGGTCCCATGATCGGTACCGACGTCAGCTGCCCCATCTGCCCATGCCTAAGCTTTGAAGGGCGCCTCAGCGCTGCCGTTCTCACTGGACGGATCAAATCCCAACTTCGCTCTTCCTTTGTCGACGGCACTACAACGACGCGCTTTGATGACAACACCGCATATGACCGTGTCTCTCCCCTGCTCAACACCCAGTTGGCCATTGTCTACCGTCCCACATGTCAAGTAGCAGGCTGTGCGATGGAGCTGAAGTTCGGCTATGAAAGCGACTACTTCTTCAAAGTCGTGGATCGCATAAACCCCTTTCAGGGCTATGTCGTTAATACAAACTCACATCGTACCAAGACCTCCAGTAACATCGGGTTAGGTGGTCCTTTTGTAGCGCTCTGTTTTACACCTGAAGAACACTGCTCACGGTACTGCAATAATTCCTGCTGCGCAGCGCCTTCGTTATGCCCATGTACCCTGCTGGATGGCCTGTATGAGCAGGTCGACTTTGTTTGGCTCAAACCCATGGCAGACAATGATGACCTCGTCTTTGGCACCTTGGAAGCTGCCGACGGGTCGAGAACTCGACAAAAGATCACTCCGGATCACAACCTGAGCATGAACTATCGTATTGGCTATCGCCGAAATGCTAGAAACGAAATTTGCGTAAACTACTTCCGCCTCCATAACGAATATGGTTCCAAAAACGTCACAGCAGGTGCTGGGGGCTTTATTCACAGTATCAACTCCAGTGGAAATGCTCTGATTGAATACTCAAGTGCCCACTCCAAGGTACACTACGGAATCGATCAAATCGACGCACAGGTAGGACGCACTTTCGTTCCGCTATGCGACCTCCAGTGTCAGCTAGTCTTTGGAGCACAATACGCCCACATCAAGCGTAAACTGGACAACACCTACAGTGGAGGCACACCCGCCACGCAATTCCAAACCAAGCAAGGCACCCTCAAAAGCGACTTTCACGGCTTTGGCCCCTTGATTGGCACAAATCTGACCCAAAAATTCAATGACTGCCTGTACTGGAAGTCTCACTGTTCGTTGAGTATGCTACTGGGGCAGGTGCGTTCTAGACTGGACCAACAAAACCAAGGAACCGGTGGCTCTTCCTCAAACACTCTCCGGACACCGTGGTCTGACAGAGTTGTGCCTGCAGTCGACGTCTCCACAGGCATTAGCTACACTTTTTGCACGCTATGTGGAGTGGAACTAAACGTCGAAGCTGGCTATCAGTACAAGAACTACTACCGCGCCATCAACTTGGTCTACCCAGATTTCCTAACTGGATTGCAACAACGCAACAGCGACCTAGCACTACACGGGCCATATGTCTCTTTGCAGATATGCCACTTCTAACGGGCTAGAACTCACATTACTGAATACACCAGATCGGGCCTACAAACAGTAGACCCGATCATTTTGACCTTAGGCTTTAGCCGCCGCGCGCCCTTTTTAGAAGACGACCGTACTGGTTGGCGTATACTGTGTTATAGATTCGCAACATCGTGAATTCCGGCCCTTTTCATTTCAACGGCCCCTTTCAATTCGGAAAACCATGGAGGACATGGAGGGGTGAACTCCACAGACACTACTTTCCATGCCTCTTCGACGCCAAAACCTAGATGGTCTAAAAGTGCGCAAATCACAATATACGGCCCCTTTCACTGATGACCGCGTCACTCTGGCGTATGGTGATACGGGTTCATGAAATCTCCAGTATTAGCAGACTTTAAAGCGCGGGCATAGCTCTTAGGCACAGTCTCCTCGTTCAGGAAACAGCCCGGTTTCACATACTCTAACAGCTGTTCATAGTTGTGGATTTCTGCAACACCCGTGCGTCGCATCAGATGCCATGGCCTCAGCTCACTAGTGTGTCGCAGACCCATGGCACCCATAATCTCTTGAACAGAATGCGTTGTCTTGTCGTGGTAGTTGCGTACACGTACCTTCTTTTGCTCCACTACAAGACCCCGTGTAAGAAAAGGATCCTGTGTGGCAACACCAGTAGGACAGGTGTTTTTATTACACTGCAGTGCTTGTATGCATCCCAGAGCAAACATCATGCCTCGAGCGGAGTTCCCGGCATCGGCACCAATGCACAACTTCGCTATGAGATCGAAGCCCGAAATAATGCGGCCACTGGCAATAACGCGGATTTTTTCACGGACTCCAAATCCAACGAGTGTGTTGTGTACAAAACTGAGAGCCTCTGTCAGAGGACAGCCCACATGCGATGAGAACTCCATAGGCGCAGCACCCGTCCCCCCTTCGCCACCATCTACTGTGATGAAGTCTGGAGTGATACCAGTCTCAACAAAGGCTTTTGCGATCGCAAGAAACTCACGACGTTTTCCGATACACACTTTAAAACCAATAGGCTTGCCATTAGAAAGCTCACGAAGTGTTTTGATGAACTCGCACAGCTGAAGAGGAGTGCTAAAAGCCGTGTGGTGTCCAGGTGACAAGACATCTTCACCCATCGGCACGCCGCGAATGGCTGCGATCTCCGCTGTCACCTTACCAGCAGGCAAGATCCCACCGTGACCAGGTTTAGCGCCCTGCGATAACTTGATTTCTATCATCTTCACGCTAGGTTGTGCCGAAGTCTCCGTAAATTTATCGGGATCAAATCCCCCGTCTTCTCTGCGACAACCAAAGTATCCGGTGCCGATCTGCCAAATGAGATCGCCACCATTCTTTAAGTGCGAAGGACTGACGCCCCCTTCACCGGTATTATGAGCGAAATTACCCATCTTAGCTCCCGCATTAAGAGCTTCGATAGCAACCTTACTTAACGACCCATAGCTCATCGCAGATATGTTAAAGATACTCGCTGAATAAGGCTGCGTACAATCGGGGCCTCCAATCATCACACGTGGATGAACCTGTTCAGGAGGCAAGGGGACTAATGAGTGATTCACCCATTCGTATCCCACCTGATAAACGTCGAGCTGAGTACCAAACGGACGTGTATCTGTTTGATTCTTGGCACGCTGATAGACAACCGCACGATTATCCCGATTAAATGGCCTACCGCTTTGATCACTTTCTACAAAATACTGATGCATCTCAGGACCCAGCTGTTCTAACAGGAACCGAAAGTTGCCCAAGAACGGAAAGTTGCGTCGAATCGTGCTTGCAGTCTGCGTTAGATCGGCAATGCCGATCAGAATCGGAGGCCCCACAAGCACTAGAGACCACAAGATCTTGGGTGTCCAGAAGATAGCCCCAAGGATATTCACTGCCGCTACAATAGCGCAGAACTTCATGAAGCGCTGATACCCCCTTTTGAGGAGCTCGGGAGGATGACTAGACATACATTAGGTCCTTGTTGAGATCGAGTTTGCCTCTATTACAGCAACATAAAGTTTCATCTATTTGGGGTATAGCATGCCACCCTGTAGATAGGGAACAAAAAGTCTCGCTACTGTTTGTTGACACTCTCGCTAACCTATCTACAACCTAGGGTATAGAACCTAGGTAGAGTGTAGATAGACCCCAGAGCTTTGAAGAGAGTGTAAAGAAATGTGCAAAGGGAGCTTTATAGTGGGCCATTCGTGGTGCAGACAAATCCGTTCGGCGGCCTGAAGGGCCAGCAAGATGTATAGCCCCGGGCGTAGCCCCATAAGCGCTAACATATTCTCAGGCGCGAAGTGCTTAAACACTAAATCACAAACGCCACACGACACAATCACTACTAGCATATAGTTAGATACTTTAGCCTTATATGCGAGCTTCT
>JAJFMA010000091.1 GCA_021772415.1 Chlamydiota bacterium
CGGGTCTCACGATGTTGCGATGTTTGTGAACTCTGCCTTCCAGTTCAGGATTTACGGTTGTGTCTAGAAAATTGTGCAAAAAGCGCTAGGCGAGGACTCCCGTGGTTTAGTTCGTGTTTCTCCTTTCCTATTCTTCCTACACTTCCTGACAAAAAAAGTCAGGAAGTGTAGGAAGAGTAAGAAAAAGAACGAGGTGATTTTAGCGCTAGGGGTTAAGCAAGACTCTTTCTGTAAATTCGGAGAAAGGGGGCCTTGTCTTGCAATTTGCGCATTTTCCGACTATCCAGTCTTAGGCGTCGAAGAGGCATCTAAAGTCGTTTCTGTGGAGCGCACCCCTCCATGACCTCCATGTTCTTACCTCCATGTCCTCCATGGTTTTCCGGATTGTGAAGGGGGCCGGACCGTAAAAGGGGCCGTAAAAGGGGCCGGGCCTGCATAACGGCATTGTAAAAGGGGCCGGGCCTGCATAACGGCATTGTGCATAGATGAGCGAATCCATCGCGTGACTGCCGTCCTTTTCGTCCTTTGGGTCGTTTGTGTCCTTTGGGTTCTTTTCTATCTTTACTCAAACGCTTCTGGGAGCTTTTCACGCACCTTCTTCACCGCATCTGTATAGCTTCTGATGGCCTGAATCTGTGGGTCGTAGTTGTTGATTTTCGATAGGCGATCGAGAATCTCTACGGCTTTATCGGCATTGAAGAATTGCAGCATGTAGATGTTCGCTAGTGTCAGCCATGCATCTGGTTTGACGTAGTAGCCATGCCCTTCGGGAAGTGCTGCCCATGCCGCTTCGATCTCACGCATCAGGGTGTCGAGCCTATCGAATTGTCCAGTCACGAGTAAGAGCCCCATTTTGGTTTCTAGCACCTTTTTATGGGGGAAGTACTCGGGACGTCCGGGATTGGTGGTGATGCGGCTGCCAAAAATGGTGTCGTCGCGAGTTTCGAGTCTTTCGTCGATTTGTTCAATCAGTGTGTCGACGTTATCGAATAGATACGTGTGTTTGCCTATGTGGAAATCGAGTTCGATTTTGTCGATGAGCAGATTGATCCAGTTGGCTCTGTATCTTTGCATCATCGTAGCGTCGGCATTCTCCCTACCCATCTCTGTGAGTGCTGACCGCTCCGAGCGCGCGTTAAGCTCGGAGAAGACTTTGTAGCTGTCGTCGTCCATTAACATCCAGGAGCCTCTGTCCCGGACCTCGAAGGTGTAGTCGAATTTGAGTTCGGGCTGGTCTTTAACCCCCGTAAAGACCGTTGCTTTTACGGGAATAGGTCCTACACGTGGGGCAAGGAATTTTCCTTGTATCGTGAGGGCTCCCATATCTTCGGAAACGGGCCCGTCAATGTATTGGTAGGTGGTGATGCCTCCATAATCGAAACGAATAAGCCAGCGCATGTAGCGCTGTTCGGACTTGGGATCTAGCGACGCGTCATATTCCACAGCGGATAAGGTGTAGGGAATCCAGTTTTCTATTAGTAGCTTTCCTTCCATCCAGAGAGTCGGGTCGATGAGCGTTTGTGGAGTCGTCGTTATCAAGTCGTGGAGAGTGACCTTTGAGTCCTCCTGCTCGTCCTTAGCGATTAGATATTCTTTTCCGTCGTCGCTCACTTCGTAGTCGACCCAGTCGTCCCAGCGGTATTTTGCAATCGAGAGAGGGTCTTCATCCAGAGGAAGTATAGCGGGTAGATCTTCAATGAGTGCTTGAGCATTGACACGCAGCTTATGTCCCGTGTCATTGGGTTCAAGTTTCTTTGCTGGTACTTCCGCTGTCCAAATAATGGATTTGGGGCCCGCGGTGAACGTGATGTCTTCGCCATCGAGCTTGAACATGACTTTGTCTTTACGTGCTTCTACAGGCTGTGAGAAGGTGACGCTTAACGTCACCTGAGGACCTTCTGGGTCTATTTTGTCTTTTTGCTCTCTAGAATGCGTCCTGGAAGTTACGAGCTTGTTCGCATCTTCGACATTTACCCATTTTTCTAAGAATGTGTCTTTGCCTTTTTGCGTGACTTTGATTTCGGAAACGATAGGTGGTTTCGCCCCCGAGATAACCATCTCGTAAGCCGGGAGGCCCACCATGTCGGGGCTGTCGTCGTAGCGTGTAACAGCGAAGCGAGGAGCCCAATCCGCGGTCTCGTCAGGGCGCGGAATGACAACGCGGTGCACTCCTAGTGTGGGGTCCCACTTGGCTTTGAATATCTGCCACTCGGGTAAGTCTTTGTAGCCTACCATCGCCTGCAAGGATACCTCACGCTCGCCGGCTTTGATCTCTACTTGTATGGGTGTGTTTTCGGGGAAATTGTCCAATGGCGATACTCGGTAGTAACGCGTGCCTAAGCCTCCTATTTGAGTAATAGTGGCGCCCCCAGGCATTAGGCTATTGCTGTTGGTTCCTAGTCGAAGACCGGCATCTTTGCGGTCGACAAAAGTGACGACGTGGTGGGCAATCCAGTGATTTTCTAGCGAGGTCGTTTTTGCCCTCTTAATGCTGTCGTCGAGTCCACCCTGACCTGTACCCGTTCCAGCAGGAGCCCCTGCCCGTTTGAATAGTTCAGCATTGGGGATTTTGCTATTAGCGGGGGCAGCTTCCATTAAAAAAGCACCTACAACGAAGCGGTCATAGTAGTCGCGGAAGACACTCGCTAGCTTTTCGTTGTTTCCATCGAAGATTTTAGGTGCTGTTCTCCTAGAAGGGTGTAGCTTCTGTGAGTCACTTGGAAGTGGATCCGAACTCGCCTCGAGTGAAAGGCCGTACCAAGGATCTAGATCAATAATGTTGTCGGGGTTATCAGTTGGGACAACATAGACGTTCAGCAGCTCTCCACCGCGGCTGACTATGAGCGATGTCCTTTTCCCTATCGTGCCCTGCTTGAGCTGCATTTTAGCCGTAGTTGGATGATGGATGGGTATGCCTCTCGTCGAGACAATTCTGTCGCCGACTTTGATGCCAGCCTTGTCTGCAGGGCCTCCAGTGACGACATCTTTGATTTTTGCTCCGGGACGCAACAAGATTTCTGGACGCGCGGCCGACTCTCCTGCCATGGCTTTGGCGAGAGCCTCAATGGAGTTTGGTCCCTCGTTGGCGGCGCTATGTTCCCACGCGAATCTGATGACACCCTGCTTGAGAGGATGATGCTGAGATAGGAAGCGCATGAAGATTGAACTGCCGTACGGACGCCCTTGAGAGGTGTCTGTGTCACCGTCGGCATCCTTGGCGTAGTAGTGCAGAGGGTAGTGAGGATGCTCGAGCCACAATTTTTCATGTCCCACATAGTCGCTGTTATTTGGAAATGCCTGATCTTCCGACCATTGGGCGGTCGCCTCTTTAATCCATGGATCTTCCCAGATGTCGTACGACGCTTGAACACCATGGAACAGTTCGTGAACGGCCGTGACAGGAAGAATGCGTGCTGTGTTACCGATAACGCTACTGGTGTTGGCAAACTTCCACATGTTGAGGTGTAAAATCCCGTCGGCGGCGCGGTAGAAGCCAAGAGTGCCGGAATTGCGGTCGAAGGGATACAGCTTACAGATATGCCTGTTGCGCCACCCCGAAAAAGCAGGCTCCATAAATTGGATATCTGTCACGAATTTGTCGTAGCCCGTTTCTAGGTAGCCTAAAACCTCGTCTAACTGAGCATTGGTGATGCCACGATCCTGCATCTCTGATAGATCGGTCATCAGTACAAAGTGCTCGGAGCGCCTTGTACGAATAATAGCGGTGGCTTCGGCCACATTCGAGACGATGTGCCCGATAAATAGAGCCCACACAAGAGCGGGGAGAAATAGACGTTTCATCGTCTGTCCTCCTCTACAGTATCCAAGAGGGCGGGCAGCTCACCATGGAATCTGAGCTCAAGGCGTGTGGAAAAGCGTACGCTACCGTAATCTTCAGCTGGGAGTACGATCTCGTTGGGATCATCAAGGACAATGTCCTCGTCACCGTCAAAGTCTAGCGACGCCACCGTCAGCGCTTCCTGTGAAATGCGCACCGAGCGTTTTTCCTCATGTACAATGATGGAGTCGCCAGCGACGACGTTCCAAAAATCGCTTCCTCGCTTCACCAGAAGGCTACTACCAGACTCGACACTCTCAAGTGTTAGCGCGGTCATGTCACCAGGAAAGCGAACCGAGAGACTTGCCTGTGGGATGCTAGAGCTGCCTGGATCCACCTCAAGGGTATCTGTGACCTCTCGTGTGAGCGCTACCGGCTCGACATTGACCGGAAGCTCTTTGAAGGCAAAGTAGTCGGTGCGGGACTCTGTGCGGCCCACACCCACAAATTTTAGCGAGCGAAGCACCAATACACCACAATCTTTCAAGGGAGTGCTTTTACTATCCAGCGTTAAATGGTACTGAGCTAATACCTCGGGATCGCTGGTATCGAGAACAGCGGCGTCTAAGTGCACTACTCCGTTATCCAGTGTAAAGGGCACCAGCCCGTCGCCAGGACGATGAATCATTAGAGGCTCGTCAAAGCTGTCGCGGTTGACCTCGGAGAGTTCCACAAGAAGTACTGGCCATACCACCTTCTCAGCTACTTCAGGCGTATCCTCCTTGCTTGTGCACCCACTTAGTGTCAGTAGACACACGCAGAGTGCTGCGATCCCAAAGCGACATAGTGACATCTGTACCTCCGAATACGAGGTGTTGAAGAGCGAGTTCTACTGGCCTTAAGTGTAAATGATTTATTTGAAGAGTCAATCACCCAATTCCTCCCCTAGCGACAAAGGCCCTTCTGTGTTATAATACAGGTAGATACATGCATTTCCGGGGGTGTACTGGTTTCGACTTGGAAGTGAAGTATTGAGCGCATGCAGAGGACGCCGGTTGGCCTCTTAAATCAGTCCGGCAAGGCATTAACTGCCAAAACAGAAATGAACGCATGGTTTGCTGCAGGTGATGAGCCTGTTAAAGCTGACCTTGCTTTAGTTGCTGCATAAGCTTAACCGCTTATTGTTGCCCGATAGCCTAGGACTGGACCAGGGATTCTGGGGTCTATCGTCAATTACTTGGTATGGAGAGATTGCCCCGCCGCTCCTAGGGGGTCGCTTCAAGATTAAATGGAGCAAGTCCCTCTCAGTGTTGTGTTCTGCATAGAGAGAGACTCATTTTCAGAGCACTAAGCATGTAGTGGTCAGTATCTAGCTTGCTAAGGACGAGAGTTCGATTCTCTCCACCTCCAGTTTCCACTTAAGAAGGCAGAACCAATCGGTTCTGCTTTCTCGTTACAAGGGTAATCCAAGGATGAGTATCGACTTTTTGTCTCTTACCACTGTCTATATCGAACTCCTTGCAGCTAATCATTCTGGTGGCAAACCGCTCACCTTAGGGCATGCGAGTGGGTTTGTTATCGAACGGAATCGGCAAAAGTACATCATCACGAACTGGCACGTTGTTACTGGAAAAGACTCAATTACTAAGCAGCCGCTAGACAAGAGTGCGGCCCTGCCGACCAAGGCAGTCATTAAGTTGATTTCCCATTGTAGTGGATCAGAAATTCGTTGGAAGGATTGGGAGATAGACTTGACAACTAGCGCCTGGCAGCAGCATCCACAAGGACCTGCAGTAGACATTGTAGCGATTTCCTTACCAGATGCTGAACCATCGAACTTCCAAGTTCACGCACTGAACCTGAGCCTTCGCGATACCGACGTTGTCTGTCGTCCAGCGATGCCGGTATCGATCATCGGATACCCCTGTGGTCTTACCGGAGGTGGATACTTACCCATCTGGCTAACAGGATATATCGCGTCAGAGCCGGACATTGACATCAACGACAGTCCCCTTTTTTATGTCAATGCTACTGGGCGAGGTGGTCTATCCGGTGCACCTGTCGTTCTGAGAACAAGTGGTGGATATACTACCAGTGGCGGAATGCAAATAATGGCTGGAGGTGTAGTGACCAAGTTCATAGGAATCTATTCGGGACGAGCACACCCGGATAGTGAAGTGTGTCGAGTATGGAAGGCTACCGTTCTCGATGACTTTTCCTGGTAATCTTCCCAAACCCAGAGTAATTTACATTGGGAAGCTCATCCTCAGCCAGTAGGCGAACAGCGGATCGTCAAAAAGCACCTTCCCTTTACCGGTACCCTCTTCATCCAAGATCCCCTTGCCCTTTAGGGCTTTGATAGAGTTATGCAAAGCCGGAGCACTCGAAATCTCGTACTTGACTAGCATTTCTTTTTGAAATAGCGACTGCTTCTCGTTCGCTGCTAGTCGTAAGGCACGCTGCTGAGCAAGCGTGAGCGAGTTGAGAAGTGTCTGGTAAGCGTAGGCGTTTTGACGTGCTACCGTATCTAAAACCTCTTCAACATCATTGATTTCTACCTTAGGCCTAGCCTGAGCCACCAAGTGAAAGCAAACCATCTGGACGTAGTTGGGAGTATCCTGCACCAGTACGCGCAGATGGTCTACAGCCTCTGTGGAGCAGGGGATACTCACTGTTGCAAAACGCTCTACTACCCAATCAGAGAAGTCATGACCAAACGAGGGGAATTCGATTGTTTGGCAAGAGCGATAGAGTGGCCGAGCCGGATCGTTCAACATCTCCGATATCAAACTCTTCCTAGATCCTGTAAACAAAAACGAAACGTTGGGAAGCTTTTGAAAATGAGATCGGACAGTTGCTTCGAGCCATCCTTTGTCGTCAAGTTGGGAGATCTGCTGGAACTCGTCCAGAGCAACAATCACACGCCTTCCCAACCCAGTCAGCTCGTCTAAAAGATCTTGAATAGCTGTCTTAACGTCCTGGTCAGCTAGCTGTCCCAGACTGAGGCCTAACGTCGGTTGACCTGTATAGTTGTCAAAATCAAGAGAAAGCTGAGGAACTAATCGCCCTAGCCGTTTCCCCCATTCCTTTAGCTTGCCCTTGAGGCTCTTCTTACGCCTAAGAGCTCGTAAAAACTGGTGAAGAAAGTCCCGATGGGAGGTCACATTAAAGATATCAACTAGCAGACAGGTATAGCCACTGCCCTCCAACTGGGAAAACAAGTCTAGCATAAAGGAAGTCTTACCAAATCGGCGAGGTCCCATTAACACAACGTGCACTTGATTTTCCAAGAACTGTCTAACTGCACTAGACAGCTCTGGACGGGGGTAGTAATAATCACCCTGGACGGGATCACCGAACTTGAATGGATTTTCAGTTAACTTTGTCATGTTTCAATTTTTAACAATTTACTTAAAAATTGACAAGCTTAAAAATCGCGATTAAGTTTGCCTCCCGCTATTTCTTCAGGGGCAACGCCCCGACAGCTTTACAGCCTAGCGCGTGAGCGCTAGGGGGATGGCAAAAAACACCTTGAGCTCCAACGGAGCGGCTGAAGACAGTTCTCTTGTATGGATGGTCTCCCTAAATGGCTTCATAATCGACGCCCGTTCTCTCCCAAGAGAAATTCAGGAAGAAGCTGTAGACAAAGGCTTGATACCCTATCTACCTGATGAAGAAACAAGCTGGGAGAATCTTTAGATTACGTGTTGACATAGCTCAGATTCGACGAGTGAAAGGGGCCGTGAAAGGGGCCGGGCCTGCATAACTGCATTGTGTATAGATGAGCGAATCAACCGCCTTTCACGAGTTCTGATCGCGTCCAAGCACCTCCATTGGCAAATGTTGTAAAAGCCTACCAGGCTCTGGTAGGCTTTTCTATTGTGGAATCAGCCGCGGCCATCTTGGGTCCTTGGAGGCCCAAATGCTTAGGTGCCTTTATTTTTCTTCTTTTCTTTTTTCTTCGCTTTCTTTTCTTTAGCTGTCAAGGTTGGCTGTTTTTTCGTGTCTTTTCGGTGCTTTATTATTTCTTTTGACATAGGAGACTCGCTTTTTTTTGTTAACGGGAGGGTAGATTGCTATATAGTAGCATACTAGGGTCTTCTAGTCTTGGTGAGATAGCTTCAAGCGATAATCACCTGGTAGCCCCCGAAATCTTGCCGAACTCCACCGTGTGATCGAAATACCTCAAGCCTTGATCTCGAAATGCCAGGTATCCCCTCACTGCGCATTACCCGGCCTGGCAGGCCGCACGGCATGTCAACATTTCCATCGCGGAGCAACAGAGCAGTAAAGACGCAGAGGGGGTCAACAAAGCACAAACCTCGCAGGCGACGGCCGTCTCCCCGTTCTAGGCGCGAAGCGCCGACAGCTTTACAGCCTAGCGCGTGAGCAATAGGAGGAGGCAATAAACCTTCCGAGCTCCAACGGAGCGACAGAAGAGAGGACCTAAGTTGACATCATTGAGGCAGGGGGCTTGGGGAAAACAGGAAGTTCAATACGTGACGCAGAGAAGAGAATGCGAGAATTGCAGGGTCCGGCCCCTTTCAAAAGTAGCAAAAAAGAGCTATGAGCGCCGGCAGAGCTTGAATATGAAAAACAATGATATTTTTCATGCTGTAGGCCCCATAACACCCAACGATTACAATATAGCTTAAGCAAAACTTTCGAATCGCCATAGCACTGGCGACATCCGGAATGAGTAAAGATAACAACAAACCTGAAGCTAAAAGAGCGTTATAAACTCCTTGATTGGCAGCTAATATTTTAGAGGAGAGGGCTGTTTCCTTTTTCATTTTAAACACCCTCAATCCTAAAGGTGTTGTCCATAAAAAAGTCTCTAAAACAAAGAAACAGACGTGTAAAAGCAAGGAGATCAAAGTGAATGTAAAGCCCAATATTTCCATATGAATGAGGCTTACAATGAAATTCAATTACTGTCAATAATAAGAAAATGCCTACAAGGCCCTCCCCTTACCTGTGTGCGTGCCCGTGTCCGTGCTCGTACTCGACGTGGAAGGCTGCACGGCATGCCAAAATTCCCATCGCGGAGCAACAAAGCAGCAGAGACACAGGGCCGGCCAGCAACACACAACCCTCACACGTCATAGCCCGCTTCCCCTTTTTAGGCGCAAAGCGCCGACAGCTTTACAGCCTAGCGCGTGAGCGCTAGGAGGAGGCAATAAACCTTCCGAGCTCCAACGGAGCGACAGAAGAGAGGACCTAAGTTGACCCTATTGTGGCAGGGGGCTTGGGGAAAACAGGAAGTTAAATACGTGACGCACACAAGAGAATGCGACAATCGCAGGGTCCGGCCCCTTTTATGCGGCCCCTTTCATAAACGTTAAAAATGCTATCATGACATGTCTGGATTTCACCATAGCGGAGTTATTATGTTCCTTTCTGATACAAAAATTGAAGAGCTCATTCAAGGTGATGAAATCATTGTTTCGC
>JAJFMA010000092.1 GCA_021772415.1 Chlamydiota bacterium
TAGCTTTAAAGCCTCCCAAGCACTTCTTAAGAGCCTCAGAACCATGTGCAAGGCATAGCATCATCGCAAGAGCATTAGACAGCGCCGCTCGCGCTGTTTTCCCTTGAAGACCGTTGGGCCAAGCAACTGTATCAGCACCCACCCCAAATTCTGTACAAAAGAACTGCTTGAACAGCTTTTCATCTTCTTTAGCTAAGCTCTGCAAGTTTCTTGATACAGTATTCAACAGCTCTAGAGCAGCCTTGTTTTTCTGCTCAACCTTTTGAGCTTGCGTGCTTGCTGCACTTTGAGAGGCAATGACAGCAGATTGCTGAGCAGATAAATCCACAAGATTCTGTTTTGCCACACGTCTTGCCTT
Organism: Chlamydiota bacterium; assembly: GCA_021772415.1. Taxonomy (GTDB): domain Bacteria; phylum Chlamydiota; class Chlamydiia; order Chlamydiales; family JAJFMA01; genus JAJFMA01. The sequence continues at coordinate 359 of JAJFMA010000092.1, forward strand.
ATCGATCACATACACTAGGCAAAACGACGTTCCGGCCAGCACCATCATCGCAACTTGCCAAGGCACAGCTGTGAAATCGAAATTATAGAACGAAGTCTCCGCATTAAGGCATTCATACTGGCGCTGAGCGATACCACACTGTTCGCCCTGGTAGTTACGGATGACCTCATGGTGAATAGATACACCTTCGAACACATCCGGCAACCGTGACATCGTCACTTCCACTGATGAAATGGGGTCTCGTGACACTTCTAGTTTGGTCAGTTCCGCTCCGTAGGTATGATGTGTTCCGTAGGAGCCAGTCCAATCGTCGTCTTCGTATCGTTTCACTAAAGCAAGATCTGCCGCTTCAATCCAAAGGGGCTCATCGCCATTTCGGTTCTCTTCTAGAAAAGGCTCAGCAATCTTACGGATTCCAGGATCTGCGTCAAAATAGCAAAGCAAGTAATCACACAAAGCGCTTGTAAGCTTTGTCCACGTACTGACTGGATTCAGCGCTAACGCCGTACACCCAGCACCAAATGCCATCGCTACAGCTTCACATGCCTGCAATCTGTTTACAGTGCGTTCTGTTTCCGCGGACTTGGCTGCGACATCTCGGAGAAAGTCACTCCTACGATTGCCAACGGCATTGTCCGAAGAGCTTCTCTCATATACAGACTTAGGAAAATACAATGCTAAATCCACTGTTCACACCTCTGGTCAAACGGTTTAATAAAAATATAAAACAACGATATACCCCACTTTTAATTAAATCAACACTAAAAATAAAAATCAGTTAAGTATGATATAGAAATAAAAATCATCAACCGAAACCACTATCTAAGACTATTCTTTCGATTTTTAAAATATGATGCTAGGCTAGATTGATTTTTGCACTAGGAGTAGGTGATGTTTGCGACGTTACCCGATGGAACGAGACTTTTTTACGATGTATATGGCAGCGCCCTGTCGTTTCAAGATGGCAAAGTCGTTGAAAAGCCGCAGCTCGTCTTTCTTCATGGAGGGCCGGGGCTCGCTGACCACACGCTCTATGTGCCATTTTGGTCACAGCTCTCAGATGTAGCACAAGTGATTTTCATCGACATGCGTGGTCATGGGCGTAGTGATCGCAGCGATCCTAGCAAGTGGACATTGGCACAGTGGGGACACGACGTCGCGGACTTTTGCGACGCAATTGGCGTGCACAAACCGATTGTAGCCGGTTTTTCCTTTGGAGGCTGGGTAGCGCTCTCCTATGCGATTCAATTCCCTGCTCATGCATCCAAGCTGATTTTGTGTAACACCGAAGCCCAGGTCGATTTTGAGGCGCGTATCGAAGCATATCGCCACAAAGGAGGCAATGCTGTCGCTCAGATCGTGGCAGATCTTGCTAACGCTCCCAACACGGAGTCGGCACAGCAGTACGTCGACCACTGTATTCCTCTGTTTTGCAAGCATCCCTACAGCGCTGAAGAGCTTGGTCGCTGCATTAAACGCACAGAAGTCTGGGATCACTTCGACCGAGAAGAGTACCGGACATTTAATTTTCTGCCTGATTTGCATCAAATCGAATGCCCCACTTTGGTCCTTGCCGGAGAGGAAGATCCAGAACATCCTCCTGTGTCGGCGGAAAGGATGGTCAAAGGGCTGACGGGTTGCCCAACCGAACACGCATTGCTTGAAGACGCCGGCGATCCTGTCTATCGCGATCAGCCTAAAAAGGTCTTGAACGTACTACAGAAGTTCATCACAAAGTAAAGGCCGCTAGAAGTCGGCGTTGGGTCGGACACGTCGCATCCTACCTCTGGCTTCAGCAAAACCGAACTTCGTGTAAAACGACGTTGTATCAGGTTGGCAGCAAATTTCGAAGCTCTGAACCTTCATAAGCTGAGGATGATCCAGTATTCGCTGCATGAGGGAGCTTCCAACACCCCTCCCTCGCAACTCTGTACTGACGATGAGATCAAAAATAAATCCAAAGTAGACATAGTCCGTGAGTACACGAGCAAAGGCCAAAAGGCGGTCCGACTCGTCCACCACACCAAACGTCATCGAAGAAGCTTCCAAGATGCTATGTACATTCTGAATCGACCGGTTTTGGCTCCACCATTCTTCTTGAAACAGCTGAAATAAGTCCTGTGCATACGCACAGTCGACTTCGTCTATCGACCGTAATCCAGGAACAATTAAAGTCATCGCTCACTCCCTTATATTTAAAACCGCTCCCACTGCCCATTCTACCGATAAACACTATTCAATGATGACATCGAAGTTGCTTGGCAGCGCAGAGAGTGTAAAGAAATTGGTAGCGGTGACAAAATGACCATTATCCCACATGAGCTCGCACATTTTCCGGCGGCCTGAAAGGCCAGCAAGATGTATAGCCCCGGGCGTAGCCCGGGGTAAAGGTTAAAATACACTCTGAGCACTGTAAGTGCGACATATTTACACGAAATATGTATCGCACTTACAGCGCTCAAAATCCTCTTTATGCCTACCCCGGGTTTTACCCGGGGCTATACATCTCGTCAGCCCTTCGGGCCTCAGGACAAATTTCTTTCAGAGACAAGTTGGCTGCTGCCCAGTTCACCTCGTCCATTTCTTGACACTCTCTACAAAACTATGAGGATATGTGCACCTCTCCGAAGACTGCGTCCTAGGCTACGCATGTGACAGCGCTTCGCTTAAGCGCTATTCAATGATGACATCGAAGTCACTTAACAAAGCAAGGACCTCGGGAGAGGAAAAGCGCGCTTTTTGGATCTTATTCCCCGACGGTGAAATCGAGTAGTTTAGCGCCTGGAGAAAGCTCGCCTTGCTAAGGTTACAAGCGTGAAAAGTCGTTCCGAGTAGGTCACAGCCTGAAAAATTTGCCTCTGTTAGCTCATTCTCAACAAAGAAACAGTCTCTGATCCGGCTGGCACCAAAGGAGACTCGACGCAATTTCATCCCAGAGAAGTTGCAGCTGAGGAGTACGCACTCGGCAAACTGCAAGCCAAGGAACGTCTGATCGCATTTGAAGAAGTCTCCGCCTACGATTTTGCACGCCTGAAAGCACACATTTTGGAGACGACACCCCAATAGATTGATGTTGCTGAGATTGCAGTTCTTGAAGATACAGTCACAAAATTGACAAGCTCTCCAGTCACTTTGAGTGAAGTCACAGCTATCGAAAACGCAGTTTGTAAACGCGCGCTCTTTCCAGTCCTGCTTAGAATAATCGGTGTTGATAAGCTCTAAATCTTCACTGTCCATGCTGCTGTAGCCTTGCCTCAACTTTCAATATACCGCTGACGAGGTGGCCTAGATTACAGCTTTAGACCATTTCTATGCATGTCCTCATGAGGCACGACAATGTCTCGAAAGAAAAGAGTTTGTATGTTATACTTAGTCCGATAATTAACTTTTTACCTTAATTTTGTGCCCCATGTCCGATTCCAATGCCCTTCCCATATACAAACCTGAGCCTTCTATTGCCCCCCTGCAGTCGGCGTTTGATTTCGCCTTAAGCGAATGGAAGCGTTGGTGCGCGGAGAAGGGACTCCCGACGTTTAATGCTGGCCAAATCTACTCTTGGATCTTCGAAAAAGAAGTTCTTAGTCCCGACGGCTTCACGAACTTATCGCAGGCGACGCGTACTCTCCTATCGGAGGAGTTTGATTGGAGCTTACCGGGAATTGAGTCCCACCTGATTTCCAAGGATACAAGCGAGAAGTTCTTGCTTAAGACCCGTGATGGCAATTTAGTCGAGATGGTGGTCATGCCCTACGAGAATCGGACGACCTTGTGCATCAGCAGCCAGGTTGGCTGTCGCATGGGTTGCACCTTTTGTCAGACGGGTAAGCTGGGCTTGATGCGCAACTTGAGTTCCGGCGAGATTTTGGCACAGATTTTGTTAGCGAACAGGCGCCTTAAAGAACTCGGGCATGCGCGCGGTGTCACCAACATCGTCTTCATGGGCATGGGAGAGCCTTTGGACAACTATGAAGCTGTTCTTCAGGCGTGCAAGACAATGGTGGACCCGAAGGCTTTTGGACTCTCTACGGCACGTGTAACAGTATCGACATCAGGACTTGTCCCAGAGATCCGCCGTCTCGCCAAAGACTTACCTGTGCGCCTCGCCATCTCTTTGCATACTGCCGATGACGCTAAGCGCAGTGCGATGATGCCTGTCAACCGCACGTATAGCTTGGATGTTCTCAAAGAGGCGCTTCTCGAGTACCCAGCACCTAAGCGCTACGGGATAACCTTCGAATATGTGATGATCGAAGGTGAAAACGACAACATTTTAGACGCCAAGAAGCTGGTGCGGTTTGTCCATGGCTTGAAAGCCAAGGTAAACCTGATTCCTATCAATCACTTCCCCGGTATTGAGATGCGCCGCTCCGAGGCAGATCGCATCCAGGCCTTCCAAAAATATCTGACAGACCGCTCAATTCCTGCTCCCGTGCGCTACAGCAAAGGCCAAGATATCAGCGGAGGCTGCGGGCAGCTTGCCGCTAAACGCAAGGATGAGCTCGACCGCGATCCCCGAGAACTTGCCCGCGAGCGCAGGCGTGCACGACGTACCGAATCCAATGCCTCTTCATAGACTTCGATTGCCTCCCAAATCTTAGACTAGGCTTAGCTACTGTGCCTGCGTTTACACCGTCGAGAGCGAAGAGGCTCAGATACGAGCGTAGTGATGTTAATCAACTCTTAGCGTCTTAGAGTCTCTGCGCCTTTGCGTTTCCCTTTGTGTACTATTGCTAAACCCCATGCCAGACGGCTCGTGACAGGCGCGACAAAAACGCAAAGACGCCGAGACTCTAAGACGCAAAGAAAGAGGATTTAATTCATGGCTGAGTGGGTGCCGGCTCGCATGTGTGCCTGGTACACTCCTCATGCAGGCGACTACTTTAGTCAAGATGGCTATACTTGACGCTTACGAAATCTGGGTCATAGCTCTGCGATATTCTCCGTCTCAGTCGAGTCGGAGTAATTCATCGGCCAACTCATCAAGATGTTTGCGCGCGCGTTCAGCAAGGTCTAAATACAACACAG
>JAJFMA010000093.1 GCA_021772415.1 Chlamydiota bacterium
CAGTGATAAGTGCTAGAAGAACAACAGTTTCAAAGAAAACTCCCAAACGCAAACGTTTCTGGATTGCCGACGCAGCGCGCTGCAATAGCGATGACGATTTCGACCCGTCGTCTTTAGGATCCTGTTGTGTTGTACCTTTACCCATCGCGCAATTGCCGATCTTTTTATGCTAGAGATGAAGCTATCTATAGGAGTCCACTGTTCGCGAGCTCCCTCATACATATACCACTAATACTCAAAATATTCTTTACTCTCTTTTTTTAAAAGAACTGAGAAAAACGCGCTCCCCTATCGACTAGTCCGATAAACTCACCTCAGGGGTCTGGCCTGTCCAAGTGACGCTTCACATCGGGCAAGCAGAGACGTTATCCTCCGCTAACTGCTAGCTAACGTAGCCGAGTAATACGAAGAGTCACTTTGTCAGGCCTGAACCCACTTTTTTCTTAGTCAGGCTTAGCTTAAGTTCTTCAACTTCCTCCGTAAGACTTACTGAATTCCGCATCCTACTTTCGAATCTAGTCGCCGCTTTACTCATCGCACTAGCATCCCGACCGAGAACTTCAGCAAGCTCCTGAAGAGCTATGTCGTCCCATTCGCGAACCAAATGAGCGAGCACCGACCTGACATGCGTTATCCTTCTGCTGGCTCGAGAACTCTTTAGAGTGTCAATATCAATCTCATACTTCGCAGTTACGATTCGTAGTAAATCATCGAGTCCACCTCTAAGCCCATCGGGTTTCTTAGTCTTTATAATGCAGTCCATTACTGTCTCAATAGATGCTTCACTGTCAATGATCTCGTCTGAAACTTCACAGTCAAAATCTATATCGTCCTCCTTACCAAGTTTTTCCAAAACAAAGCTGTTAAAGCTCTGTCGAGCTCTTTGGTGCGACACTCCAAAACGTCGTAGCACGACATCAGAATCTACCCATTCGTCGATGCCATCAAACATATACGCTGTATGGCTACTCCAACGATAATCGATGGGCTTTTGGACCAACCCTGCTCGCACAGGATTAAGGTGAATATATCGAATCAATCGATTCAGATAGCTTCCAGTACCCACCAGAATAGATTTGAAACGCCCTTGAAACAGGTGTCCAGCGGCGTCATGTCGCCAATTCCAGAAGCGTGTATAACGAAACGCGATATTCTGAACGACCAAGGAAATGGACTTTTGATTGGTTTGTATCACTATATGCACGTGATTAGACATAAGGCAAAAGGCTAAAATTTTGTGACCAAATCGTTCAACACCCTCTTGCATTAACTGACAGAAACGTATTCGATCACCCTCTGACTGGAAAATGTCCTGGGCGTTATTGCCTTTAAGCATCACATGATGGATAGCGCCAGGGAAATCCTGTCTGCTTGGCCGAGCCATAATAATCTCTTCGTCACCATTGTCGAAGGCAATAAGCTATCAAAATACTATTTCACAAACAATATCCAAGAAGAGGGAAGTGGGGTCAGGCCTGACAAAGTGACTCTTCGTATTGTTCGTCTACTTTAGCTAACAGTTTGTGGGGAGTACGTCTCTGCTTGCCCAACGGGAAGCGTCACTTGGACAGGCCAGACCCCTAAGCAGACCCCCGGCGGCTTAGAACGGATAGTGGAGTTTGAAGAGGAATGAGTCGGCTGTAGAGGCGGTCCCCTGGGTCGAAACGGTATGCGAAAAATTAAGAATGCCGTGGAGGCATTCCTCACGCCCTATAACGAATCCGACACCTCCTACGGGGCCGCCTCCGGATCCAACACGGTCGTAGGAGTATCCTGCGCTGCCTTCCCATGCGAAGAGGGTATGGAGCCTTTGCCCAATAAACAGAGCAGTCGTATGCAGTTCTCTGTTGCTTAGGCCAAGAGGGTTGATCAAGTTCCCTGAATCACTCTCTTGTGGCACCCCCCCAGTAGCAATAGGTATCAGCCTTTGTGCTCTGACCCGCTCCAGATCAAAGAGGTAGTCTAGGCGTACCATGCCTCTTCTTCCAAGGCACTGAATGATGGGATGGAGAGGAGACAGAGTATAGCTCACAGCCCCTTGGAGGGAGTAGGTGCGGCCCATCCAGTCGTCGACATCGAGGTAGTAGCGGTTGTATGCTGCTCCGCCACTCACTTGCAGTCGGGGTAGAAGGCGTAGGGTCCTAGAGACACCGTATCGATCCCGTGCTCCGTTTTGTGCCACAGACGCTACGAGATCCCAATTGGGTTCATTGATATGTCCAAAGAATCGAGTCTCCCCGTAGTAGTCGGGTATTTGAACTAGAGCTGCGGCACCCACAACCTGTCGCGCCCACATCAGGCTTCCTTCTGCGAAAGTTCCAGTGCTAAACTCACGGCGCAGAGCCATCCGAGCGCGGTAGCGCGTTGCGTCAAAGGCCCGATTGACACCACTCGGATAGCTAGCGAGAGGGTCTGTCTTATTGCAATCGGATTCAATATCAAAAAGAGCACGCACAAAGGGGGCGCAGTAATTTTCCTGGTGATAACGCACAAAGAAATCGGTCTGCGTAAGTCCCGTTTTACGATATTCGCCGGCGAGTGACGCGAAGGGGCCGACTTTATGTGCGATACGATATCGCAGCTTGGCAAGAGCTTCGTCTTTGGGGGCTAAGCAGCTAGCTTCAGCGAGGTGACGCAGACTGTGACACCACTGCCCGATGTAGAGGTCGACGTCAGCAGCAGAGTGATAGAACAAAGGGTCATTAGGTCTTTGGCAAAGACTGTAGTGGGCCACTGCCCACGCTTCCTTTTGGCGCTCTGTACGCTGCAATAGCTGAATATAGGAGCTTGTCAGCTGTGCATACCGGTCTGAGGTACCTACATCATCAACACCCTCGGCTTCCGCGACGGCGTAGGCTTCACCTAATACCCCTTCTGCCGCGCAGTATTCTTCGAGCTCTACCAGGAGGTTTGCGTAATCGGCGCGGTAGTTTAAGGCTTTGGGGTGTTCGTGAATGAGCTTACAGTATAGAGCCTCTGCTTCCTCATAACACTTTAGGCGTAGCAGTGTATGTGCTTCGATAGCCATGTCTTCAGGTTTCTTTTCGGGTAGGCACGTAAGCTCATACAACGCATTAGAATAGAAAATCCTTGCGATACCATCGTCGTACTGTAAGTAGAAGATATCTGCCAGCATATGATAGACGAGGTAGTCCGGCCCCACACACTCTAGAGATGTCATGAGATAATCGTATGCTTCTGAATACGCGCCCTGTGAGAAGGCAATACTGCCTAGCTGCTTATAGATCGATGTATCGTCGGGATCGAGCTCGAGAACCCTCAGATAAAGAACACTCGAAATGTCATATGCACCAGCCCAAAGAGCCTCCTGTGCTAGTCCTTTGAGGCGTTTTGTGTCATCGACTTGCTCCATGAAGCGCTCGATGTAAGCGCTGACTTCGTCCTTGCGCTTGAGCGTCAGTAGAACAAGAATGTAGCCTTCCAAGACATCGTCGTGGGCAAGATCTTCCTCCCTAACTAGCTCCAAGGCCATCTCGGGCTCTTGCACTTCAACAAGGTATTTAAACCACCCCGCACGCTCATCTGCAGGAGCCTCAAGAACACGTGAATAGACCCACTCGCGTTGATCATCATTGAGCTTACTCTCCCAAGAATAGAGAAGTGACTGCATCACCGCGGATTCAAAAGGGGCGTCTTTGGAAGCCTTACGAAGGATGGGTTCTGCTTCGCGGGGGAATCCGTTCTCTAGCAGCGCAAAAGCCACTTCTTTCATACGGGCAAGGTTGAGGGTGGGTGTTTCTATTTCCTCTGCGACGGCATCGTGCAGTTCTGCAGTGTACTTTGGATTTCTTTCCGCGGCATCGGCAAGGGCTTCGAAATAGGCTACAGTAATGCCTGGCTCGGTGTGTTTGAGTTCCCGAAGTACTGTCATCCCTTCCTCGGTTTCCCCAGAAAGCACCTGGGCGTGAGCATAGAAAGCTTCGTGCAAGGGTGAGGGGCGCTGCTTAAGGAGGCGTTCGCTACTTAGAAGAGCTACCTCTTCGGCGCCTTCTTCTTCGGACGCTATCTCAAATAGATCACGTAGGACGAAGGGATCGATACGCGGTTCTTGCTCCATCCAGTCGGCGACGGTGTCAGCGCCACCAGCGGCGAGGTAGGCCAGCGCCCAGGCAGCTTCGACCGCGTCGGGTTCATCATCCCCCCAAGGCTGAATATCTGCCACCGCTGCTATCGCCCGTTGATCCTCGTCGAGAACTACAAGGAGAGCGATATACTCGTAGAAATCTTCGGCAGTGAGATCATCTGGATCTTGTACTGATGCCGCTATTTCGTGAACAAGAGCTGTGTAGTCGCGTGCTGCGGAGAAGCCTGCTATGGCTACGCGGTCATCATCAGCAAGTTTTTTTGTAGCCTCGAGCTCCTTCCACAAGACTCTTGCTTGCTGCTCACTAAGATCCTCGAGGATAGCTTTGAGGCCGAACTCTACCGCAGGAAACTCCTTCAAGAAGTCAGGGTCTGTCCCATCGGCAATCTGCTGTGCAAGGCCTTTATCGCGCCGCGTGAGTATCCATCCTAGAAGACTCTCTAGATCATTTTGCTCGATTTCTTCGAGCTCAAAACGCGCTAGCTGGCTCTCGACCCACTCACGATCTTCTTTGTCGAGAGCCATCGTGAGCGCCGCTGCTTGCAAGCTTATAGGGAGGTGCCCATCGTTATCAAGTTGATGCACATAAGCCACGAGCTCTTCGGATTTACCGGTAAACTCTAGAGCATCTACGCGTGTGCGAACTAAGCTTGAGTCATATCTATTGCGCCATGCAGGCCTATCTAATATTCTAATGACTAGCTCGTAAAAGCGGTCGTCTACTAATACCGAGAGTAATCCCTCGATCTGCTTAGTTTCTGAAATCGTCATCAGGTAGCGATCTACGAGGGCGTCGAGCTCCTCTTCGCGTCCGAGCTGCCCGAGCATATGTACGGCAAATTCTAGAGTATCCACCTTCAGTTCGGAGAATTTTTCTCGATGAATAAACGGCTGAAGAAGGTCCAGAGCTCCTTCATAGTCCTTGTACTGCGCTAAGAAATACGCTAAGCGGCGGCTTTCATCTTGATTGGCCTCTCCCATCGCGACAAGAGTGTGCAGGGCCTCCCGCTCGGTGTCGTGAACGCCGAGAAGTTCGCTGACATCGCGAATTTCCCTGAATAGCTTCGCAGAAGGTTGTAATTTGCTCAGCGCCTGCATACTAGATAGATGGGCGTGGTAGCGCTTTGATTCCTCATAGAGCTCTGTAAGGAAAATCCGAGCTTCAATGGAGTCGGGGTGAGAATGCGTGTAGTCTTCCATTAGCTCGATGGCGTCGCCATCCCTGGCATGGGCTTGTAGCACGCGAACAATAGGTACTACGACCGAAGGGTCGAGATCTCCGTCGCGAATACGATCTTGGTATTTGTCTAGCGCTCCCTCGTATTGTCCATCGTCAAGAAGCATGAGAGGAATATGTTCAGCTTGCGGCATCAGCAGTAAACTCATCGCTAGAGCCCCGACTGACACAGCTGTCAACGTGATGTAAAAGGAGCGACTATTCATGGAATGGCCTCCACTTCTACCGTAAAGGGAAGGATCTCCGCACCTCTTCCAGCTATGATTTGCAAGGTATCGCCTAACACTTCTCTCTCTTCGCTATGTTGCTTTCCTGTAGTGTCAATAACGGAAACACGGTACCTGCCCGCTTTTGGGACATGCCATCCCATCTCGCCGGCACCAAAACCGGCGGTGTTAAAACGTACATGTGTTGGAGATAGGCGCTCAACATTCCATATCCTCCAGCGGCTTTGAACTAGGTAGAGGTGGCTATCTTTGGGTTCTACAGTACATTCGGCACAATCACGCAAAGCAATGACGGGTGTGTCGACGCTGGAATCCAGAGCAACGTATAAGCTACCCTGATGATGCCTTTGACCAAGAACACCATCACTTTTAGTGAAATCCACGGCTCGGAAGGTGCTGCGGTCAAAGCGAATGGTCTGCAGTTCCCCTCTATCCCTAACCATCCATACTGAGTCACCTTGTTTATCGAACTGGGTGGAATAGAAGCCATCGCCGATTTTCGCAAAGCGGCTAGCTTCTATAGGAATAATTTGCTGTCCTTCAACATAGGCGATGTTGTGTAGGAGTGCATTGAGACTAGCAACAAGTTCTCCAGAGTACATGTGGTAGTAGAGGTTCATTCCCTTCACACGTACAGGGGTCTCTGTGTTTTTGAAAGTTTCAGGTAGGCGGTTAAACCCGTAGTAGCGCCCTAACCACAGGTCGGTATAGGTGTTTTCGTTGCTATTACATGCATAGATCTGTCGCTGCGTGCCTACTGCTCGTCCTACGGGTCTTACCCAGGCATAGGAGTTGTATTCCACATCAAAGCGTGTGTCGCCGCCATTGAGGTTCGGGATTCCGATTTCCCTACTCAGAGCGACTGCAGCTTCATAGGGCTGACAATTGCCTGACCAGAGATAGACGGCAACGGGCTTATCGGAAGGCGCCAACGCGCTGACATTTTCGACTGCACCTTTGACTTCGGAGCTTAAATCGAACACCTTGTTAGCATAGGCCCGAGGGATCTCGTACTTGCCTTCGAGTTTCACTCCGGAGTAGCTCGAATTGGTCGCTGACTTCTCTCCGAAGGCAACATGGAAGTATTTAGAGAGTTTACGGTCCCATGCGGGCCTTCCCCATGCGCCATACTGATAACGCCCTAGATAGGGCTCTTCATACTCAGGTTTGTAGTGTTCGAAAAATGCCCAGTCAAGAGGATGACTTAAGGTGTGGTTGGCAGTTTCAACGTTAGGGAGAAGAAAGATTTTGCGGGCAACCTCGCGACTCTGCTTAGTGCCTACCCATTCTACGTTGATGTCCGCGGCTATAGGTCCTACGGAACACGGGAGGTCAGGGAAAGCCTTCAACACATCTCGGTAGATGACATCGGCACAAAGGACTTTGTCTTCTTGGTATTTCTTAATTTGCGTATTACTTATCCAGCCGTCTCCATCAATATGGCTAAAGTAGATACGGCGTCCATTCAGTGTTGTGGTGTCGGCCTTAGGGAGCTCAAGGTCTCCGAACGCGTGACGAAAGAATTCAAAGGGGTTGATGTACCACTTACGGAGCTCAAAATCCTCTGACCACACCTTATATAGACCGTAGCCTAACGTGGCATAGCCTCCTCCGTCGGACGTCGAAACCACAACCGCTGTCTTCCGCTTTTCGCCTGGAAGGCGCATCGCCAGGTGTGGGGTGTTGTCATGGGAAATCCGACTCATCTGCGGATAGCCTTCTTCCAGGCCTTCGTACGAGCGTTCCATTTCGATGACTGCGAGATCAGCGGCTGAT
>JAJFMA010000094.1 GCA_021772415.1 Chlamydiota bacterium
TGTGCTGGGATCTTGCAGTAGTGGCGACTCCTCCAGTACCTGATTGGGAAGGTCGCGCTGTCCTATCCACAGCTTGGGGGCGTTATCGTGCTGCCACGTCAGCCCCTGCTCGCTGCCGTAGATTTGCAGGTCGATGGCACATTTACGCCCCGCAGCCATCTTAGAGGCTAGGAATGTACCTCGGCCTCCACCCTCGAGCTTAAGCATGATGCTACCAATGTCCACGAGGTCAACCACGGGTTCGGGCTGGCCCGTGGGGTGGCGCCTATCCAATACCGTGTGCAGGTCGGCAATGACTTCGACGATACGCTCTCCGGTGATCCATTGCACGAGGTCAAACCAGTGGCTGCCGAGGTCTGCTAACGCATTCGAGGGGCCTGTGTAGGCGCTGTTGAGCCTCCAGCAGTAGTCAGTGGGGTAAAGGAGGCTGTCCTCGAGCCAATGCCCCGTAAACATGAGAATGTCACCGAGGTCTCTGCGTTGCACACGTGCCGCAGCTTCCTGCAACATAGGGTAGTAGCGGTAGCAAAAATCTACACCTAGCTCGCGGTTGAGTTCGCTGGCGACTTCCCACAGCTCCTGGCCATCTTCGAAGTCTGTAGCGAGAGGTTTCTCCGAAAATACATGCTTGCCTGCCTGTAGGGCTTCTAACGTGATGGGGTGATGGAGATGATTAGGGGTGCAGTTGTGGATGACGTCGACGCCGCTATCGGTGATGAGGTCGCGGTAGTCTTCGGTGACACTGGGGATACCTGTTTCCTCGGCTAGTGCTTCAGCAGCTTGGAGGTTGGTGTCGGCGATGGCGACGATCTCGACATCGCGGTATAGGCGTAGCAGCTGCCTAAGCTGTATCGCCGCCATCATTCCTGCACCTACGAACGCGACTTGAATTTTCTCTGTCATCACCATCCCCAAAGTTGCGACATTTTGTTCTTTCAATTGCTATACTGCATTTCAATGTTTTTTTTGATTAAGAATTTTGAAGTGGCACGACGCTGAGCCCGTTGGGCTCTTCGGCTGAATAACACGCTGTGGTTTCCTGACATTCTCGTAAGGTCGGCTTATGGTCCACAAATACCTTACGACTGTGGGCATGACAGGGGCTTAGTAGGGAGTGGTAAATAAGGCTTTAATCTTCTATATTCTGTGCCTTGAACACACTGCAATTGGAAGGTGACATAGATGGAAACAACGCTTTCTCAAGATCAAAATTTACGACGTGTAGGCGTAGAAGTTCTTTATGCCATGGGAGGATCTCTATTTCTGAGTCTCTGTGCACAGATCTCTGTACATTTGCCTTTTACACCCGTGGCTTTCACTATGCACGTGTTTGGGGTGCTCATGCTTGCGGCGACGCTAGGGGCACGACGTAGCATGTATGCCATCGTGACGTATCTTGCGCAGGCTGCCATGGGCTTGCCGGTGTGTGGTTTGGGCATTGGCGGTTTGCATCACCTACTTGGCCCTGCCGGAGGCTTCTTCCTCGCTTTCGTTCCCGCAGCAGGAGCTGTAGGCTTTTCGCTGCAGCACCCAAAATGTCAAAACAACTGGCAACGCTTTGGGGTCTTGATGCTAGGCAGCGCCATTATCCTTGCCGGAGGCTGGGCGTGGCTGTGTGTCTGGGTAGGACCTGCTGCAGCTTGGGGTTTTGGCGTCGCACCTTTTGTCGCTTTCGATGTTGTTAAGTCATTGATGGCACTCGCCGCTCTCCCTTGTGCGCGAAAGGTTGCAGCGTGGCTGTAGGGCCGAGAGTTCTTGTCTATCGAGGACGTGGCGCAGGTCCTGTCGCTGTCAAAGAGATGGTCGCGAGCCTAAAGGTGTGCTTGCCACAGGCGACTTCAATACGCCTTGCTACAGCCGAGGATTTGCGCTCTGGCGCCGCGTTGAATGACGCGGCCCTTCTTGCTTTCCCCGGAGGACGTGATGTCCCCTACCACGAAGATTTGCAGGGCACTCCCAATGCCAACATCCGCCGTTGGGTGGAAGCGGGCGGTGCCTTCTTAGGGATCTGCGCCGGTGCCTACTACGGTGCCGCTGAGGTCCAGTTCGAGAAAGGACAGCCTCTCGAAGTCACTGGCAAGCGTGAGCTCGCTTTCTTTCCAGGTAAGGCCTCAGGACCTGTTTACGGGTTGGGGCGCTTCGAGTACGAAAGCGAAGCCGCCGCCGCTGCTGCCGATATGGAGATCTTGGGTAAGCGCCTGCATGTTTACTACAACGGAGGCTGTCATCTCGAGAATGTTGACGACCACGCTGCTAACGTGACGGTCTTTGGCCGACACCTCGATCACGCCGACACGCCCGTTTCTGTTGTCGGGTGCCAGGTGGAAAAAGGGAGAGCGCTACTGTCCGGGGTACACCTCGACTATCGCCCGGAACCCCTTGTTCAGCGCGGCCTCCACCCCGACAAAGTCGCCCTACTGCATGCGCACAATGTGCGGCGCAAGCAAGTCCTTACACAGCTCTTACAGTGGGTACTGCGAGTGTAGCGCTCATCTTGATCGATGGACGCCGTGGACGCCGTGGACGAGATGGACGCCGTAGACGAGATGGACATGATGGACGCCGTGGACGAGATGGACATGATGGACGCCGTGGATATAGGCCGTCTGTTCTTGGTTCTAAGGCCCGAAGGGCCGTCTTATTGTAGCCCCACCCGGAAGGGTGGGGTAGAGTTCAAATATCCTTTTGAGGCCTGAAAGGCCGGCTCATGGGTCGCTACGTCTTAAAAAACAGGATGTAGTCGCCTTGGTGCTCAAGCTGAAAATTACCGTGAGGGGTCTGCCGCGTACGTGCGTAGTCGCTGATGCGGGCCTCCACTTCTTCTCGCTTGGAAGCGCTGAGCTTTTGGTAGGCAGGTCTCGGAAACAGGTCTTCTACCGTCAGAAAGCGACATAGCGTGTGCATCTCGTCATACGTCCATGTCGTAAAGCGATAGTCTGCCCCTACCACTTCGAAGGGAATCTTGCGGGTTTTAAAATACTCGATCACTTGCGTGCTACAGCGGTAGCTACTGACATGCTGCAGGTAATAGTCGTGGTTGTAGCCCCGAGGTGCGATGATGGCTATCATCAGCGCTCCACCAACTTCAACGGTGTCGATGAGTTTATCAAGAAATTTCGGCCACTCCTTCAGCGGCACGTGATAGAGCATGTGTGAGCACAGCACCAGGTCGTAGCGCTTGGGGAGTTTTACCTCCTGAAACGAGGTTGGAAAGATATCGTAGCAGGTCTCTTCATGGATGCGACACATCTCGCGGTTCGGCTCTACCAACGTCATCGTGTCAAACCACTCGGCAACCTTGTGGGTGATTAAGCCCACACCAGGACCCACATCTAGGACGTGGCGCCGCTGTTTAAGCTGTGGTAAAACATGCTCCTCCAACGCATCCAACACTGACTTGGGATGGTCAGAGTTTTCTAAGACGATCTTATCGACAATCTTATAGTCTTTATCAGACAAGAAGGTAGTCATAAATACTTCATTTTTAGTGGTGCTCTGGAACTAATACTAACAGGGCAGGCGTTTTTCTCCAATAGTACCAAACAGCCTACTTCTCAGGATCAGGACGAAAATTGAGGGCGATGGAGTTAATGCAATACCGTTTACCTGTCGGGTGGGGGCCATCGTCGAAGACATGCCCAAGGTGCGACCCGCAGCGGCGGCAGCGGACTTCAACACGGACGTAGCCCAACTTGTCGTCGTTATAGAGGCCAATGCGGTCGGCAGCGACGGCGTCCCAGAAACTGGGCCAGCCCGATCCCGAATCAAATTTTGCTGCGGAGCTAAATAGCTCGTGATCACATCCCGCACAGTGGTAGGCCCCCGAATCTTTGGTGGCGTGGTACGTGCCAGTGAAGGCTGGCTCGGTGCCCTGCTCACGTAGGACGCGGTACTGCTCAGGAGTGAGGCGCGCCTTCCACTCGTCTTCGGGCAAATCAACTTCGGCGTCATCGCTAGGGTGTCTCATCGGGCGGCACCTCCTCCGCAATCTCTGCGCTTGCCTCTATAGGGCTGGGTTTCCCAACACCTTTTGTTTTGTTAGCACTCAAATTCGGTGCCGAAATCGCCTGCAGGGCACTAGCTTTACGCTTCAACGAGGCGTGTGCTCTCGAAAAAGGATTGTGTCTAGGCTGCGTAGGATCTTGCGGCTGCTCGTTTAAATCCTGGCGCGCCTGCTGTAACATGGCTAGCACCTCTTCAATGCGCGTAGCCGCCTCCTTCCGCAAGCGTGTCGCCTCCTCTTCGGCTTTTTGCGTTCCGAGCGCCAACTCCTCCAAGGACAGTGGAGCCTGCTCTTCGTCGACAGATACCTGCGATTCTTCCGCTACTGCTACTGTTGTGTCTGCTTCGTCACCCATAAGACCCTTTCTCTTATATTAATGTAGTCTACCCAATTGCCCTTTACCGCAACAGCCCCTAGCAGCGTGTTCTTCATCCGAAGAGCCCAATGGGCTCAGATATTAAAGCCCAGGGCGCAGCCCTGGGGAGGCGAAAAAAGCACCTGGCACCCTGAAGGGGTGCGACAACATTCCTGATTGATAAGTCTGAAAACAAGCCCCCATATACGTCTAAGGATCATTAGTATCTTATAATAAATGCTTTGGTCGCACCCCTTCAGGGTGCGATATATAACCTATCTCTCCCAGGGCTGCGCCCTGGGCTTTAATATCTGAGCCCTTCGG
>JAJFMA010000095.1 GCA_021772415.1 Chlamydiota bacterium
GATGCCTTGCAGCTTGCCTTCATTCACGATGATGTTACCGGGACGAAAATCGCGGTGTATCATACATGGACCGTCGACATGTGCTAGCAGATGCCGTTGAGTACGGTAGTAACCGGAAATTTGCTTGATCAATTCCGAAGGCAGGTGCTCGCGGCATTCAGCGAGCTCTTCTTCAAATTTCTGACCAAAATACACACTTGGATCCGAAGTCAACTCCTCTGGCTTCGTCAGATCACCGAAGCCTGCGGTGCGATTGAGGTGTATACGCGCCAACGTGGCTCCCACGTCGTAGGCTAGCTCGGCTGTCCAATCTGTTGTGCGAACTAACGCACCTGGAAGGCACTCCATTAAGATGGCCCCATCGACTCCAGGCTCTGGTTCCACGACCTGTACAATGCGCGGCACAGACACAGCGCCGGCAAAATGCTCCAAAAAATACACTTCACGCAGATAACTATCCGGACTTGCAAATATCTTTAATATAAACTGCGGGCCATCAGCCTGGACGATCTTGTACACGTCTGCAACGATGGCGTCGTCGTGCTCGATCCGAGAAAATTCCGCCTTCTGCAGATCTAAACGTTTCTGGTATACCGCGAGGAGCTTATTCATATGTTGCCAACAGTAAAATGAGGAAGAATAATCTTACCGCGATCACGTGGTAGAAATCCAATAGAGACGCTTTCTGGGAAGACCGCCGCCTTGATCGGAAAAGCCTTCGAAGATGCCACCCGCATTCTCAATGATCTTCTTAGACGGGACGTTGTCTTCGTCGCAGGTGACAAGCACTGTATCTAAACCTAAAGACTTACAGATAGGGAGCGATTCCAGCAGCATTCTGGTGGCGAAGCCCTTCCTGCGTTCCGACGGCACGACCCCATAGCCAACATGGCCTCCGATTCGGCGAAGAAAATCGTTCAGCTGATGACGTATCATGATCCTTCCAACCATTTTAGCGCCGACAAATCCAAAGAGAAAAGTCGATGGAACATGCCCCTCAGGAAGATTACGCCCGTGTTCCTGGTCCTCGAGAAGTTGTATCAGTTTGGTAAACTCCATCCCCTCACTATAGTGGGACACGAAGTCAAAATCCCCAGACGCTTTGAACTCTTGATCCGCCGCATAGAAGGCGTCCTCGTCTTCTTCTTGCAGACTTCTGAGCGTAAATAGCTGACTCATTGGATACCTGACCCATTAAAAACGAAGGCGACTCTGTCTGTCAACGCCAACTATAATCCAATTGGCCACTTTGTGAAAGAGGCCGGAACCTGCCATCTGCTCGATTATGGGGGCAAAAGACTGCTGCCGCCTGCACGAAAAGAAACGCACTTGACAGCGGAGCTTGCGATGCTAAGACGCAAAGTTTCAGAGGCGCAAAGAGGCTGCTTATGCCCTTAGTCGTCTCCAATTTCTAGCAAACAAATGTGATTACTTTACTCTCTACTCCACTACCCCAATGAAAACACGGCCTCTTTGCGCCTCTGAAACTTTGCGTCTTTGCGTTTCTATCGTAGACATAGCGAGCCGCTTGGCATGAATGAGGAAGGGGCCAGAGCCTGCCATCCGCGCAATCTAGTGTCGCACCAAAAAGCTGCACACCAAAGGGCTGGAAGCAATAATGCTACTATTGCGATGCATTATCTAGATTTGTGTTTTGTCGCGGGTGTTGTACAATAGCTGTTTTAGAGCAGATTGTGCCGCAAAATGAAGAACCCTAGAGAAATAGAAGTTGTGCCTCACGATCCCGCATGGAAGCGGCAATTTGAGGATGAAGCTGCACTCCTCCAACAAGCGTTGGGAGCCAATTGCATTGAGGTTCATCACGTCGGTTCGACCTCTGTTCCGGGCCTTGCCGCCAAGCCCAAAATTGACATCATTGCAGTTGTCCAAAACCCCGCCCCGTCTATAGCGCAACTCGAAAACGCAGGCTTTGAATACCGCGGCGAATACAATATTCCAATGCATTACGGGTTCAGCAAGAGGGGAACCGTCAATGCAAATCTTCACGTCTATGAAGAGCATCATCCAGAGATAGAGCTGAATTTAACCTTCCGTGACTATCTCAGAGCTCACCCCAAGCTTCGCGATGAATATGCAGCTCTCAAGTACGAGCTTCTTGAGAACAAGTCTTCTTTTGAAAAAAACAACTCCATGTTCACGGGCTACAACCTTGGAAAGAACAGCTTCATTCATCGGGTCTTGAAAGAAGCTGGATTCAACCGAATGCGGCTCGTTATCTGCACACACTTCGATGAGTGGGATGCTGCAAAGCACTTTAGACAAAAGTACTTCTTCGACAAAGTCCCCATCAAAGACCCCTACCAGTGGACATTTAGCCACAAAGGTCACGTCCACTTTATCCTCTACAAAGGAGTCGAGAGCGTCGGCTATGCCCATATCCAGCTATGGCCAGGCTCACGAGCGGCCGTGCGTATCATCGTCGTCGATGAACATCAGCGTAATCAAGGATTCGGAAGACAGTTTCTTGGGTGGATCGAATCTTGGTTAGCAAAGGCGAGTTACCAAAGTATCCACACAGAGTCGTCACCCGATGCCGTAGAATTTTATAGAAGCCAGGGGTACGTAGACATGCCCTTCAATGATCCAGACGGATATGAAGGAGACGCAAGAGATACGCCACTGGGGAAAATCCTAACATCTCCATCTGCGGGGGAAGTATGACATCTCGCCATAGGATGCACGCAGATGAAGTCGCGATCCCTCCCCCCCCCCCCGATTTTTCCTCTCTGCGCCTCTGTTCCTCTGTTGCTCTGCGATGAAATTTCGGCAAGACACGTCATCTAAAATACGCTGAAGCGCGTCGTTGAAAGTGAAGGCAAAAGGGGGGCCTTTTCTCCACGCGTTGTTTTACGGGAACTTTAGTTTCTATCTTGACTTTAACTTATCTAACAAGTTAAGATTCATGGCTTTAAGGTAAAACCAACCAAACCCCCGAACCAACCAAACCCCCGAACCAACCAAACCCCCGAACCAACCAAACCCCCGAACCAACCAAACCCCCGAACCAACCAAACCCCCGAACCAACCAAACC
>JAJFMA010000096.1 GCA_021772415.1 Chlamydiota bacterium
CGTGCCCGTGTGCGTGCCCGTGTGCGTGCCCGATTCTCCTTCTTACCCCTTCCCGTGCGCAACCCAATTATAATGAAGCTCTAGTCATCTCGACTCTTCCTATGCTACTTTCCTCTCTGATCAAATCAAGGATGTGAACTATGACTTACTATCTAGATCATGAGAAATTGGATGTGTATCGCCTAGCAATACAGTTCGTCGTATTAGCAGATGAAATTGTACAGGCTCTACCGCGCGGACGTGCTTACCTTGCAGACCAATTGAGGCGCGCTGGATCCTCAATACCATTAAATATTGCTGAGGGTGCGGGGGAATACATGCCAACGGAAAAAATTCGATTCTACCGAATGGCTAAACGATCCGCCACGGAATGTTCTAGTATACTTGACATATTGCAACATCTACAGCTGATTGAGGATCAACTATTTATGAAAGCCAGAGAGAACCTTATACGAACAGTCGCCATGCTGATTAAAATGGCAAAAGGTTCGAGCAACCACACGGGAACGGGAGGGACGGTGAAGAATTCAGGGTAACGCGGATCAGACAGGAGCTGATTTTGAAATCGGGCACGCACACGGGCACGGGAAGAAGAAAAAATCGGGCACGCACACGGGCACGCACACGGGCACGGAAAGAAGGAGAAATCGGGCACGCACACGGGAGCGAGAGGGACGGTGAAGAATTCAGGGTGACGCGAATCAGACAGAAGCTGATTTCGAAATCGGGCACGCACACGGGCACGCACACGGGCACGGAAAGAAGAAGGAGGAGGAGGTTCGAGCAACCACACGGGAGCGGGAGGGACGGTGAAGAATTCAGGGTGACGCGAATCAGACAGAAGCTGATTTCGAAATCGAGCACGCACACGGGAACGGGAAGAAGGAGGTTCGAGCACGCACACGGGAACGGGAAGAGGGAGAACCAGTTCGCCACTTGCATCGCTAAGCAAATCTTTGTTAATGTGTTCCTAATTTCCAAAGTTGGAGGGAAATGTCCACCTTCGTTACGACTCTCGTCATCGCTGTATTGGTCACTATGCTAGCCCTTTTCGGTCTCGGTATTGGATGGATTCTCACGGGGAAATCCCGTATCAGACGCGGAGCGTGTGGGATGGATCCTACCAAACCCAGAGATGGCTCATGTGGAAAGAAAATACAGTGCGGCCTATGCGACCGTAACATTGAACCGGACCCTTCGGAAGAGACAGAAACGGAGTCTGATAAATGACAGCGCCGACCGCTACTGAATTAAGCGAAGATCTTATTACCCTAATGCCTACTGAGCGTTTACGCGCCATTGCTGAGTCGGTGATGGAGGGGCGTCGCCTAAGCCAAGACGACGGCCTATATCTTTTTGAGACTGAGCATGAAGAAGCACTGCGCTCCCTTGCAGATTTTTCCCGTAAGCGCGCCGCTGGTGATGTTGTATATTACGCGACGACCTTCTACATCCATCCGACGAATTTATGTGAGCTGTCATGTCCTATGTGTTCCTTTTATGCTAAGCCAGGCTGGGACACTGCGTGGTTTGTAAAGCCTGAGGAAGCTGAAGCAAAAATCCGCGAGCAGCTAGACAAAGATCTTACGGAAATTCACGTTGTGGGAGGCCTTTGGCGCGACTGTAACCTCGACTACTACGAAGATCTCTTTGGCCGCATCAGGGGGCTCGACAAGACCCTTCACATTAAGGCTCTGACCCCCGTCGAGTACGACTTTTTAGCTGAGCTCCACGGCATTCCCATCGAGGAAGTGTTCGAGCGCATGATTGGCTGGGGCCTTGGCTCCCTCCCGGGTGGAGGTGCCGAGGTGTTAGTTGAAAAGATTCGGAAGGGTCTAGCGCCGCAAAAAATCACCTCACAGCAGTTTTTGGACATCCACCGCATCGTTCATGGTTTAGGTCTTCCTTCAAACGTGACGATGCTATATGGCTCGATCGAAGACCCCGAGCACCTAGTCGAGCACATGTGTCGTGTACGTGAAGTGCAGGATGACACAGGCGGCTTCCAGACTTTTGTTCCTTTGAAGTATCACGACGAAAATAATGCTTTAGGTAAGCGTAAAAAGCGTCTTAAGCCTAAAGACGCGAGACGTGTTTTCGCTGTCTCTCGCTTGATGCTCGACAACATCCGCAACCTCAAAGTGCTGTGGAACTACCTTGGCGTCGACCTTGCGCAAGAGCTCCTTCGTTGGGGCGGCAATGACCTCTCGTCTACTAACACTGAAGAGAAGATCATTGTAATGGCTGGAGGCGTACGCATCGAGATGACAGCCCAAGTCATGCAGAATTTGATCACGGAATCGGGGAGAATACCTCACAAAATCCACTCAGGACACGACTACGGGGACGACACACCACGCTTATGCTCAGACTAGGAGCGATTCAATACATCAACGCCCTTCCATTCTTTCTAGCTTTCGAAGAAGGAGAGCTCGAGTGTCCCGCAGAGAGGATATACGCTGTCCCATCGGCTCTGAATAAGATGCTACGCGAGGGCGCGTTAGATTTATCTCCTATAAGTGCTGCGGAATATTTGCTGCATTCCAACGACTACACACTGCTTCCACGGTTTTGTATCGGGGCGGAAGGTCCTGTCCACAGTGTGGCATTATTTTCAAAGCATCCCTTGGACCAGCTTAGTGGAAAGCGGGTGGGGCTGACGACGCACAGTGCGAGTTCAAACCTTCTCACGCAGGTGCTATGTCATCACTTTTGGGACGTCACCCCAACCTTTGAACCCTTTAATCTCGATGACCCGGATTTAGATCTATTTGACGCACTTGTCATCATCGGCGATGCATGCCTAGAACGCGTTGTAGAGCCCCCCTGGCAGAAAGTAGATTTAGCACAAGCGTGGCATAGCGCCACCGGACTACCATTTACCTTCGCTGTTTTTGCGGCACGTAACGCTATCGCTGAAACGCAAAAGCCACAAATTAATGCAATTCTGGACAGCCTCTCTCAAGCCTTAGAGTGGTCTCAGGACCATCAAAAACGCCTTTTCGAGCTTGCTGAAGACAGGTGTCCTCGTTCTACCGTCGCTTATGACGACTACTACAAGGCCCTACGCTTCCACTTTACGCAGCCGCAAAAAAAAGGCCTTGACCTCTTCGGTAAGTTGATCCACTCTCTGCCAAAAAAGGCGTGTGTCACATGAACTCAGCACCTGCTACCCCTCCACCGCAATACGAAAAACAAGATCCGCAATCGATACGCCATATGTTCTCCCGTATCGCCAGCCGCTATGACGTAGGGAATGCTGTTTTGTCGATGTCCCTGTTTCGTCAGTGGAACAGAAGTCTTGTCCGCAATGTTATCCTCCCTCAGGAACCTAAAAGCTACCTCGACCTATGCTGCGGCACCGGAGATATTGCTCTTACCTATCTCAAAGGGCTGAGAAAACACCCCAAGCTGCCGGTTCCTCAAACCGTGTACATGGTGGATTTTTGCGAGG
Organism: Chlamydiota bacterium; assembly: GCA_021772415.1. Taxonomy (GTDB): domain Bacteria; phylum Chlamydiota; class Chlamydiia; order Chlamydiales; family JAJFMA01; genus JAJFMA01. The sequence continues at coordinate 3,455 of JAJFMA010000096.1, forward strand.
AGATGCTCGAGATCGCCAAGGCCAAAGCGCTGCGGGCTCGGCTACCAAAGGTGGACCTAGAGTTCATCACTGGAGACGCCATGGCGCTCCCTCTGGACGACAATAGTGTCGACTGTGTCAGTGTCGCCTACGGCATCCGTAATGTGGCCGATCCACGGCGTTGCTTCGAAGAGATTCTTCGGGTGCTACGTCCTGGTGGCCGCATCGGCATCTTGGAGCTAACACGCCCAAAAAACCCTTTTCTACGTCTCGGTCATAACCTCTATTTGCGTACCTTCGTTCCACTATTGGGCCGTTATGTCGCCACCGATGGTGAGGCCTATGAGTATCTGCAAAAGAGCATTCGCAACTTTGTCGCTCCGGAACTTCTCTCGCAGATGCTCCAAGACTTAGGGTTCTCGGACGTTCGTCTACGCCAACTATCTGGCGGTATTGCCACCTTGCTTTCTGGACACAAAGCCTAACCGAGCGTATAGTCCTTCGCGAAACTATCCTCAATCAAGGCGAGAGAGACTTATGACGATTCATACCCTTGAAGAATTCTTCACCCCCTGGTCCATTGAAACTAGAAAGACTCTGCAGCTGCTTCAGTGCATATCTGATGACAGCTTAGCAAAAGAGTTACACCCCGATGTACGCACCATTGGACGGCTAGTCTGGCATATTGTGCAGACGATGCCCGAAATGATGGAACGCACAGGCCTCACCGTTGAAGGGCCTGAGTACGACAGTCCTCCTCCCAAGACAGCCAAAGAGCTTGTCGAAGCCTACGAAAAGACTGCAGGAGCCCTGGCAAAAGCCATCGAAGACAACTGGAAGACGGACGAAAGCCTCCAGGAAACTGACGATATGTACGGCATGGAATGGACACGCGCCCAAACCCTTGAAGCCCTCATAGGACACGAAATTCACCACCGTGGACAGCTGACTGTGCTGATGCGTTTGGCTGAGCTGCCTGTCCCTGGCACCTATGGCCCCAGCCGCGACGAATGGGCCGGATACGGCATGCCTACGCCACAAGTTTAGCATAAAGCGATCGATTGCGGCTGGACCCATCCGTAGGAAGAAAACGAAGAACTAAGAAATTTTAACGCAAAGAAGCAAAGACGCTAAGACGCTAAGAGAAGAAACTCGTATTATAGTGCCCCCATTATCTAGACATTGGGGACCACTATAACACCATAGTTCCTCCCTTTGCGTCTTAGCGTCTTTGCTTCTTTGCGTTAACATTCTTTTTCTATGTCTGAGGCATTAGAACACCGGCTCCAAGAATCAATTGGAGCCGGACCCGTTTCCTTACTGGTCCGTCGAGGCTATTAATTTCACCAGATTCATTCCCTCTTTGTACAGCAATGTGAATGTTCCAGCCGCAAAGGCTTTGGTGCCTGCTCCTTTAAGCAACTGCCTTCCAAATTCCACCTTCAATCCCTTTTGCCAACGTGTAAGAGCCGTGTCTGCGGGATGGCCAACAATACTTCCAAAAAAGCCACTAATAAAATAGGAAATCACGTCCACGAGGTGATTGTCTCCAAACTTTCTCTTCATCTCATTAGAAACCGGATCACTAATTCTGATGGCACCTAAGAAACTTGTTTCACGTACAAGAATGGCTCCGCTTTGCTTCCACGTAAGAGCCCTCAAGACCTGTGGCAGGGAGAGACCCATCGTCAACCCGTTGAACCAAGCTAAGGGCACGACGGAGATCGTACCCACAGCTAGTGAACTCATTAGCATCGAAGTGAATGTCGGTGCATCCCTTTTTCCCACGTACCTATTCCAAAGAACTTCAAAACCTTTCTGAGCAATCATCTGCGTGCCCACAATGCCGCCGATCACAGGCGCTGCTTTAACCCCGCTGGAGATCACTTGTCGAGGACGAAATTTTGGCATTACATTGCCAAGCTGGAGATCGCTTTTAGCCATGAAAAGGTAATAGGGCGGAATAATCGCCGCTCCCGCAACTAATGGAGGAGCGAACCAGTCCTCTTTGTTCTTCCATATAGTCTTAAAAATCGAATTACAATCCATACCACCATCACAGTAACAGTTTAATAAATAAGGGAATTAGTTATATTATCTAATTAAACTATTAACGAAAAGAAAGTAATCTCAATGAATTAAAACATCGTATTTAAAATACCGAGAGTTCTCTATGGATTTGCCTCTCCCGTGGCCGTTTAGGCTCTGGCTTTGATCCATTTTAGGACGAGATCGGCCGTTGGTCCTACGAGCATAACGCTGGCGAAGGTGACGCCGGCGCCGAGGAGTTTGTACCAAGTGAGTGGCTCATGAAGGAAGACGTATCCCCATAGAATGACAATGACGGGGCATAGAAGAGTGGCGAAGGCCACGTAGCTGGCACCTATTTTTTTGACGAGTCTGAAGTATACGATCCATGGAAGTGCTGTTCCGAAGACGCCGAGTGCGACCATATATCCGCTTAGGGTCCATGTGAGGGTTGCGCTATGCCATGGTTGGTCATAGAGAGCGCTGATGGGTGTCAGTAGCAGCGTTGCAGCGACGACTTGAAGTGTTGCTGCGGGCAATGGCGGCACGTGATCCAGAGTGCGCTCTGTGTACAGGAAGCCTGACGCGAAGGAGATAGCCATCATGTTGAGCATGAGCACACCTAGTCCAATGCCATGTCCTTCGTGGCTGACGGTAGGCATCAGAATAATCATGAGACCGGCAAAACCGAGCACGGCTCCAGCAACTTGGCGGGCATTTAGTTTACGTTGACCGAGCACTACAACAGAGATTACGAGGGTGTATAGGGACACTGATCCTTCGATGATACCAGCAGTAGAGCTGTCGGCGTAGACTTCACCGAGTGCACAGCAGGTGAAGGCGATGACGTTATTGAGTAAGCCCGCGATGAAAATCTTCTTCCAATCGCGTAAGTAGGGGCGCAGCGGACGTTTTTGAATAAAACACCAACCAAGCAAGAATAGAGAAGCGACAACAAGGCGCATCCACGTGAGCGTGATGGGGGGTATGTCGTGGACGCCGATGCGTATGATCAGGAATGTGGGGCTCCAGAGCAATGCTAGGAGACAAACACCTAGCAGGTCACGGGTTTTCATTTTTCCACCTAATTAGTTTAAATTTAAGTATTTAAATACGCCAGTATACTCCCCAGAGAATTTCTGGGCACACAACTTTATAAGAAATTCAAACGTAAAAACATCGATTCAAAACAGCTGCGGACTGACGACGATCGCATAATATTGAGGCGTGCGTCAGCAACAACTTTTAGGACATTATCGAGAGGCAGCAACAGACCACGCTGCAGGGCTTGAGTAAGAGATTGCTCAACATAGGGGTGACGCAGTAATTTGGAGTCGCCTCCACGATGCAATAGATGCATGTCGCGGTACCATCCGAGGACAGCTTCTAATAGACCTTCGATTTCCTCGCGAAAGCGCAAAGTGACGGCACCATCGACTTCCTTCTGAAGGCTTTCGCGTTGTACAGCGGTGAAATTCTCACTTCCTTCGGGGGTGATGGACCCGGAGATCTCCTCGTTGAGCCCTTCCTTCAAGGCTTCACAGTGTGCATCTAAATCATTTAGGAACTCACCAAGCTCACTGTAGGCGTTAAGGCGTCCCTGTCCTAACAAGGCTAGCAGAGCATCGTGAATAGGACACCCGCCTTTGTCTAGAGTGCGTAAGGCACGACCTATGGAGCCTCGAGCAATACCCGCGATATGCACCGCTTCGGCATGTTCACATCCTCTCTCGGCTTCTAGGAACTGCGCAATGGTGTTCTTTGGGATAGGCTTAAAATGGAGTTTACGGCAGCGCGACATAATGGTCGGGAGCAGGTGCTGTGGCGCACTTGCCAACAAGATAATCAGTGTGTGGTGAGCGGGCTCCTCAAATGTCTTTAAGAGGGCGTTGGCGCTAGTGGGAAGCATCCTGTCTGCGTCGTGGATGATGAAAACCTTGTACGCAGCTTCTGTAGGAGGCATATAGACCTGATCACCGAGACGACGCAGGGAGTCGATACTATGCATCGCCAGCTTCCCTTGCGGACGGAAGATATGCAAGTCGGAGTGGTTACCAGCATTGAGTTTATGTCTATGCGATGCGCTATCACCTTCGGAAGCAATCACCTCCTTGGCGAGTTCTAGAGCAAACAGGCTTTTACCCACCCCTTCGGGACCGGCGAAGAGTAGAGAATGCCCTATACGTTCGGCATCTACCATCCGTTGAAGATAGTCTTTGATGTGGTCGTTGCCCAGGATATGAGTGAAATCCATAGACATCAGAGACGCTCCTGAATCGCCGCTGCTACCTGTCTAAAGACGTCGCTCGGATCCTGATGGGCATCGATAACATGTAGGCGTAACGGTTCACGCTGTGCTAGCGCCAAGTAACCCTCACGGATCGCCTGGTGGAATTCGATCGCTTCAGATTCTATGCGGTCGAGGTCACCGCTGCCTGCAGTGTCTTTGCTAGTGCTTCTGGATCGCTGGAGACCGACTTCGGGATCGACGTCGAGGTAGAACGTGAGGTCCGGCACAGTGTGCTCGCATACTATCTGGCACATTGCTTCGATACGGTCGGCGCCGAGTCCACGGCCAACCCCTTGGTAGACGATCGTTGAATCGTTAAAACGGTCACACAACACTACTCCACCCGAGGCTAGAGCGGGGCGGATACGTTCGTGGAGGTGCTGAGCACGCGAAGCTAAAAAAAGACAGAGCTCAGCCATCGCTGCGATATCGACGTCAGATTTCGTGTCAAGGAGCCAACGACGAACCTGGTCACCGAGCGTAGAACCACCCGGCTCCCGTGTCTTTAAAGTGGAGTAGCCCAGCGTAGCGAGATGTCCATCCAGCTGGGCGATGAGTGACGATTTACCGGCACCCTCGCCCCCTTCGAAAGACACAAACAGTCCGGGCCATTCGCTCTGAGACATCTTCTATTCCTGAGGCGCTTCTTCTGCAGTATCTGCAGGCTGTTCCTGGATAGCCTCGGACTCTGAGGCCTCTTCAGTAACTACAACTTCAGCTGTTTCCTCTCCGTCAAACTCTTCTTCACTGGCCATTGCCGGCAGCTTTTGCATCGCAACGAGGTTGTCGGAATCTTGGAGCGTGACAACCTTGACACCTTGGGTATTACGTCCCATGACACGTAGGTCACTGACACGTACACGGATGGTTTGGCCTGCCGCCGACATGAGCACAAGGCTTTCATCGTCTTCGACGCTTAGAGCGCCAATGACGTTGCCATTACGCTCACTGGTAATGATGGAACGTACACCAACACCTCCGCGGTTTGTTTGGCGGAAGTCTTCGACCTTGGAACGCTTACCGAAACCGTTTTCGCAGACGACTAGGATAGACTCGTCCCCTTTAACGACCTCTAAGCTGATGACGCCATCACCTTCACCACGGATGGAGACGCCCTTGACACCGCGGGCTAGACGTCCCATCGCACGGACGGTGCTTTCATCGAAACGCACGGCCATTCCGCCACCTGTGAAGAGCATAATTTGCTCGGAGGTATTGACGAGGCGCGCACCGATGACTTCGTCTCCGTCGTCGATATTTAGCGCCCAGATCCCTTTGCGACGTGGGTTGCTGAATCCTGACAGAGGAGTCTTCTTGACGATCCCATTGCGCGTTGCAAGTACGATACCCGCCTCGCCTTCGAAATCGGAAACTTGAAGTATCGTAGCAATCTTTTCGTCCGGACGGATGTCTTCGAGAAGGTTGATAAGTGGTTTGCCTTTGGAGCGTCGCCCCGCATCTGGGATATGCCATACCTTGAGCCAGTAGCAACGCCCGAGATTAGTGAAAATCAGGAGGTAGTCGTGCGCGTTAGCAACATAGAGATCTTTGAGGGCATCCGTTTCCTTCTTAAGCTGGAAGCCTACAACACCCGAACCACCTCTGCGCTGCTCACGGAAGGTGTCTACAGGCATACGTTTAATGTAGTCATCCTCGGAAATAGTGATAATCGCCGGTTCGTTAGGGATAAGGTCTTCGGCATCGACATCGCCTTCTGCAGGGATAATCTGTGTTCTGCGTGGGCATTTGTGTTTGGCTTTAACTTCTTCAAGCTCTTCTTTAATGATGTCGCGCACCATCTGTTCGCTGGCTAGGACAGCACGAAGGTATTCGATACGCTTGAGAAGAGCATCGTATTCGGCCTGGATCTTGCCGTGCTCAAGGCCTGTAAGCTGATAGAGCTTTAGGTCTAGAACGGCGTTAGCTTGCCTTTCAGTGAATTCAAAGCGTGCAATCAGTTCCTTCTTAGCCTCGTCACGGTTGGCGGAGGCGCGAATGAGCTTGACTACCTCGTCGAGGTTGTCGATAGCTTTAAGGTATCCCTCAAGGATATGTGCACGAGCTTCTGCTTTGTTTAACTCAAAGCGTGTACGACGGCGGACAACTTCGATACGGTGCTCCACCCATGCAGCAATCATCTGTTGGACGTTCATGACTCTTGGACGTCCCTTGTCCAGAGCAAGCATGATGCAGCCAAAAGTGACTTGTAGGTCACTAAACTTGTAGAGCTGGTTGATGATAACTTCTGGGATCTGCTGGCGCTTGAGTTCGACAACTAGGCGCAGGCCGTCTTTGTCTGACTCGTCACGAAGGTCGCTGATACCCGTGATACTCTTATTGTTGATGAGATCCGCGATCGTCTCGATCAAACGCGACTTGTTGACGTTGTAGGGGATCTCATCGATGATTAAGCGCTGACGTTCGGACTGGCCAGGCATGTCTTCGATGGCAATTTGCGCGCGCAATATGATGCGTCCGCGCCCATTGTGGTAGGCTTCTTTAACTCCGCGGTACCCACAGATAAGTCCTCCTGTGGGGAAATCTGGAGCTGGCATCACTTCCATCAGATCGTCGACGGTAGCACTGGGATTGTCAATAACCATGAGAGTTGCTTTGATCAGCTCTTCTAGGTTATGTGGAGGGATATTCGTCGCCATCCCCACCGCAATTCCTGACGATCCATTACAAAGCAGGTTGGGGAATTTCGCGGGAAGGACAGTAGGCTCCTTCTTAGTCTCGTCGTAGTTAGCGACCATATCGACGGTGTCTTTGTCGAGGTCCTCCATCAGCTGCACCGCCGACAAAGTCAGACGTGCTTCCGTATAACGCATCGCTGCTGGTGGGTCTCCGTCAACGGAGCCAAAATTCCCTTGGCCATCGACGAGTCGGTAACGCATCATCCATTCCTGTGCCATACGCACGAGGGTAGGATAGATGACCTGCTCACCATGAGGGTGGTAATCACCAGAGGTATCACCGGCAATTTTTGCGCATTTACGGTGCTTGCCTCCGGGCGACAGGTTTAGCTGCCGCATCGCGTACAAAATACGTCTCTGCGAAGGTTTCAACCCATCGCGGGCGTCTGGCAGGGCACGAGAAATGATGACGGACATCGAATAGCGTAGGTAGCTTTCCTTCATCTCGTCTTCCACATTACGTGGAATGATCACTTCGTTGATTGTGTTCTCCGTTGTCATGGTGACCTCAAGCTCCTAATGTCAGACGTCCAGGTTTTTTACAGAGAGTGCATGCTGTTCAATAAACGCACGTCTTGGGGGAACTTCTTCACCCATCAGCATGGTGAACATGTGGTCCGCAGCTACAACATCGGGGAGCGTGACCTGCACGAGGGTACGCACCTCTGGGTCCATCGTTGTCTCCCAAAGCTGGTCGGCATTCATTTCGCCCAGACCTTTGTAGCGTTGGATCTCGAGGCCCTTACGACCGTTTTCGCGGAGGAACCCGATGACCTCTTTAAGTGTGTGGTAGGGGTGAACTTTCTCATCTTCTTCAACGATATCGAGGATACGGCCGTTAGCGATGAGGTAGTTCTCTAAGGCAAAGCCTAAGATGCCAAGTTTGTCCTTAAGTCTCGCTAAGGTTCCGGCTTCGTACAGCTCGATGAATGGTAGCTGCTTGGGTCGGAATGCCAGCATTTCTGGGGTGACTTCTTCCTGTGGAATCGACGCTAGCGTCTCTTCGTGAGCTTGACGCTGCTCCACTTCATGTCGCTTTTGAAGGTCGGCGAATTCGTCTTCGGTGTAAACAAATTGCTTCTCTTCGGTAAACATCACCTGGAAGCGCGGATACAAGCCTTCTTCGTCACGTGTTTGCAAGAACTCCCGGAAGGGGATGCCTTTACGTTCGATTTTGGCGATGAAGGCTTCGGTCTCAACAATCGTCAGAATCAGGGCGTTAGCCTCTTCATCGCTAAGGGCTTCTTCTCTACCGCTAGGAAGTAGACCCACATCGCTAGCACCGAGTTCGAGAAGATACTGATCCATCTCTCTTTCGGAGCTGATGTAGCGCGAGGTTTTCTTTCGCGACACGCGGTAAAGGGGTGGCTGCGCGATATAGATGAAGTTGTTTTCGATAAGTGCCGGCATATGGCGGTAAAAGAACGTCAACAGCAGGGTACGGATGTGAGATCCGTCGACGTCGGCGTCAGTCATGATGACGATTTTATGGTAGCGTAACTTATCCAGTTTAAAGCCGTCGATGCCAATACCGCAGCCGAGAGCTGAGATCATGGTGCCGACTTCAGTATTTTGGAGAACTTTCTCCAGGCGCGCTTTTTCCACGTTAATGATTTTACCGCGAATAGGAAGAATCGCTTGGTAGCGGCGGTCACGCCCCATTTTTGCGGAGCCTCCGGCGGAGTCACCCTCGACAATAAAGATCTCGCATTTAGACGGATCCTTCTCCTGGCAGTCTGTAAGCTTACCGGGGAGTCTAGAGCTGTCAAGTGCTGTCTTACGCAGCGTGAGTTCTCGCGCTTTCTTCGCAGCTTCACGCGCTTGGGCAGCAAGGATAGCCTTATCAGCAATGGCACGGGCAATAGCGGGATTTTCATCGAGATAGGTCGCGAGTTCGTCACCGACGATCTGCTGCACTACCGACGCGACGTCGCTGTTGCCAAGTTTCTGCTTCGTTTGACCTTCAAACTGTGGGTTAGCCACTTTTACAGAGATGACGGCCGTTAGGCCTTCGCGCATATCATCACCACCGACACTGATTTTGTCGGTTTTGAGGATTTTATTCTGACGGATGTACTGGTTAAGTACCCGTGTCAGAGCAGTTGAAAAGCCCGTTAGGTGGGTACCACCGTAGCGTGTCGAGATGTTGTTAACGAACGAGAGAATGCTCTCGGTAAACGTCCCATTCCACTGCATGGCTACTTCAAACTCAATAGCGCCATCGTCGCCATCACGCGAGCCGTGGAAGTAGACTGGCTCGGGAAAGAGGGGGTTTTTGTTTTCGTTGAGATACTCAACAAAAGAGACAAGACCACCATCGTAGTGGAAGTCAACATCCTCTTTAGCATCATCGCGCTCGTCGTGGAAGTGGATGTTGATGCCTTTATTGAGGAAAGCGAGTTCACGGAGGCGTTTGGCGAGAATATCGTAGTCGAATTCGGTGACGTTCATGATCTCGTCATCGACCCAGAAAGTTACGCGTGTGCCGCGTTTTTTGGTTTCGCCAACGACTTCTAGGGGTTTTGTGACTTTACCTTGGGAGAACTCTATGACATGAGCAGTCCCCTTGGTGTTGACCTCAACGATCATCTTCTTAGACAGCGCATTAACGCAAGAAACGCCGACGCCGTGAAGTCCACCAGAAACCTTGTAGGTGTCTTTATCGAATTTACCGCCAGCATGAAGGATGGTCATCACAACCTCGACGGCAGTCACTTCACGCCCTTGGCGTTTAGATTCTTTTTCGTGCCGTTCGACAGGGATACCGCGACCATCGTCTTCTACACTACACGATCCGTCTTGGTGGAGGGTCACGTAGATGGCAGCGCAGAAGCCTGCCATGGCTTCGTCGATGCAATTGTCCACAACCTCATAAACAAGCTGGTGAAGTCCCCCTGAGGAAGTATCGCCAATGTACATACCTGGACGCTCGCGCACGGCTTGTAGGCCTTCTAGAACGGTAATAGAGCTCGCGTCGTACTCTTTAGCCATATGCAACGTAGTCCTCCTGTGTCGCGGACGTCGCGGATTTCAAGCTCATCCTCGGGTCACCCATTTGGGACCCGTCCCACAAAATGGGATAGCCACCTATCCGATTCGAAATTCGATATCTTTAATAGTAGCCTTTGGAAGTCTTCGCCGTAATGTGGCGAGGATGCGCCCCTTATCGCGGCGGCTTAGTAAACTGTATAATGTGGAGTTCATCACCCTAACATGGAGGACTCCATCGTGAAAGGTATGGGCTTCGGTCATACGAGCTACGGTACTGCCAACGACGTCACTCCAAACGGCGAGTACGCGGTCGGGGCGTTCGTCTAGGGAGGCGCTGACACTACGTAAAACTGAGGGCGCTATGTCCCGCATTTGATGTGTTGTGCGCTGTGTTCCGTCGTAAGCTCTAGGCGTACGTCTTGTCCACTTCTTCACTCGTTACCATACCTTCATCAAGAGTGGAATTTTACCACATTTTCATGCCTATCAGCAACACATTTATCTTGAAAAAAGCCCCCCCTGGAATCGTGTTCAGAGGCTGGGCTGAGGCTGAAGTGAGCTTAGGAGCCGATGCGTTGAATCAGGACCTCTTTTGGTAGCTGAAAAACGACATCCTCGGTGGTAAAAACGACATCTTCAACGCTGGTAACACCGAGTTCCATAAGGCGTTGGATGCATGCTTGAACGACCTTTTCGGGAGTGGAAGCACCAGCTGTTAGACCGATAACGCGAACACCTTCAAGCCATTGCGGCAGGATCTCGCCTTCATTATTAATAAGGTAGGCGGGAACACCGCGTCGTTTGGCTACTTCAACCAGGCGATTGGAGTTGGAGCTTTGGGGGTCTCCGACGACGAGAACGAGTTGTGTTTCCTCGGCAATTTGCCGCAAAGCTAGCTGGCGGTTGGTGGTCGCATAGCAGATGGAAGAGCTCGGGAGTGTCTCGACTTGAGGATATTTCTCATGCAGAGCTTCGGCGATATCTTTAACGTCATCGAGGCTTAGGGTTGTTTGAGTGATATAGAAGAGCTTCTGATCCTGAGAAAACTCGAGTTTCGCGACATCCTCGGGCGATTCCACAACAGTGGTTACATCGGGAGCTTCGCCTGCGGTGCCAACGGTTTCAACGTGATTACGGTGACCGATAAGAAGGATCTGGTAGCCCATCTTGGCGTAGCGTTTTACTGCGGAGTGGACACGTGTTACTAGCCCACAGGTGGCGTCAATTTCAATGAGATTACGTCTTTTGGCATGTTCCCTCACTTGAGGCGAGACACCGTGAGCGGAATAAATCAGGCGGGAACCTTCAGGCACCTCGTCGAGATCTTCGATGAAAATAGCTCCCATATCACGTAGGCGATTAACGACGTGGCGATTGTGGACGATTTCATGCTTAACATAGATAGGAGCACCCCAGGTATCGAGAGCCTTCTCAACAGTTTCAATCGCGCGATCGACTCCGGCACAGAAGCCGCGAGGCTTAGATAGAAGTAATTTCATGAGCTGTCTCCTCTCGGGTGTACTAGGACGTGTATGGTACTGCGAGAGGAGGATAAAGGCAATTGTTAGTTAGTGATATGGCAAGGCACATGAGCTCCACAAAGCATGCGGAATTCCACGGCCTATACGACAGTTCGTTAGTCTTGACCCGGTGTTCAGTAAGCCTGCTTCTTTTTAATCGGTGATCTGAATTCGTACTGATTGATCTCTCGTATAATAGGAATTCCAAACTGTGTCACCAGGCCTCCAATTTCTAGCCACATGACAGTCTGCGATGGTACTGAGTCGCCAGTCAATTGCCTAGTTGCCCAGGTTCCAACGACAATTGCAACACCAGTGGCCACCGCCCAGCGAAGAAACTTGCCTCCGTCTTGGACAGAGTCGGGCCACGCACTTTTGTCTAAGTTCTTTTTACCCGTGAACAGACGCACCACCTGATATTCGGTGACAGCGACAAACTGTCGAGAGAGTTCGTAGGCGATAACATGCGGTTGGAAAGCTGAAAGGGCTGCATTTATAGCGAATCGAGTAGGGCTTATTTGATCCATAGCGCGTTACCTCCGTGTGTCATGAGTAGAAAGAGCGGAGTCTAGCCCGAAGAGCGATGGAAGTGAATAAAAATTTAACTAATCTTAACGTAGGGAGGTTTCGACAAGATGTTGAAGGAGTCCTTCACAGGAGTCTTCAAGGATATCGAGGACCAGCTCAAAAGTGCCGGCATCTCCGTAGTAGGGATCGGGGATATCTTCATCTTTGTACGATGCGCTAAAGTGTGTAATTAAATGCACTTTAGCTTTGTGATAGGGCTCAGGAGCCTTTTGATAGAGGGTATACAGGACATCGCGGTCAGCCGAAAGGATGTAGTCAAAAGTGTCGAAATCGGCCTTCTCAATGACTTGAGCCCGCCCACTGAGGACAACACCGCGGATGAGAGCAGCCTTTTGCATACGTTCATCGGGCCGTTGTCCAATAGACCAATCTCCCACGCCACGGCTTTCCACAGATAAAGCAAGTGGGAAGTTGATTTTATGCGCAATATGACGCAGCAAACCTTCAGCAGCGGGAGAGCGGCAGATATTACCTAGGCAGACAAAAAGTACAGAAGCCATTAGCGCGGCTCCTATTGCACATCTGCAGCGCAGCGGAACCCGTAAGTTCCGTTGACGGTACCAGGATTATTTCTGTGTCGCCTGGAACAGCGAAGATCTTCTTTTAGGCTCTTCCAACAGCCGCCACGTAGCACGCGGTAGACTCCCTGGCGTGGACCTTGCGGATTATCAGGCTCTTGAACCGAGCGCTCGTAGTAGTTGTAATCGTACCAATCTAGACACCACTCGTAGACATTACCCGCCACGTCGTAAAGCCCGAGCTCATTCTCGGGGTAGGCCTTAATCGGTGTGGTATCAGCGCTAAAATAGTTAGCCTGGCTCTTATCAATCGCATCTCCTGTGGGGAACGCCCACCCGTGGTCTCCGCCACTGGCTGCGACCTCCCACTCGGCCTCGGTAGGTAGGCGCTTACCTACCCACTTGGCGTAGGCGGAAGCCCCGTACCACGTTACCCCTACCACAGGATGTTTGTGGTAGCCTGACTCGATGCTCACTTTGCCACCACTACGCTTAATGCGAGACTCTCTTAAACGAATGAGGTCACGATGGAAATTGTCCTTTTCGCCTCCCATAGCCTCTAAGAAGCGCACAAACTGCTCGTTGGTGACAGGATGGACATCAACAGCAAAGCTGCGAAGGGTGATCTTATGGCGAGGCAGTTCGTCACGTTTACCGTCGGTACTACCTCGGGAGAAAGTTCCCCCTTCGATAATAATCATCTCAGTCTCGAGTGGAGCAATCTCCGGTAGCTCCTTCGACTCAGGTTGGTAGACCTTTACCGTATGGTCGACTTGGAAGGCCTTCTCGGGGTGAAGATCTTCCTCTGGACGCTCGAGATGGCGCGAACGGATGAGGGGTTGAGGACTTCCATCAGCGTGGCGAGCTTGGCGCTGAGGTGTCGGGGTAGGAGCCACTTGATTCAGCTCAGCCATAGCGTCGGTTAACGTCTTTGGACGCTGTGTCGGCTCGGGGTGCATACACAACTGCACGAGTGCGTCCCAGTTGCCTACTAAATCGTCTCGCAGTGTAGAGGGAAGAGGGAAGCAGCCTTCTGGCACCCTGCCGGCCAAAAGCCAGTAAGCCAATACCCCAAAGGCATAGCGGTCTGTTGCCACACCAATCGCGTTGAAGCGTGCCACATCTTTTTGCTCAGGAGCAAGGAAGGCGAATGTTTGCTGGAAGGAATCGTGCCACGCCAACACCTCTGGGCTCGCGTCGGTACTGCCCTCGGACAATGTACGCAGCACAACAGAAAGTGTGCGCGCCAAAATGTGTAAACTACTTGCCATCCCAGCTAAGCCAAAATCTCCGACACTCACCTTCAAGCCATTACCTTCCACGCTGACGTGTACGTTAGAAGGCTTTAAGGCTCCATGGACGGCCGGATGATTCCCGAGCTGCGTTGTATGCGCATGATCCACAGCCGCGGCAACCTGCTGAAGGATTTGACTGATCACATCTTCAGTAAGTCGTTGCTGATGCGCATCAAAAAACTGCACAAGACTGGTCGTTGCCCCCTCAGTATCCACTACCGCGTCAGTGACGAGGAAATAGCGGCCATCTGCTTGAGATACATTATGGACGCGAACGACATTAGGGTGATTTAACTGCCCAAGAAGACGCACTTCGGTTTCAAAACGCTGGATAAAACCAGGGGCGGAAGCGATGTCTTCATGGAGAATTTTGAGAACTACGGGCTGCTTAAGAAAGCGATGCTCAGCAAGAAATGTCTCACCGAGAGACCCCGACCCGAGGCTACGTAAGATACGGTAATCACCAAAATTACGAGAGCCCTCTTGACCCTGGAGCACTGCAGAATCGCTTTGCTGCCGTGTGTCGTCCTCCGTCATACTCCTACGCTCCCCGTGCTTTATTTCCTGGCGGCCGATGTTCTCTAAGATATTGCTCTGCAGCGTCTAACGCTTTGCTGCGCCTGTACCATTCGCGGGCCGTGGTGAGCAGAGCTTTTGCCTCTGCGTGCTGCCCTGTGTCTACCGCCTCGCGCACGAAAAACGCGACATCATCCCGAGCGATCATGATATTGTGAGTCGCAATATTCTTCAAGCTAGCCGACACCACAGAAGCTTTGGAATCCTCCGAAGCGAAGCTCACCGACATCCTGTAAAGAGAAGCGTCTTGCGGGAATAGTTGAATCGCACGCTGAATGTTCTCGGCTACAGCAGCACGCCGTTTTTCGCGCTCCTCAGGTGTCCTCCCTCGTTGCCATAATCGTATGTGTAAAATCGCCTTAGTTTTGTAGGCAAGATAGTGCTCCGGAAGCTGGCGATAAGCCGCAAAGAAAACCGGGAAAAAGTTTTTAAAGTCCGATAAATTCGCATGCGCCGCTGCAACGAGATACCCAAGATGCGCATATTCTTCATGATGCTTAACGATGACAGCATACTGATCCACGATTTCCTCTGCCTCGTGCTTGGTAGCTATGCGTTTCTGATGGGTTAGATAGCCCTCTAGCGCAGCCATATAGTGAGGTTGTTCTTCGCGAAAGAGTGTTGCCGGGGTTTTCGGAGGCTTTAGGTCATCAAGGGCCTCTAAAAAAACCTCAATGGCTCGCCCCTGTTCCTGATCGAAGTGGTAGGCGATAGCCAAACGCAGCCCGATTTCAGCTTGGATTTCGGGATCAGATTCTTGTTTGAGAAGCGCCTTGGAGCGCTCAATTGCCGCCGTAATCTCATACTCCTCCATCAGAGCATCAATTTCGTCTGTTACCGGCGACGCCAGCAAGCCCAGAGGCGTGCTAATGCATAAAAATACTATTCGATGGAAGGAGAAGCCCATGCGTCATTTCTCTTCAATTCTCAATAATCTCGCCTCAGGATATCGAACACAAAGACCAAAGTCACCAAAGAAATAGAAAAGGGGCCGGACCCTGCGATTCGTGCGATTCTATGTTGCGGAGACCATTAACATTTGGCATAGTCCTGTTTAGTAGTATTTATTTTACAAGGCGATTGGAATGCCTAGAAAGAAGCGATCTTGGCAAAAGAACATGTGCCACCACGTCATGCTAAGGGGCATCGACGGTAGAAACATCTTTGGTGACGATGGTGACCGCAGTAGATTCTGCCTATTACTCCAGGAAGCGTCCGAACTACACTCGTTCCGGATACATGGCTTCTGTCTCATGTCCAATCATGTGCACTTCATAATAGAACCCGTTGGCGACCGATTATCGACTGGAGTTCACCGTTTTGCTGGAAGATACGCCCAGTACTTTAACAAGAAGTATGACAAAAACGGGTACGTCTTCCAAGGGCGCTTTCGCTCTATTTTGGTGCAAGACGGGGTCTATTTACGAAGATTACTGAGATATATTCATCTGAATCCTCTGGAGGCATCTCTCACTAGGTCAGCTGAGGAGTACAGGTGGTCTAGTCACGGCGCCTACTTCGGTAGAGCAATCTTTACTTGGCTAGAAACAGACCGAGTCCTGTCCTACTTTGGCAACAATCATCGAGATGCGTTGGCTAAATTAGCCGTCTTCATGAACGCAAAAGCACAGTCCCACGACGGTGCCGAAGAAATACAACGTGCTTCGCGGGTAGGGGCCTACGGAAGTCAGGAATTTACAAAGATCTACGCCCCAGAAACTGAGTCTAGTCTATTACAAAGTACCCACCAAATCATTGATCCAAAACTCAAGTTGACTAATGCCTTAGAGGCTGTCTGCCAACGCTTTGACGTATCCATAGAGGTACTACGAAGTAGTGACAAAAGGCGCTGTGCTGTAGAAGCTAGAGCAGTCCTAACGCGGACTTGCCAAAGGATGGAAGGATTGAGTATCAATGACGTGTGTACATTACTTGGAAAGCACCACGGGACTCTGTCACGGCTAGCATCACGCGCTGTTAGTCAACCACATTTGCGTCACGCGGTTGACGAACTAGTGCAATGGCTGTCGAAATATGTACAGTCTCAGTCCAGTATCTATTGACAGCTTGCTTCATTCCATCTTGCCAGTTCCACACACACATACACCCACCTAACCACAGAATCGCACGAATCGCAGGGTACGGCCCCTTTTACGAATCGCAGGGTACGGCCCCTTTTACAGAATCGCACGAATCGCAGGGTACGGCCCCTTTTACGAATCGCAGGGTACGGCCCCTTTTACGGCCCCTTTTACGAATCGCAGGGTACGGCCCCTTTTTACGGCCCCCTAAAATAAAACAATCAGAGTGAAACAACCATTCAAAGCATTTTACTCCTACCCAAAGACATTGAGCCCCCCACATGACCCTCCATGTACTCCATGCCCTTCCCTCCATGTTCTCCATGGTTTTTCTCGAGTGGACAAGGCTAAGCCATACACGAACCGCACGGTAGGGCCCCTTTATCTCCGGCCCCTTTATCCCCGCATGCGTTCACCATGACCTCGAGCTTTCCACGGCGGCACACATACTTTTTCCTTGCCCTAGTTCCCCTTGGGCGTGTTGGCTTTTAATGATTTGTCTGTTATTTTGACTGCTTTCAAAAATCACGGTTTCTCCGTCACCCGCAACTGGTAACGACTCTTTATGGATAAGCGCACTTTATTCTTTTTTGTGTCTTTGACGCTGACGCTTTTTGTTGTGAACCTATTCTTTCAATACCAGAATCAGGGCACCAACAAGAAATGGGTCGAGCAGCAGAAAGCCCTACAGCAACAGCACCAGGAAAAGTTGTTGGTGGAGCTATCCGAGCGCACGAGTAAGCCGAATGAGCTTCCTTTGGTGGAGCTTTTCTCCGACAGCCAAGGCAACAGTTATGTGACTACTGGCGTCAAAGTTGATGATGCCATTCTAGTCCTTTCTTGGTCGGGAGCTCTTCCGAAGACGTTATATTCTCGTGAATGGGGTTCGCGGAAAACGCCACAAGCGCTATCTCTTCGCACAGAAGCCCCGCGCAGTGGTGAGCCTGCAATTTATAGTCGCAGTGCCACTGGGACGCTACGTATTGCAGACCTCGAAGATGTGGGCACCTTTGACCTGCAGTTGATGAGCGCCGCTCCACGTCTAAGTTCCGAGGAGGTGCGCATTTCTTTGGGGCGTCTGCGTGACGGAAACTTCTCCCTTCCTGCTGAAGACTTAGAGATCACAGTGGATGAGCAGGCGGCATTTTTGCCAGGGCGCGACGCGATCATCTTACGGAAGACAAGTCAGGGTTATCTTCCTGCTGCGGTCTATTCTCTGGAACACAGCACTCTTTTCCGTCTCGAGGACTTTGAGGGGTTGGGGGCTGTGGAAGTGGTATCCGAAGTTCCCGAGATCCCTATGGGTACGGGAATCGCGGACCAGAAGTACTACGTGCTAGAAAACGCCTTTGTGCAGTTGGTTTTCACTAATGTTGGAGGAGCTCTTTCTGAAATCAACCTCCCGTTCGAGACTGAGGAGAACCCGAAAAGCGTTGTGAAGGAGATTGAGCTTGACCGCGAGATGATGGAGAAGCACCCTGCTGACGCCCACTTCCCAGCTCACGGCTACTACACCACAGGTACTGCACACGATGGCACATCGACATTCCATGCGAAGGGTCATGAAAGCGGGTACTACCCACTTCTGAGGCGCGATGTCATCGCTGCCAATGGAAGCACGGAGACGGCGATCAACCCGCACTTTTACTCGACTAATATTGTGTCCGAGTATCCTGAGATGGCGCAGCGTCCGTATACGGTGAAGCGATTCACCAAAAACCAGATTGTATTCGAGTCGCAGCAGAGCCGTCGACGTATCACTAAGACCTATACACTATCTGATGCGGCTCCCTATGTTGTGGACCTCACGATCGACGTTGATGGCGACGCGAAGGGACTTTGGCTGACATCTGGAGTTCCTGAGGTGGAGCTTGTCTCTGGGTATCCGGCACCTGCCATCAAGTATCGCTTTACGCGTTTTGACAAGAGTGAAGTCACTTCTGTGGATTTGCCTAAGGACACGATTGCTTTTAGTTCTTTCCATCCGGACTGGATTACCAATTCCAATGGTTTCTTCGGATTAATTGTCGATCCTCTCTCGGAGATTGACCCAGGGTACAAAGCTACGCGGGTTTCGAGCCGTAGCGCTCCTACGCGTCTGATGCAGCTTAGTGCTGGTCAAGACTCTCATGGAGCACCTAAAGAATTCCCAGGGTATCAGCTTCTCCTACCTCTTAAGGGTAGTGGAGGCAGTATGCAGTTCCGACTGTTCACAGGTCCTTTTGCTAGCGACATATTGGAACGTGCCGACGAAGCCTTCAGTGACCCTGCAACGGGCTACAACCCTGAGTACACTTCGGCACAAAGCTATCATGGGTGGGCGAGTTTCATTTCGGAGCCGTTCTCAAAGTTCCTTTTTGCGTTGATGCGGTTTTTCCACCATCTGACGGGGTCGTGGGCCTTTTCGATCATTCTATTGACGATAGCGCTAAGGCTTATGTTGTATCCACTGAATGCGTGGTCGACGAAGTCGGCTCTACGCATGCAGAAGCTTGGTCCAAAAGTGGCTGCTCTTAACGAGAAATACAAAAAAGACCCCAAGAAGGCTCAGATGGAGACCTTCAACCTTTATCGTGAGGAAGGGGTAAACCCCATGTCGGGTTGCTTTCCGTTGATCATACAGATGCCTTTCTTGATCGGTATGTATGATCTGCTGAAATCGACGTTTGAACTTAGAGGCGCCACATTCATCCCTGGATGGATCGATGACCTTGCTGCGCCAGATGTGCTGTTTACATGGGGACAGCCCATTCCGTTTATTGGGAATGAATTTCACCTACTGCCTCTGATTTTGGGTGCGTGCATGTTCCTTCAGCAGCGCATGATGTCTCCGGCTCCTAGCGATCCGAACCTAATGACGGACCAGCAGCGTCAGGCTCGTGCTATGACGACGATGATGGCGCCGATGTTCACGATCATGTTCTACCACTTCCCTTCTGGTTTGAGCATCTACTGGATTTCATCGACGGTAGTCGGAGTGCTGCAGCAATGGATCACTGCGCGTCAGCTTAACAAGGAGAGCTCTGAAAAGGCCTCTGACTCGGGGTCTGGGTCGACACCAAGCAAACAGGGCAAGCCTAAGAAAAGGAAGGCATAGTGCGTGACATGATCTCACGCCTGTGGGTGTTGCTATGTATATTTGTGAGTGCGGGATACTGTGCTGATCCACAAATTGACATCGTTGCGCTGTCGGTCTTGCAGGACAACTATGCTTATGTGATTCGTTGGGAGGACAAAGCTATCGTCATCGACCCTGGCGAGGGTTGTCCTGTAGCGTCCTATATTCATGTTAACAAGCTCAAGCTTGTGGCGATCCTCAACACGCACCATCACTGGGACCATGTCGACGGCAACCTTGGCCTCAAGGAATGGAGTCAATGTCGCATCTATGGACCTAAAGACCGTCGCATCCCTGGCCTTGACCAAGGTCTTGCTGACGGGGAGAGGATCCAGTTTGGTCCTATCGAGGTCATCGCTATTGGCACTCCTGGCCACACGCGTTCGCACCAGGCTTTTTATATTCCGAAGCTCAAAGCTCTATTTACAGGTGATTGTATCTTTGGTGCAGGCTGTGGATATCTTTTTGAGGGCACTCCTGCCAATTTGATGACGGCATTTGAGAACATACTCGCTTTGCCTGAAGAGACACTTCTCTACTATGGACATGAGTACACTCTCAATAATATGCGCTTTGCTTACGAAATAGACCCTGAGAACACAGCTGTGACAGATCGCTTCATCCGTGTTGCTAAGCTCCGCAAAGAGGGTCTTCCTTCGGTTCCTGAACGTCTCGATGTCGAGAAGAAGACAAACCCCTTCATGCGCTACGATGATACAGGGTTCCGCGAGCGTTTGGGCATTCCTGAAACTGCTTCACATGAAGCATTTTTTAACGAGATCGTGGCTCTTAAGCAGCGCTTCAATGCCTCGCAGCGTGGCCGGTAAAGAATTTGCCTGAGAAACCAGCTAGTGGCTCCTCAGGCATAGTGGGTATATTTATGCGTTGTCTGGTGCACGCTTACGTCGTGCAGCCCACGCGAAAGTAAGCAGCGACCCCATCAGTAGATAGGTGCCAGGCTCGGGCACTGTTGTTTGTAGTGCGATACTGGTATCAATACGGAATGACGATGCCGACGTATGTCTTTCTGCAAAGAAGAGATCAAAGTCGTAATCGTTTCCAATGACAAGGCCTAGGGACCCAGCAACAGCATCTAGTGAGACGCTATCAGTCAATGCCGCATGCACTCCGCCGAGGTCTATAACTAGCTGATCATTGATGAAGACAAACACATCATCGTCTCCGGTGAACGTAAATTCCTCTCCACCTTGGTAGGTAAATGACGAATGTATTTCATAGGTAAAGTGGTAATTGTGTGGATTACCTTCGTTCCCCATGAGCTGTCCGTCAATAGGAAAGAAGTCATTGTTGACATAGGTATATACGTTTGGATCGACAGTGATTGTATTGTCTAGCGTGATGCCTAATGAGGTACTCTGGTTGACACCCCCAACATCGCGATACCACTGATCAAAATTGGTTTGTCCGGAAGTGGATGGATTTCCTGCTAGTCCAGCGTAGACAGGCTTCTTGTCTCCTCCAAGGTTATCCTCAACGATACCTGGGTCCACTCCGTTGTAGTTCTCGAAATCAGGATGTGATGACGAGAAGTCTCGCACTGTTCCTGACAGATTGAATGTAGCCGCGTTCGCAGACGTAGGAACAAACACAGAGGCTGCACAAAGAGCCAGGGCAGTTGCAGCGCAAAAACGCTTAAAATAACTAAACATGACGCACCTATTAATTTTATTAATGTAATATTTAGTAACGCATAATTAAATACAGTTACATATTAATGATAGCTATAAAAATATTTAATTAAAAACCGCTTAAGAACTACTCTGAACCTATTTAAGTCTAAAGCACACGAAACCAGTAACTTATGAAAAATATTTTTTTTACATACGTTTGCGCTGAGAATGCTGCTAGTGATTTGCTGCAGGTTTGGGACTGCTCACTCTATGCTGGGCTTGCCCTCTTCGGCGTGCACGCCAAACGAGCCATGCCCCTAGAAGCACGAAAGGAATACTGAGGAGCTGCCCGGTCTGCAGAAGAGACTCTTCGGCGAAGCCTCCCTGGGAGACCTTAAAATACTCCATAAGGATACGCCATCCGAATACGAGTACAAAGAACCATCCGACTAGAAGACCGGGACGGCCACGATGCGCACCACGGGCCCACATGCGGTATAGAATAAAGAAAACGGCAAGGTAGAACATGCCTTCGTATAGCTGAACGGGATGTCTGGGCACTGGGGAGCCCCCTTCTGCGGGGTGTCCAAACACGATGGCCCACGGCATGCTTGTAGGCAGTCCAATGATCTCTTGATTAAAGAAATTTCCCAGGCGGATGCAAAAAGCGACTATGGCTGTGGGAACAGCAACAAGGTCAAGGATAGACCAAAAACTTGCTTGAGGCATACGCCTACGCGCCATTATGGTGAAGGCAGCGATGGCAAGCATCACACCAATGGTGCCCCCGTGACTGGCGAGGCCTCCGTGCCACACCATAAAAATCTCTAAGGGGTGTTCCTTGTAGTAGTCCCACCCATAAAAGAAGACTTGCCCAAGTCGGGCTCCTACAATGGTACCTACAACAGTAAACCAGCAAAGGTGGTCTGTCAGCGCCAACGCCACTTCCCGCGTTGTCGCAAGAGCTCCAGCAAGTACTCGTTGAAGAGTTAGTCGGGCACGTACAACTTTGGTGTCTCCTAGCTGGAGGGCAACACGCCGGTCCACGGGCTCAAGAAAATCCCCTGCAATTCTCTCGAGATCCGACTCCGAAAGCAGTTTGCATAGCGCATCTGTAACCGCGTATTGGAGTTTTGGATCTTCCGAGTGGCCTCCGTCTATAAGAGCACATGTGTCCTTGTTTAGCGTCCGATAAATCACGTGTAATGGGTCTGCTGAATTGGAGCTAGCGGACTGTAGACGTGCCACAAGGTTTTGCCAATCGGTGATATGTGCGGGTGTGAGTGTAGGAACGACTAACAGTTCACGAGTAAACATTCCGATGATGATAAAATAGGCCACGATGAAACCGAGCGCAAACAGGGCTCCGTACCACCCAACTGGATGTCCTATCCATGGAATAGTAAATAGGTCACGAGAGGGGTCCCAAGTAAAGAGATAGGCAAAATACATCATAATCGTCGAATACATGCTGTTATCGAAGACGTAGTTTACTCTCACTGGGGTTTTCTAGCAAAGAGCGTAGTCAATGCTGATAGACCCTGATTGCCACCCAAGCCTTTGCGAGAGTGTAAAGAAATAGCACAAGGATATAAATCACGATAAATTGTTCATAAGGCCCGAAGGGACGACTCATTGTAGCCCCACCCGGGAGGGTGGGGTAAGATTCAAAAGAAATCTGAGGCCTGTAAGGCCGACTCGTGGCTCCATAAGCGCTTCACAAGTATCTGTGAGGCATGAGTCGGCCTTACAGGCCTCCTGAATTTTCTATGCTTGACCCCACCCTCCCGGGTGGGGCTACAATGAGTCGCCCCTTCGGGACTCATGAAAAGTCAACGATTTCTCAATCGATCTCGGGATTTCTTTACACTCTTTGCTAGGTTCTGCCCAAGGTTTTGGAAGCACTGTGGATCTTAGTTTTTTTGGTAAAGGAGATAACCGTTAAGAAGTGTCACTTTGTCAGGGTTAGTTCCCACTCTCTGAAAATGCGCCTCTCAAGCCCGGATGCATACTAATTATTTTGAATAATATATTGATCTTGTTACAATATAAACTATTAGTTATCAACATGCTATAGAGAGATTTTAAATGATAAAACAACTAATTAGAATTATTTTCATTATCTCCATCTCAGTATTACCCGTGGATATGCAGTCGATACCTACGGCAAGCGACGAGATCACTGCCAGGGGACAGCGTGGTGACCAACATGCGCGTCAGGGTCGGCAGCGGCAGCGATCGCATGCTAGAGAGCCTGTAAAGAAGCAGCAGGTCAAGCACTACCCGAAGCATCGCCGTCAAGACCGTCGCCAGGACTATCGTCGCGATCGCATCGATGATCGCCACGACACCCGCTATGTCTATGGCACTGGCGGCTACTACGACGACAACTACTTCTACTACGGCGAAAGTGACGACGACTACTATGACGATGACGATTATGACTACGATGATACTGATGACTATGACGATAGCCGCTACGAAGACGAGTACAACGATCGCTCAGATGCAGACCTTTACTATGATAATCGTCGCTATGACAGTCGGCGCCGGTATGACGACGATGATGATGACTATGACGAACATGAAACACGTTTCGATCGCTACTTCAACTAGCATTAGCAGAGAAGCGACTCGACCGCTAGCAACGAGATTAAACTTTTCTTTTAAAATAATTATAATATCAATATTATTATGATAGATGAGTGTATTAATTCGAAATAAAGGGGTTTTTATGAAATATATAAATTTCATTGGAATATCATTTCTCTCTCTTGTGCTTTTTATCCCGACGGAACTGCCTGCTACTTTATCTATGGCTTCGTTCTCCGATAGCGACCTCATAGCAAGACGGGGCGGAGGAGGGCATCACTCACGCGGTGGAGGAGAGCGACACAATCATGGAAGCGGAGAGTCTTACCATCCACAACATGAACGTCGAAACTCGAGTAACGATTCCGAGCACGAAAACACTGAGAGCGACAGTGAGTACCACCATGGCGGCCGACATAATGAACGGCACGATGATAATACCGAGGTGTATTACGGCGGCGACTACAACGACAGCGAGTCGTATAACGAAGAAAGCCAAAGCTATGAGAACGATGAGAATGGACCCTCCTCGTTGTCGCAGCCTGAGGGCTATTTCGAGTTCAACAAGTACTTTCCTGAGGACGACAACTAGCCCAAAGTAGGATAGACGCTGCGTCCTACCACGTAGCTTGGAGTCCAGCGCCCTGAGATAATAAAATAATCGGAGGATACTATGTACAAATTTTCAATACCATGGATAGCTGCGACACTTGCATGTGTGGCGCTGGCGTTCCCTGATAGCGCATCTGGTGGTTGGCAAGGTGAGGACGCGCTGCAGGTGGCAGCCCAAAGCTCGCACAGTGACCAGCTCGTAGCGCACGGTGGAGGTGGAGGCCGAGGCAGAGGCAGAGGTCCCAAGGGACATCCAGGCCGTGGACACGGAAAGCCAGGAGGCGCCTTTATGTACCAACGGGCATTTACGCGTTGGATCCAGGAGTATGGCTTTGAGCAGTATGGCGACGAGGACGCTGCAGATGCCGTCAAAGACTACGACGAGGTGGTTTCTGGCAAGAAGCTCATTCGCGCCAACATGAGTGATGATGGCTGGCTTCTGGGACTGGGTAATAAGATGGTTTTTGGAGCCGAAGATATCGATTTCATGCCCAAATACAGCACGATGGTAAAAGTGTATATGCTTGAGTCTTCCGACGAAGATTCTCCTAATCACTACATTTTGCATGCTGAAGACCATTATTTCTACGCAGCTCGGTTAGATAAGATGGTTAGCGACAAGCAAGAGGAAGTGAGGGATGAGCGACACGATAGATGGCGTAACAACGGACCACCGTGGAATCGTGGTCACGGTCATGGCCGTGGACGTCACGGACGCGGTGGAGGTCACCGTCAAGGAGACGGGGACCAAGATGATCACGACCAAGGCTGGTGAGTTGACGACCGTCCATAAGGGTAAAAAACAAGCCCTCATAGAGAAATCTCTATGAGGGCTTTCTGTCGGAGTAGAGGGATTCGAACCCCCGACCTACTGCTCCCAAAGCAGCCGCGCTAGCCAAGCTGCGCTATACTCCGTTGGTCATTGACATCAGAAACGTTAGCATACAAAGCCTTAACTGGCTAGATAAAATTCTATGTGTTAGCACCGAAATTCAAAGAGAGTGTAGCCCGCAGCAATGAAAAGGAACCATGGAGGTCATGGAGATAGGAAGGAGGTCATGGAGATGAGCGTCTCAAGCTATCTTTTAACCCTGATTGAGTCCTACTTCTGAGGCCTGTAGAGAGTATAAAGAAACCTCAATGTTCCCTTTTTTTGGACCTTAAGGGCTCTTCGCATGCTGGTACGCTGTGGTTTCTTGACACTCTCGTAAGGGCGACACCGTAACATGAAACATGTGTCGCACTTACAGCGCTTCGGAGCTTAATTTGTCTACCTGGGGCTACGCCCCAGGCTATACAGATTTCAGCCCCTCGGGCCTTATGAACAATTTATCGTGATTTGTACCCCAGTGTTATTTCCTGACACTCTCTTCGAACCTTAGAAGTAATTCGCTAACAGGGATTTAGCTCTTATTTGTTCTCCCCTATCAGGAAAACAATTTAGGAGAGTCCTGAGTGTAAGGGTGTCAATTGCAGATTAGTATGCTTTGTCCTTGGAAGGAAATGGATGTTCCTCGATGATGGGCATCTTTCTAGGTTAAGAAAACGGGCTATTGATGTTGCGAATATGTGTAGTGGGTGTAGCGTGTCTATTGACTCTTACTTCCTGTGGAGGCGAATCAAATACCACGGAGCGTCTCCCTTGGCAGGGCATTTCGGGGCGCGATGAAGGCAACGCTGAACGTGATCGCGTCTATCGTGTAAGAGTGCCAAGTGAGTGGACACGACGTGATCCTGATTCCCATGTGTCTATTACCGACACCATGCTTGCTCTTTGCTCCTTTGACATCGAAGACCCCGCAGGCGCTGTCCATATCGCGGTCCACAATTTCCCTGCAGAGAGTATGAGCGATCGCATACCTCCTGGTGCTCAGGTCAGTCGTTGGCGCCAGCAGCTGGGCCTTCAAGACCCCTTAAGTTACACCATATCCCCATGTTCTCACGGAGGCTTTACAGGCCTATGTTTGCAGGGAGACGGTCACAAAGAAGATTCCCCCACTGCCATTCTGGCTTGGGCTATGCAGATAGGGACGAAGCATTTTCGTAGCTTAGAGACCTCTGACAGCACTGTTCAGTCGAAGCTATTTCATCAAATGCGAGGTGACTACACCATCAAAGCCACGGGTCCCAAAGCATCTTTAGAACGACATCAAGACGCTATCGTTGCTTTTGCGCGCAGTTTTGAGCTCATAGAGGAGATTCCCACTCAGTGAAGTGTCTACTAAGAGCACTATGGACCTTTTTAGGAGGTATCCGCTTTGCGATCATCCTCATATCTCTAGCAGGTATAGGTGTGGCCTTAGGAACGGTTTTGGAGGCCCGAGCCGACTCTCATGCCTTTGCCGCGCAATGGATCTATAGCAGCTGGGTTTTCAGCTTATTGCTCAGTGGTTTCTTTGTGAATATTCTGGTGTCAGCATTGCGACGCTGGCCGTTTCGCTGGCATCACGTGCCCTTTTTAATCACGCATTTGGGACTCCTAATGGTACTCGCGGGTGTGATTACCAAACAGTTATTTGGTTTACAGGCGACACTCGTTGTCACTGAAGGTGCCGCGACACAAACGGCTTTCGTACGTGACAGCCAAAGCCTGGAAGTCCACTACCGTCCAGAAGGTGGCAAAGACGTCATTTCGGAATGGAATATCCCTTCGGGACTATCGCAGCTCGTGGCAATTTCTGGGGAGGCCCCGCCGGAGCTACGCATCAAAAAGCTCCGACAGGCAACGCACTCTCGCGAGCGACTAGAGTTTTGGATTAAGGGCAGTCACACATATGTCGAAGGCCTTTCCCCCATACCTGTTCAGGATTGGGAAGGACATCCACACACCGATGCTGTGGCAGTAAGCCTGGGTCAAGACCCGGTAGAAACATGGTCCTTTAGTGCATGGCGCTGCGATGAAGATGTTGAAACGGTGATGACCGCTCTGTATACCCAAGACTGCATGCTTGTCTGTGAGGATGCTCTGACAGGTGCGCGTCTCGCCAAGACACCTTTGCGCCAAGCTCTTCGTGCAGGTGTGGCCGTCGGTGACTCTAGCGCAGCTGTAGGGCTCATTATGGGAGAAGGTGGGCGAACCCCACTATTAAAATTGGAGATCACAGAAGCTACGCTCCCGCTGCAGCACACCAAAATTGCGTTGAATGGCGCCGCAGCCCTGCTCAATAGGACAGAGCACTTTGAAGCATCCGACGCTCCATTAATGTGGAAGCTTGAGCGAACTACGCCCGCAGTGGCCTTTATCGAAGATTCCTATGGAGACCAATACGTCTGTGCTATGGATGCTCACGGCTTTTTTGGGGCGGAGGCCTTCCCCCAACATGGCTTTGAGTCACTGTGGGAGCTCGACGGAGGCTATGGCGGGTATGCCGTCGAAACCCAGGTACTTCCTCCTCATGTCGCACGCAGCCTCGAAGATCGGCAAAAAGCCTATGACACGGTACTTGAAGAGCTCATTCACTCTAGTACTCAAGGTAGTGTTACCGTCATTGCTCCGCTAAAACTTCTCCACCACGCTTGCGAAGAGACAGGAAGCGATTTTGGTGCCGCCACAGCGGAACTACTCTCAGTGTGGCGCCGTAGCGGCGGCTGGTTAGTTCCGAAGCAGGCCCCTCTGTCGGTGTCGTTGGAACAGACCCTGGCACGTATCGACTGGACCGCAGTTCCAACAGGCACATGGCGTGCTTGCCAATGGACGGCGGAGCTTACTCCTCTTGTGCAGCAGCAACTCCGCCACCGAGCTACCTCAGGAGCACGTTGGCCCCTACTAGAGATGCTAGGAGTGTACCTCCAGGACGGTAGCAGTAGTATCGAAGCCTTGAACACCCTAGTCGCTGCTCTGTTTGAAGTGGGTGCTGAGCTGCCCCTGCCGCCCCCTCGTGATGCCACTGCTGTTGCCTCGGCGCAGTGGCTTAGCGCATACTTGCGTGCCTATGACATCGACCCACACGCGGTGGAGCCTACCCTCGATGACGAGCAGCTTTGGGCCCTACTCGCTAACGACGCAAGCACCTCACAGCGTCCGACCTTGCGTAGTCCTGTCACCCATCATCACCTTTCGCTGACTCCTTTAGACAAGGTCGAAGACAATCTCCCCTTGGTGCTCCTAAAGATCCAAGACGCACGTGGCAGCGAGAACATTCCTCTCACATATGACCGTTTTTCGTCGGGCCCGCGTTGGACTGCCCTTGGTGGGCGCTATCTCGTGCGTTTCCAACCAAAGCATCTTGAGCTCCCCTATCGCGTTAGGCTTCATGACGCGCGCCAAATCAACCAGCCTAACTCGCAGCAAGCGCAGGCCTTTGAAGCTGATGTTTCTGTCACCGACACACGTACTGCTCACACACACGAAGTCACACTCAGCATGAACCATGTCTATGAAACTTGGGACGGATACCGCTTTTATCTAGCAAATATCGCACCTCCAACAGAAACGGACGTGCGTCAGGTTCAACTTGTTGTGAACAGGGACCCTCTTAAGTACTGGCTCACCTATCCCGGAGCTCTTGTGCTCTGTATTGGGATCGTGCTACTGTTCGTAATTCGCCCATATAAACAACGAAGAGGCCCCAACGATGGCAGAAAGCAACGTGGCAATCTTTAACGAACGGACGGAACCGGTCGCAGAGCTCAGTATTGAGAGCGCCAATACCCTACTCCAAGACGAGCTATCCAACCCTGTCATTAAGGTCACTCCCATTGCTCGGGGTAACCTCAACGAGAACTACATCATTAGCTCTGGGGGCAACAAGTATGTTCTCAGAATCCACAAGCGCGATACCAGCAACTGCGCCCTAGAAGCCGCAATCTACGACAAGATCTGCGAAGAGGTTCCCATTCCTGAACTCATCGCCACCCACAGCGACTCCAAAGGCGCTTGGGCTCTATGGGAATATATTGACGCAACGCCGTTAGACCTACTGAAGAATCAAAGCGACCCAAAGCTCTGGCATTGCGTCGGTACCGCCTTAGCAAGTATCCACAGCTTCACCTTTGACGAAGCCGGCCTGCTTGGTTCGGACCTCCATGTTATCTATCCGTTCGCACGGGGAAGCTCTCCCTACTACGTGGAAACGCGACGCCTCATCCACGACTCTACTCTCGTTAGAAAACGTCTCGGTGGAGAGCTCACCCCAAAGGTAGCTGCTTTCGTCGACCAACACAGAGATTTTTTTCCTGTGATGGGTGCTACCGCAGCACTTGTCCATTCGGATTTCCGTCCCGACAATATCCTGGTTACCGACGATGGAGATGTTTTTGTC
Source organism: Chlamydiota bacterium (assembly GCA_021772415.1). GTDB lineage: Bacteria > Chlamydiota > Chlamydiia > Chlamydiales > JAJFMA01 > JAJFMA01. The sequence goes on from JAJFMA010000096.1 coordinate 33,231, forward strand.
GTCGACTGGGAATTTTCCCATGCTGGTAGCCCTGTTCTCGATTTCGCTGTGCTGTTAAGGCACCAGGCTGTCTGTCCAGTGGATATCGACGCACTCACACAGGGCTACGAAGAGGCTGGAGGCTACCTTGGTGAAGAATGGCGCCAGCAAGCCCAGGTCTCTGATCTGGTAAATATCTTACAGCTCCTTGACCGAGACGCAAACAGGCCTAACCTATATGCCTTCCTCATCGAGCGGGTAGCAGATATCGTGAAGTAGTGCTTGGGCATGGTTTCCCTGCAAAAAAGCAAGACACCAGGAAAAACAGGAATAGAGGAAATAGAGGAATAGGAAGAAGGAAGCTTTGAGCCTGTTCCGTTCCTACTTTTCCTACTCTTACTTCGTATCTGCGCTTACCTGGCTAAAAGAAGGTCAGGAAATGTAGGAAAAGTAAGAAAGAACCACTCACAAAGCCTCCTTCCCACCCTTACTTCTTTTCCTGATTCTCCTGGCACTCCTGGTTTCCCTGCAAAAAGACAAGACACCAGCCATCAGTACGGCTACTATTGACAGACGAGGGGACTCCGTGGCAGGTTGTATCTCCGTCGTATGTTAGGAACATGTCATGCTTAGAATTTTCGCCGTCCTTGCAACGTTACTATGCTCGCTGTCGTCTACAGGATGGACAGCGCCTCCAGACGCCCGGGAACTGAAAGTTGTGCCCGTTGCCCATCAGGGACGTTTTCGTCCGATGGATGCATCAGCTCGCCTGTGGCTCCATGACCTCTATAGCAAGCAGCGTCTCAAAGGCAGCGACGCCGACATCGCCGCACTCCCCAACCGCGACGCCATCACTCTCGCCTGGCAGGTGCACCTTCGTGGGCATGAGCCATACGACGACATGCCCCTGTTCTTCCTTGGTAGTGCCAAGGTCAAAGAAGCCTTAAATCTCAATACTAAAACAAGCCGCTTCACCCTGAACGAACTCCTCGAGGGTTTTGACAACTTCCGTGCTGGATGGCTCGAAATCCTCGTCCGCCACCACTACATCGAAGCGTACCATGCCCACGCCAACCGCAGCGCCGCAACGCGTTTGGAACTCACTTCATTAGTACCGGGGCTCTGGGTGGCAATGCGCGACAACAAACTAGTCATCCAACGCACTCCCAATGTATGGCCGTGGCAGGATATCCCCAAAGGCACCGTCGTTGGGGAGGGGGTCCACGGACGCATTGCCGAGCGGAACCGCCAGCGCCCTGAGGTGGAATCTCTTACCACTCTTCTCCAGCAGATAGACGCCTACACTGTACTCGAGGATATTGAGGCGAGTGAGAAATCGCTTATGGATCTGTCTGAAAGCCTCCAAATCCAAGGTAATTCCCGCGCTGACATCGCGCAAATAATCGAGCAGACCTCTCCGTTGAAATCGCGCCTACAGACCGCAGGGGTCGACTTTCGGATGCTGCCGGACCGCCACAACCCTAGCCGATGGTACTCGTTACGAGCACTCCAGCTACTCCAGTACAACCCTACTCTGCACTTGTGGCAGCCGATCAAGAATTTCACTGCGTTCTCCGATCTAACCTTTGAAACAGCGCAGCGCCACTATATCGCGTTAAGCGATGGTAGCGGCACTGACGCCAATATGCGCGGCCTTGTGGCGGCTCTTGAAGGAGGCTATAATGAGCTACGCGCATCCCACGCTATTCCGTCGTTACCATCACAGCAGCAACTCCACGCCGAAGTCTTCTACTACAAATTCCCTTGGGGGATGCTCGCCGCTGCTATTTACTTCCTTGCTCTAATAGCCTGCGTATTGTCTACAAGCCTAAAGTTGCAGTGGATCACTACAACGAGCATCGCCCTGACAGCTGTCGCATTCATCTTTCATACGGGGATTTTAGCGCTGCGGATGTATGTTCTCCAACGCCCCCCAGTGGCGAATATGTTCGAGACTGTACTCTACGTCCCATGGGTTGCTGTCGCGATAGCGCTCGTGGCACGCATATGGCAGCGCACGCCATGGGCCCTGATGGCAGCGTGTTTCCAAGCCTGCACCCTACTTATTCTTTTGGAACTCACTCAACTCCACAGCGGCCTCGAGCCCGTCCAGCCTGTACTGAACTCGCAGTTTTGGCTCACTATCCACGTCCTTATGGTCGTTGCCAGCTATGGGGTGTTCATTCTAAGTGGCATCATGGGGCACCTATATCTTCTGGGCCGAGCACTGGGATGGCAGCTTCCCTACTCTGAGATCGCCCGCGGGATCCTCAACACTCTGTACATTGGTGTGGCCCTGCTCATTCCCGGCACCCTACTTGGTGGCGTGTGGGCAGCAGAAAGCTGGGGGCGCTTCTGGGACTGGGATCCAAAAGAGTCATGGGCCTTCATCTCTAGCTGCGTCTACCTGGGGTGGATCCACGCCTACACTTTCCGTAAAATCGGGGACCTAGGCCTTGCCATCGGCAGCATCGTAGGCCTTTGGGCTATCAGCTTCACCTGGTACGGCGTCAACTACATTTTGGGAACGGGCCTCCATAGCTACGGATTTGGAAGTGGAGGAGAGCACTATTACTATCTCTTTTTGGCCGGAGAATTCCTTTTTGTGGCGACATGTACCCTGGCAAGTGGACGTAGAAAGCTGGTGTGACACCCCTATACCACTTACTATTAAAGAATTATGTTCATTTTCTGTTTGTGTTGAAAAAAAAGAAGATGTTAAAATATCTACGTGTGTGGATAATATAGCGCCTTGAACTATCACCGTGGATCTCTGTTGAGCAGATCAAGGCTTTATATAGCGTTCTACCTAAACTATCTGTGAATTACTACGTGGACTGACAATGAGACACGTTAAAAGCGAAAGATTGAAAAAATTTGAGGCCGAGCTCACTGACCTAGAGCAATGGCTTAAGCTCGGTTTGGTGCCCAAGAAAGATATCGAAAAGCACCAAGAAGAAATCGAAACCGTTAAGGTTAAGATCGAAGAAGAGCGAGAAAGGCTGGAATTCCTCAAGGAAAGTGGTGAAGGTGAGGAGTATGTCGCTCCCAAGCGTTCCGCGCGCCCAAGCACGTACACCGAAATGCCATCACTGCCTGATGTAGATATGGGCGACACCCATGCTGGCGGCGGGGCTACGCAGTTTGACCTCGACTCAGAAAGCCAGGCAGGCGACAGCTCCGTCATCGCAGACCGCGACGACGACGACGACGCCGAGACCGTTGCTGAAGACGACATGGAAGACGAAGAATCCTACTTCAGTGACCGTAACCGCTGGAAGCGCGGCGGTATCATCGACCCCGATGCCGACGACTGGTGATCCACATGTGAGCGCCAACACTGTTGGCCTCTACGTGCACCTTCCCTTCTGTCGCCACAAGTGCGGCTATTGCCACTTCTTTGTGCTGCCTGACCGTGAAGACCTCAAAGACTCCCTAGCTCGGGGCTTAGCTCTCGAGTGGGCACGCGTGCGCCCCTATTTTTCTAATAAGACTCTCGTTTCCATCTATTTTGGCGGAGGCACCCCTAGCCTCTACGGCCCCGAACGCCTGGGCGCCTTCTTGTCATTGCTCGCTGACGAGGCCACTCTGGCACCTGAATGCGAAATCACACTGGAAGCCAATCCCGAAGATGTAAGTGAAGCGCTCATACGCGACTACGCCAGTGTGGGTGTCAACAGAGTGAGTATGGGAATTCAGAGCCTAGACGACGACCTGCTGCAGCTACTGACACGCACACACAGCTCCGCAGACGCCGTTCGGGCCGTGCAAGCAGTTGGCTATGCTGGCATCGACAATATCTCCGTAGACCTCATGTATGACATCCCACAGCAGAATCTAGCCACATGGGAGACCACGCTGGCGCGGGCATGTACACTTCCGATTCAGCATCTGTCGCTGTACAATTTGACTATCGAGCCACACACGGCGTTTTATAAACGGCGTGAGCAGCTGGAAGCAAAGAGACCTCCCGACGACGAATCACGCCGCATGTATGAGAGTGCCATCGCGCATTTCGAAGCCGCGGGCCTTATGCAGTATGAGATATCAGCTTTCGCGCGCCGTGGCCATGAAGCTATCCACAACAGTGGCTATTGGACGGGGCGTCCCTTTTGGGGTTTGGGCCCTTCGGCATACAGCTACTGGGAGGGAGCTCGCCTGCGTAATGTCGCCCACCTGGGGAAGTACCTAAAAAAGCTCGAAGCCGGTGAGCCTGCCCATGATTTTGTTGAAAAGCTCGAGCCCGCAGCACACACCCGTGAGATGCTCGTCATCGCCCTGCGGCTCGTTAGCGGTGTAGACCTTCCCAATTTTGAAGCACAGCATGGTGTGTTGGATACCGAGACATTGGCAAGCCTTAAGGCCCTGGCAAGCGATGGACTTGTTGTTCACGAGGGAAGTCAACTGCTCTTGACCCCGCGGGGTCGTCTCTTCTACGATAGCGTCGCCACAGAACTTGTGTAGGAGCCACAATGCCCCGAGTGTTAGCACTTGTCGCCCGCGATCACGGGCTAGCAGGATTGAAAACGCTACTTGATAGCGAGGACTATACTGTTGCCGCGATCGCCACGCACCGCCACCTGCCGCGCAGCGAAGATCCCGCGCGTAGCGAACGCCCAGAGTTCGCACACTACGCTGCCTTAGCGGCGGCGCGTGCTATCCCACTGCTTACCGTCGATACCAAGCATGATCAAGAAGAGTTCGAGAACTTGTGCACTCAGATCAATTATGATGTGGTGCTGTCGATAAGCTGGAGGCGTTGGATCCCCACGGAGCTGTGCGCCCGCGCTGCGTACGGAGGCATTAACCTACATCGCGGTAAGCTCCCAGAGTACGCCGGCGCAGAGCCAATTAAAAGAGCTTTAGAGATGGGCGATACACGCATCAAAATCACGGCGCATGTTCTCGATGAAGAAATCGACGCCGGAGAGGTTCTTGCAACTGTTGAACACCCTGCTGAGCGCGGAGCCAATGAGTCGGTGGATGCCGCTGTGGAGCGTCTCAAACGCGAAATCACGCCGCTTTTTGGACCGCTACTCATCGAGACATTGAACAAAATAACAAAGACTGGCGAGCTGACGCAGCGTAGCTAACTGCGAGGCCGCTCACCGATGTGCAATGAGCTTTGAGTTACCTTTGCGCCTTGCATTCTTTGCTTCTTTGCGTTTTCTCTCACGTAAATCTAAACAAGCCAATGCAAAGGGCTTGTTAAATCTACATGAAAAGAAACGCAAAGGCGCGAAGATTCGAAGACGCAAAGGAAGAAAGGGACAGACGTACAATTGTTTGCACCACTGTACAAGAGTATGATGCAAAAGAGGTCTCTCTGTGCTCTCGGTGGTCTCGGTGGTATTTTTCCCTCGGTAGAATGCGTCACATTCTACTACGTAGCAAAGAGGAAGATGGCAGGCTTCTTGTGGAGGTTTGGCAAATCTGAGCGCTTCCACACCGACACCGGCTGTGTAACGAGCCCTTGGTCGGGGAGCGTGAGATTCCACGCCACACATAACACTGTTTTGGGATCTAAAACTTCGAGCAAACTCTCCATGAGATGCCCATTGCGGTGGGGGGCTTCAATAACGATCTGTGTTGCGCGCGTCTTCTTTGCAGCCGCTTCAATTTGTTTGATGGACTCTCCACGCCTGGCGACATCACGGTCAAGGTATCCATGGAATGTGAACGACTGTCCAGGCAGGCCTGACTGCATAAGCGCCAATGTCACTGCTGATGGCCCTACGAACGCCTGTATGTTGACGCCTTGGTTGCGTGCACGGCTCACAAGCTTATGCCCAGGGTCTGCTATGCAAGGCATGCCAGCATCAGACACAAGGCCCCAGCGCTCACCTGCTATCACAGGCTCGAGTAAGAAATCGAGGTCGCTGTCATCGGTGTGCTTATTGAGAAGTGCCATAGGCATAAGATGTGCGGCTTTCTTTGTTTCAAAGCGCCCCAAGAACCTTCTGCCGCCGCCCTCGCTTTCGGCAATCAAACCATCGAGGTTTGCCATCGCCTTGTCAACACTAGCAGGAAGAAAGGGCTGGTGATGCTTATGTTCCCCAAGAAGGTTCGGAAGAAGGAGTAATGTACCGCGTTTTTTTGACATCGATTACCTAGCTAAATTCATGATTAGGCGCTCCAGAAGGAAGTCTGGAGCAAGTGAGCTGTTTTTTGCTGTGAGCTCGGTCTCTTCAATGGAAAGGAGTCCACGCTTGAAGCGTTGCATCCCGTAGCCGCGAGCGAGCTGTATGTGTTTATCTAAGATCTTGCCATACATATGGCGGAATTGCGCTGTAATGTCCGCGGGGTTGCCACCGTTGGCGAGGATAGAACAGACCTGGAACTCCGTCTGAAACTGGCGCCGCAGCTGGACGATCATACCTATAAGCGGGGCTCCTCCATCGAGAAGATGGCGTGCGACAAGTAGTGCCGCAGCAGCATCAAGGCGGAAGACAGCCTCGGACAGCTGAAAGATCGTATCGATGTCCACACGTGTGCATATTGCCGCCACATCGGCGACAGTGATCTGTGGGCGGTCGCCCACGTAGCAGATGAGTTTCTCCATCTCCATGCGCAGGAGCGCTTTGTCGAGACCTGTCTGCTTAACGAGCGTCTGGACAGCGCGAGGCTCCATCTTCTTGCCTTCAGCAGACACGTTCTCTTGGAGCCATTGACAGTAGGCGGACTCTTTTTCCCATGGCTTCTTTTCGGCCAGCGACAGGATGACACCTGCCTTTTCGGCTTTTTTATACACGCGAGTATTCGCTGCTAGCGCTGTCGCCGACGCGACAAATTTCACCGATGGGTTGGGCTTATCGAGGTAGGATTCAAGAGCTTTAAGCGCGTCTTTCTTCATCTTATCCATGCGACGCAGCAGGACAATTTTGCTGTCCGACAGGAAAGGGATGGTGTTGAGCTCGTCTAAGACAGCGTCGATTTTAGTCGTTTCGCCATCGAACGTTTTGAGTATGAGATCGTGGTCGGCGCCTTCACCAAGGAGTTCTTTGAGAGTCAACGCCACAGCTTCGTCACACTCGGCTGTATCTTTGCTGATGATCACATAGACATCGGCATACTGCTGTGCGTTGCAGGCGGACAGGTGTTTTTGGTAGGCGCGTGTATTATCGTACTTCATAGCGCAGCATTATACCCGAGACGCTCCAGCATCACAACA
>JAJFMA010000097.1 GCA_021772415.1 Chlamydiota bacterium
CATCAGAAGGCTGCCAACGCAGGTGGTGGTGACGACAAGACAAGTATCTTGGTCGATTTGAGGCCCAGTAGCTAGGCTGCGCTTGTAAAACGAGCCTGTTGACAACACATCGCGCGATGTGTTGTCCTCGTCCATTGCGTCCATTGCGTCCATTGCGTCCATTGCGTCCATTGCGTCGCTATTTCTTTACACTCTCTGTGCGCCTCGCCACAATTCCCCTTGTCACGTTTCAAAGTTATTTGTTACAGAGGTCGGTTAACCTCAACCTTGGGAGTTAGCGATGACCTCATATTTGCGTAAGCTGTGCGGACTATGTTTTGTTGCCTTGGTACTTGCTGTGCCGTGTTCTGCGGCGAAGAAGACCTATGGGACGCTGTATCCCTCTCGCATTGTAAGTGTCTATGATGGAGATACCTTCAAGGTCGATTTTGACGACTTTCATCCTATTATCGGAGAGAATCTCAGTATTCGCGTCTACGGCATAGACACGCCGGAAATACGCACTCGTGATGCAGCGGAGAAGGCGTTGGGGTATGAGGCGCGCGACTATGCGGCATCGTGGCTTCTCTCTGCGGAAACGATCGAACTACGTAACTGCTGTCGGGGCAAGTACTTTCGTATTATCGCTGAGGTTTATGTCGACGGTGAGTCTCTAGCGGACATCATGATTGATGCGGGCTTGGCAAAACCTTACTACGGTGGTAAGCGGCCTGACTGGAGCACGGGCAACTAAGTCTCTTGTTAATATTGGCGTTCACCGTTTATTATTAATGAGCTATAGGTTAAACAGTTGGATTTTGTTAACTTGGGCACTCGTGGCGCTAACTCCCTCGTGTCTGAAAGAAACTGGAGCAGGTAAGATGACAACATACGGCAACGCACGCATCCAAATGGAAAAGGCGACTAAGTTGATGGGGCTGTCGGAAGAAGCGTTTGACGAAGTTCTCAAGCCAGAGAACGTCGAGAGGGTTTCGTTTAAGGTCAACATGGATAATGGCAGCGACCAGACCTTCGAAGGTGTTCGTGTGCAGCATCATTCTGGACGCGGTCCTACCAAAGGTGGCATCCGCTTTCATCCTCAGGTCGATGTTGACGAGGTGATGGCGTTAGCGACGTGGATGACGTGGAAGTGTGCTGTCGTCAATATTCCCTTCGGTGGCGGTAAAGGCGGCGTGACTGTGAATCCCAAGCTTTTGTCCAAAGGCGAGCTGGAGCGTGTCTCCAAGGGATTTATGACGGCTATCGCTCCTGTTGTAGGCCCTGACAGGGATATCCCCGCGCCGGATGTGGGCACGACAGCAGAGATCATGGCGTGGATGCTTGATGCCTACAACGCCGCTGTCGGAGGCAATCACCCCGGTGTCATCACGGGTAAGCCTATTGAGCGTGGTGGCAGCTATGGCCGCGACGATGCGACAGCGCGTGGAGGCTTCTACGTCCTTAACTACCTAGCCAAATCCCTGAACCTTCTTCCAGGTGCGTCCATTGCGATCCAGGGCTTTGGTAATGCGGGTCAGCATTTTGCTGAACTATGTGCCAATGCGGGATACAAGGTTGTTGCGGTCTCAGACACCTCTGGGGGTATCTACAACCCGAAGGGCTTAGATGTCGAGAAACTGCTTAAAATCAAGCAGGAGACACGCATGATCGTGGATTACGAAGATGCCCAGAAAGTCACTAATGAAGAGCTTCTTGAGCTCGAAGTGGATGTCTTGGCGCCGGCAGCTCTCGAAAACCAGATCACGCGTGACAATGCTGACAAAGTCAAAGCAAAAATCGTCCTTGAGCTCGCCAATGGCCCTACAACGCCTGAAGCCGATGAGATTCTCTTTAAGAAAGGCACTGTGGTGCTCCCAGATATTTTGGCCAATGCCGGCGGTGTGACGGTCAGCTACTTTGAGTGGGTGCAAAACCAGCGCAATGAGCGGTGGCCTCTAGAGCGTATACATGAGCAGCTTGAAGAGAAAATGCATAAAGCGGCTCAAGCGGTCTATGACATGGGTGTCAAGCATAAGACGCATTTGCGTACTGCGGCCTTAATGGTGGCTCTAGAGCGCGTTCTGGCGGCGGGACGTAAATAGGCACTCTATGGACGGGGCTGACACTGACAAAGAGAGCTTTGCCCAGTGGGCCCCGTCGAATTCTCTTACACGCTTTGCTCCTAGCCCTACGGGCTATCTACATTTGGGCCACGTGTTGTCGATGGCCTACGTCTTTGGGCTCGCCGATAGCGTAGGTGCAAAAGTACTGCTACGCATTGAAGACCACGACCGCCAGCGCTGCCGTAAAGAGTATGAAACCGCGATTTTCGATGACATGGCGTGGTTAGGTTTCTACCCCGACAACTGGGAGTCGCTCACTCAGAAGCCTACGAGCATCTACCGCCAAAGTGACAACATTGAACGTTATGAGCAGGTTCTGAAGGAATTACGTGAGAGAGACCTCGTTTACGCCTGTTGCTGCAGCCGCAAGCAGATCATCGAAGCTTCTGAGGAAGACCTTTCCGAGCTTTTTTACCCAGGTACCTGCCGGAACAAGAAGCACTCATTTAATGGTGATGTCGGTAGACGCTGTATCTTCGACGATGCGGAACAAACATGGGACGATTTCTATCATGGTAGAGTAGTGCACAAGCCCTCGGAGCAGTGTGGGGATTTACTTTTGCAGGACCGTCATGAAAATTATACATACAACTTTGCTGTTGTAGTCGATGATAGTGACCAAGGCGTGAACGTGGTTGTCCGCGGTGATGACCTCGTACATACAACTGGGCGTCAGATGCAGCTGGCGGCTCTTCTAGGCAGAGAAAATGCTCCTAAGTTCGCGCATCACAAACTGCTCCATGAAGACAATGGGCAGAAGCTCAGCAAGAGGGCCCGCTCGTATGGCATCATCGAACGGCGCCTCGCTGGAGAATGCCCCAAGAGCGTGCTGGGAGATGCTCTCTATCAAGCGGGGCTCATAGACACGCTACGCCCCATCACCCCCGACCAGCTTCCTGAAGTCCTTTTGAGGACCTAGAGCTATGTCCCTGATGCCTTTTCTAAGGGGCGAAGCCCCGACAGTTTTACAGCCTAGCCCGTGAGGGCTAGGTAGGTTGAAACAGTAGTCTAAGCTCTAAAGAGGGTGTCAAGAAATGGGTGGTGGTGATGAAATGACCATTAGCCCACATGAGCTCGCACATTTTCCGGCGGCCTGAAAGGCCAGCAACCTGTATAGCCCAGGGCAACGCCCTGGGTACGTCCAAAATACACTCTGAGCGCTGTAAGTGCGACACATGTTTCGCATGAATGTGTCGCACTTACAGCGCTCCGGAGCTTAATTAGCCTACCTGGGGCTACGCCCCAGGCTATGCAGGTTATAGCCCTTCGGGCCTATAAAAAGGTAACATTGCATTTCCTCTTTTTTGGTTGGAAGTGCCTGAAAATGGCACTCTTTGAAGTGGATGAAGGGCGTTTTCGCCCTTCATCATAAAGTAAGTGCTACTCGCTGATTTTGATGTAGCCGTCAGCGAGACCTGGAGCGGATCCCCACCAGGGCTCTCCACTGAAGAACACGGTGTCACCGTAGTGGAAAATGCGGTAGATCTCAGGATAGACCTCTCTATTTTCAAGAACCATCTGGTATCCTGTCGTAATAAAGAAGTAGTCGACATCAGGGTTTGTTTCTGCGATTTCGATCGCTTTCTCTGGAGTGATACCGTTGACGCGCATGACAACGTTGTCCCAGTCGGCGAGCTTGTATTCGGCGACGCTAGGGACTCTGTCCCAGGTGCTGAGCTCTTGAATGGGTGCGTGTTCTTCGATAATGTCTAGGTCTGTGCTGTCTGCACAGCATAGGGCTGTGGATAGGACACAAAGGGCTGTGAATAGGGTACGCTTCATATAGACTCCTCTCGTTTTTCCGAATGCACCAGGTGGGCATTCATCGGATTTACGTGGAGGATTTTATCAAGCGAGTGTTAATAACGCATTAAGACGCAAGGACTTGAGATCTGGAATTCTTTATTTTGGCTTAACCGATAGTCTCTATTATTGGCGCGCACTACGGAGGGATCTATGAGATCACAACGCATTTTTCACTACTTAGCTTTAACATTTTTATACTGCTGCCTTAGCCTTTCTTCTGCCACGGCTGTCGTCACTGAGTCGCCGTTGGCGTTGATGGAGACATTTATGTCTGCGCCTCTGCCTGAAAAGAAGTTAACTAGGGAGCAGCAGGTCGCGATTGCAGAAGCCAGAGATTGCCGCGATGCGGTGCTCCGCATAGTTTCTTATAACCTTCTCTTTGATCTGTATGACCAGAATCATCCAGAGAAACATCGCTGGCCGCAGCGCCAACAGCGTGTTGTGGAGCATCTACAACACCTCAATGCCGATGTGATTGGAACGCAGGAGCTGCAACGCAATCAATTAGATGCGCTTATGCGAGCCCTTGGTGATCAATACGCCTACTATGGCATAGGAAGTAAGCAAGAGGGTGCTGCAGGCGATTTTGATGTGATCATCTATCGTCGAGATCGGCTTAAGCTGATAGATGCCGCAAGCCACACTGTAGCCACTGAAGCCAGCTATGGAGCGAAGTACAAACTTGTACATGGCTGCATATTTTGCGACAAAATCACAGGCACATATTTTGCTTTCCTCAATGCTCATTTGAGTTTTGCAAACATGAACAATCGCCACAAAGAGGCGAAATTTCTTGCATCGCTGGCTCGGTGCTACAGCGAATGCTCTCCTGTTATAGTTACTGGAGACTTCAATACCTTTCCCATGCTTCCGGAGCACGATTTACCCGCATACGATGGTGATCAGGTGCTGTGTATTCTGATGTCACAAGGCTTATGCAATAGTATGCAAGGTGCTGTTTGTGGCCACTTTGGGCCGTTGAGTACGACGAACTTTTGCGAAGAGAGCAGGGAGGTCTTTGTTGATCGCGGCACTCCTGGAGTCATGCTCGATCATGTTTTAGTGTCCGATAGCATCAAGGTTATTGGTCATGTTCACGATGCGGCGCGAATCGATGGGGAATACGCTTCTGATCACTTTCCTGTCGTTGTAGATCTACTGCTGCCTTGTAGTGGATGACGCTGTTGTTACACACGAGACTTATGTTGGTACTACGACAGAGGAAACGCAAAGGGGCAAAGGCGCTAAGACGCAAAGGTTTTTTTGTCTTAGCGTCGCTAGCGCCACTGTCACATGCGTTTCATTTTCTCGTGTATTTAAATAAGTCTTGGGCAAGGGCTCTCAACATGACAGCAGCTGCTTGAGACGGTCCTTTGAGTCTTTTGTGTCTTTTTTGTCCATCCGACTGTTTTGTTCGCTCGCGTGTTCCTATTCAAAATAAAAAATATGTTAGTTTGCGCTAAACATTACGTGGGGTGTCGCGCATGGGTAGTCTGAAGCCGAGTCACTGGACCTGGGGGCAGGTGGCAGTTCTGGCATTTCCTCTCTTTGTCGGTATTGTGGTTTTTGCGCTGTGGCGCCAAAGCGCTACTTTTGGTGAGCGTTTTGCCTATGCCCTGATTTTTATGGTTTCGACATGGCTCTTGACGGCGACGCTACGTTGGACGTACGTCTGGCTTCAAGCTGTCTTTAAAAAGTAACAGGGTCCCATTCTATGACCGCAAATTCACGTGCAGATCAATTTTTTCAGGAAATGATAGAGGCCTATAGCAGCTCTGGGGACTCATTAGTTTTGGGTGGCGCGCGTTTAGACGGGAGCACCTGTACCGATTGTTTGGTGCGCGTTCCACTTAAAATGCTTAACCGCCATGGTCTTGTGGCGGGGGCTACAGGATCGGGTAAGACTAAGAGCATCCAAGGGATAGCGGGAAGCTTGTCGCAAGCCGGTGTCCCTGTGCTTATGATGGATATCAAAGGTGACCTCAGTGGACTTGCCAAGCCCGGTGATGTCAACGACTTCATCAACAAGCGCCATGCCGAAATTGGGTTTCCTTTCGCGCCTCATGGACATCCTGTGGAACTATTAAGCTTAACGGGTAGTTCGGGTCTGCAGATGCGTGCTACGGCATCTGAGTTTGGGCCTCTTTTGCTGTCTAAGGTACTTAAGCTCAATGGTACCCAGGAAGGAACTCTCGCAGTGATCTTCCAGTACTGTGACGAACAGAAGCTGCCTTTGTTGAATCTTGCCGATCTTAAGAAGACTCTCCAATATGCAGGTAACGAGGGGCGGCATGAAATTTCTAAAGCGTACGGCAAGATTTCGTCGGCGACGACATCTACGATCCTTCGCAAGGTCGTGGCCCTTGAGCAGCAGGGGGCTGATGCTTTCTTTGGTGAGCGCTCCTTTGAAGTGAGCGATCTTCTCCGCACCGATAACTCAGGACAAGGTGTGATCTCTATTGTCCGATTGACGGATGTGCAGGATAAGCCACGCCTGTTTTCGACATTCATGCTTTCGTTGCTGGCGGAGGTATATGCAACGCTTCCTGAGGCCGGCGACCTTCCTAAACCTAAGCTTGTTATTGTGCTGGACGAGGCACATGTTATCTTTGATCAGGCGTCTAGTGAACTGCTCGATCAGCTCGAAGCGATCGTAAAACTCATACGCTCCAAAGGTGTGGGATTAATCTTTTGTACGCAGACGCCCGCCGATGTTCCAGCATCGATCTTGGGGCAGCTGGGGCTTAAGGTGCAGCACGCTCAGCGCGCTTTCACGGCGGCAGACCGCAAAAAAATTAAGCTGTCGGCAGAGAATTTTCCCGAGTCCTCCTACTATGATCCCAAGCGCGAACTTACCGAACTTGCTGTAGGTGAAGCTTTTGTGACGGCGTTGGACGAAAAGGGCACGCCTACACCCCTAGTACGCACGCTCATGTGTGCGCCTACATCACGCATGGGTATTCTTGACGATGCTGAAATTTCGGCTCTTTTAAACGCTTCGACGCTTAAGGAAAAATACGCCAACACCATTGATTCTAAGAGTGCTTACGAGATTTTAAGCGCTAAGCTCGAAGACTTTCAGTCGAAAGATCAGCAAGAAACTCTTAAGGGCCAGCGCAAGCAAGCTAAGCTGTCGAAACAGTCTCCATATGAGAAAAAAAGTCTCTTCGAACGCCTATTTGGAAAGGCATATGCTCGGCAACTGGGCCGAACGGTGCTGCGTGAGGTCACCCGCGGACTCCTTGGCGTTCTTGGACTTGGGGGTGGGCGAAGACGTTAGTGGTAAAAAATATATAAACTTGACACACTCGCTCCTTTCAAGGAGACCTCATTACACATGTTTCGGCGACTATTTGCTACCGCATTGGGATTGGCATCACTTACAGCGTGTCATGTTCATCACGTATCCATGGACCAATGTCCCTGTGTGGACATTCCTGACGAGTATGTCCACTATAGTGAGGGCGTCGATTACGAGTGCCCCTGGTGGGAGAACTTTGACGACGAAGAGCTTAACTACTGGGTGGAGCAGGCGCTAGCGGGTAACTTTGACCTTGCTCAAGCATGGGAGTCTCTCGTGCAAGCGCGCGCCGATGTCTGCATCGACAGTAGTACGTTGTGGCCACAACTCAACATTAATCCCTCGATCGAACAGATAGAGACGCCGCATAATGTGGGAGGTGCCACCTCCTCAGTACGAGGGTATATTCTTCAGCCAAAGCTCACCTACGAAGTGGACCTATGGAAGCGCATTGACGCAAAGTCTAAGTCAGCAAAACTTGAAGCGTGCGCCACTTACGAGGATTATCTCGCCACCCAGCTGGTCTTGAGTGGTACTGTCACAGATCTGTGGTTCATCATCCGCGAACAGGGTGCCCTTGAAGCGCTGCTTGAAGAACAAATCGCGATTAACAGAACATTACTGGAACTCGTTGAGCTGCGCTTCAGCGTCGGGGAATCCTCCGCTCTAGACGTCTACCAACAGAGGCAGCAGCTTGCGTCGACACGAGCAAATGTGCCTCCAGTGGTATCCCGGCTCAAGCAGTCGCTGCACAGTATGTTCGTCTTAAGTGGCGAGCCGCCTCACGACTACTGCTACGACATGACATATACGACCCTTCCAAAGCTTCCGCCCTTTCCAAATATTGGGTCGCCGGCGTGCTTGCTCTGGAGACGTCCGGACTTGCGTGCAGAGTACCTTCGTCTGTTAGAGGCTGATTACGATTTAGCACAGGCGGTGGCAGATCTATTTCCAACTCTGAATCTAGAGATCGACTATAAATTCACCGCGACGGAGGCACATCGCTTCTTTGAGAAGGCTGTTCTTACGATGGCTGCGAAGATGGTTGCCCCCATTTTTGACGGGTGTCGCCGTCGCTGCCAAGTGCAGAAGAGCCGTTCCGAGCTCTACGAGCAGTTGCAGTCGTTTAGTCAAGCATTTCTAGATGCTCTGCTCGAAGTTGAAAACATCGTTGTGGCGGAACACTACCAGGTCGAGCTTTTGGAGCGCTTAGGGGAGCAGATGGTGCTAGCTCAAGCAAACCTTGATGAAGCCCGCTGGCACTATCTCCATGGGCTTAATGACTACCTTTCTGTCATTGCGGCTCTCCAGTCACTACAAAATGTCCAACGCCGCATCATCGTTGAGCGAAGGGTCCTACTTACACAGCGCTCAGCTCTATACCGAGCTCTTGGGGGATAATTATGGCACAAAAATACACGCAAAAAACTTGGGTTATCGGGCTCGTGTCGGTGACGGCAGCTTTGGCTCTCATCTCGGTTTGGATGCGGCCTGCGGTTCAGAAGCAGGTTCCACTCTCATCTGCCACCTTAGTGGAGGTGATTACAGTGGAACCCAGGGAAGAGCGTACTGAAGTTGAGGCTTATGGCACCGTTCAAGCCGTTCACGACCTCTCCATACAGCCAGAGGTTAAAGGCAAGGTAATCGAGCTATCCCCTAACCTTGTTGTGGGCGGAGCTTTTGACGAGGGCGACACGATACTTAAGATAGACCCGAGAGATTATGAAATTGTCGTCGATCAGGAAGCCGCGAACGTCGCGAAAGCCGAGTTTGAGCTCAAGCGCGAGCAGGGACGACGTATCATCGCCATCCGTGAGTGGGAGCTACTCGAATCATCTGTGCCCGCTAGCGACCTTGCTAAGGAACTTGCGCTGCGTGAGCCCCACCTCAAAGAGAAGCTCGCGGCGCATAAAGCGGCCGAGAGTAAGCTGAGACGCGCTGAAATTGACTTGGAGCGCACAGTGCTTAAAGCTCCTTTTAACGGTGTTATTGTGGAGGAAACCGTCGAAATAGGGCAGGTTATCGGCACCTCGACGCAGGTCGCACGCCTTGTAGGATCCGACCGCTTTCGTGTACAGGTGAGCATCCCTTATGATCGCTTGGATTGGATAGAAATTGCTTGGGAGGATCAACGGGAAGGGTCTCCCGTTGTGGTGACACAAGAAGTCGATGATGACGAAAATCTTACATGGACAGGCAATGTCGAGCATCTACTCAGTAATGTCGATCCCAACGGTCGTATGGCACGTCTACTTGTGCAGATTGAGGATCCCCTTGGCTTGAAAAAAGAAGAGGAAGGTCCCACAGATCCCCTCCTTTTAGGAACCTACGTGCGTGTGAATATTCAAGGCCCAGAGCTCGATGAGGTCTTCGTGATCCCACGCAAAGCCCTTCGTGAAGGCAGCGATGTGTGGGTCATGAATGATGATGATGAGCTTGAAATTCGCGAGGTGAAAGTCCTCTCCCGTCGCCGCAACGACGTTGTTGTTGGAGAAGGTCTCAATGCGGGCGACCGCGTGGTTGTAAGCTCTGTGCCTAATCCCTTGCCAGGTATGACTCTGATTGCGGAGTAACTGTGGCCCACAGAAGCGAAGACAAGGTTAAATATCCCAAAGGACCGATCTCCTGGATGGCGCGCAACCCTGTTGCTGCCAACTTATTGATGCTGATTTTCATCGTTGGCGGTGCTCTTTTTGCTTCTCGTGTGAAGCAAGAGATCTTTCCTGAATTTGAACTCGATATCATCAATGTTTCTGTGGTCTTCCCTGGTGCCACTCCAGAGGAAGTCGAGCAGGGGATCATTCTTGTTCTCGAAGATGAAATACGTGGTCTCGACGGCATCAAAGAAGTACGTAGTACCGCCGTGGAAGGGCGAGGTGTTGTCAATGCAGAGCTCATCCTTGGAGAGAATCCAGATAAAACATTGCAGAGGGTTAAAAATGTCGTCGACGGAGTGACTTCTTTTCCAGAAGATGCCGAGAAGCCGATTGTAAACCTTGTAGATCCACGCAACAATGTGATCTCTTTAGTGCTCTACGGAGATCAGGAAGAAAAGACTCTCTTCAACCTCGCCGAGCGTGTCAGGGATGACCTGCTACGTAGAGATAAAATCACTCTTGTGGAGCTCTCAGGTGTGCGTCCAGTGGAAATAGCGATCGAGGTGCCTATTGCTACACTGAGAGAGTATAACCTAACTCTAGAACAAATTGCGGATCTTGTCGGCGACACTGCCGTGGAACTCGGCGCAGGCGGTATTCAAGCCCCTGGAGGCGAGGTGCTAGTACGCACGGACGAGCGCCGCGACTATGCGCATCAGTTTGGTGATATCCATGTGATGTCCAATGATGATGGTAGTCAGATCTACTTAGAGGATATTGCTGACCTTGTCGATGGATTTTCTGATGTTGACCTTGAAAGTTCATTTAACGGACAGAGGGCCGTTAAAGTTGATGTCTTCCGTGTCGGCGACGAAACTCCCATCACGATATCTGACGAGGTGCATGAATATGTGGCACAGCTTTCCAAGACGCTCCCTGAGGGTATCTCTGTCGCAGCTTGGGATGACCGAGCAGAGGTCTATCGTGATCGTATTCATTTGCTGACGCGGAACGCGGGATTGGGGCTAACGTTGGTGCTGCTTCTTCTCGGTCTGTTTTTAGAGCCGCGGCTAGCTTTTTGGGTAACTTTAGGAATTCCCATATCGATTATTGGATCGTTTCTTTTTATTCCCTTGACGGGCGCTTCCATCAACATGGTCTCTTTGTTTGCGTTCATCGTAACCCTCGGAATCATCGTCGATGATGCCGTCGTTGTCGGCGAAATGGTATTTCAGAGGCGTGAGAAAGGGGAGGGGTATCTTTTAGCGGCTATAGATGGAGCACGCGACATTGCCGGTCCTGTGGTTTTTGCCGTCCTTACCAATATTGCGGCCTTCCTTCCGTTGTTTTTCGTGCCGGGGTCTACGGGAAAGATCTTCTTACAAATTCCCTCGGTTGTTGTGGCAGTTTTCGTGGTATCTCTTGTCGAGTCACTTTTTATTCTACCGTCACATCTTGGGCATCAGCGGCGTAAAACGGCCTTCTGGAAGATCATCGGTAAGCCACGAACTTTCGTGAATAAAGGGCTCCGTCGCTTCATCTACGGCAGCTATGTTCCTTTTCTTCGTCTGTCACTGAAAAACCGCTATTTCACCGTTAGCTGTGGCCTATGTCTTTTGGCCTTCGTACTCAGTTTGGTCGTCGGTGGTCATATTCGTTTTAGCTACCTGCCTCGTGTGGATTCGGACCTCGTGCGTGTTCAGGCGCTTATGCCTTTTGGTGTTCCGATGGACGAAGCGCGTCGTATACAAAGGACTCTGGTTCGAGCGGCTCAGGAGGTGCTCCAAGATACCGAAGGAGCACGAATTTCTCGCGGGATATATACCGTCATCGGTGAGTCCATCGGTGGGCAAGGACCTGCAAAGGAAGACGCTGTCGGTGGAGGGAGCCATATTGTCAACGCACAACTCTTTCTCGTACCCTCAGATCTGAGATCTATCAGTGGATTGGAATTCGCGCGCCTCTGGAGGCAGAAGGTCGGCAAGCTGCAGGGTGTCGATAGCGTTAGTTTCGATGCCACTATCGGAAACCAGGGGGGGTCGGCTATTGATATCCAGCTGTCACATGAATCTATAGATACCTTGGAAGAGGCAGCTCAGGAGCTCGCACTTGCCCTGGAAGGCTATGAAGGCGCGCAAGATATCGATAACGGTGTCAAATCGGGAAAGCCTCAGTTGAATCTCCAGCTTACAGCAGAAGGGCGTAGTCTCGGTATCACTGTAAACGATCTAGCCAGGCAGGTACGCAGCGCTTTTTACGGCGCCGAGGCTCTCAGGCAGCAGCGTGGACGCAATGAAGTTAAAGTTCTGCTACGCCTGCCCGAAGAGGAACGCAATACGTTATATACCATCGAAGAGATGATTATCCGCAACCGCGAGGGCATAGAAATCCCTTTGCGCCAAGCGGCTACTATGGAGCAGGGACGTGCATATAGTGACATCAAACGCACTGATGGGCGCCGTGTCATTGCTGTCACGGGTGATGTCGATGAACAGGTCGCTAACGCCAACGAAATCATTGGCCATGCGACAACAAACGTTGTTCCGATGCTGATACAGAAGTATCCTGGGTTGACATACTCCCTTGAAGGACAGCAGCGCGAACAACGCGAATCGTTAGAAGCATTGGGTGTGGGCTTCATTTTTGCTCTTATGGCGATATACACTCTTATGGCGATCCCCTTTAAAAGCTATGTGCAGCCTCTTATTATCATGTTGAACATCCCCTTCGGCATCGTAGGGGCTTTCATCGGGCATCTACTTCTGGGGTATGAACTTAGTATCATCAGCATGTTTGGAATTATTGCCCTCGCAGGTGTGGTGGTGAACGATAGCCTCGTTCTGCTCGTGACCACAAACAAGTTCCACCGAAAGCGAGGTTTTAGTCCGAGAAAATCTGTGCGACATGCCGGTGTAAAGCGCTTCAGGCCTATCCTGCTGACGTCGCTCACGACGTTCTTCGGTCTAGCGCCGATGATCTTCGAGACGTCGATGCAAGCGCGTTTCCTCGTTCCTATGGCCATCTCATTGGGTTTTGGGATACTTTTCGCTACCCTCATCGTTCTTGTGCTAGTCCCCTCAGCCTACTGCATTCTCGAAGATCTCCACGATCAGTTTATGGGCCCAAGATAATAAGCGGGTTCGTACCCTGCGCTTCTCGCGTTTTGGGGTGGATGCTTTAGAAGAAAAACCACTGAGCCACAGACTCGACTTTCGGCATCTTGATGTTTCATTTTGTTTGCGACTCTTTTTCAGGTCTGTATAGAGTGTAAAGAAAGAGGCGTAGTGGGTCATACCGCTATCACTATATGAGCTAGCGTATATGGTTCGGCGGCCTGAAAGGCCAGCAAGATGTATAGCCCGGGGTAAAGGTTAAAAATACGTTCTGAGCCCTACAGAGAGTGTAAAGAAATGTCACAAGGGCTTATATATCACGATAAATTGTTCATGAGACCCGAAGGGGCGCCTCATGAAAAATCAACGATTTCTCAATCGATCTCGGGATTTCTTTACACTCTCTGTAGGGCTCAAAATCCTTTTCGCGCCCTCTCCGGGCTACGCCCGAGGCTATACATCTTGTCAGCCCTTCGGGCTTCTAGGAGGAGCCTTCGCCCATTTCTTTACACACTCCAAGCGCTTAACTACAAGGCCTTAGTGCTCCGCAAGAGTTAATGCGCTAATGTACATCATCTTACGAACAAAAGGTCGAAAGTCGAGTCTGTGCCTCGGTGGTTTTTCTTCAGTTGGTTATAAGCGAGACCGGGCCTCACGACATTGCGTCAGTCGAGCTTCCTTGAGTAGGGGTGCTATGCAGATTCTTACTCATCCAGTAGAGCCCAAGCAGAGCTAGCACGATAGCCAGCATGAACTGTGCGGTGTAACCTGTATCTGTTGGCGCTATGAACGAAGCTATTGGGATCTGTACCAAACCAGGAACAGCTGTTGCAGCAAGGTCTATTGCGAGCTTTGCAGCAAAGCGATGCTGGAGATCAACTCCGAAAAACGCCAGTTCCTTAAGTACCCAAAAGATGCTGACAAGACTCACGGCAATACCATAGTTTGAGGCATATGCCTCAAATTGTGATGTGTCCACAGAAGGATCTACTGGTTTCTGAAGATAGGCAAGTCCTCCTTCGATGAAGAACCCAATGACGACAATCCCCAAAACCATTGGGAGAGCTCGCTGCCCCCGGTAGTATAAGAAAGCACCCAAAACGATAGCGACGATGCCTCCGTACACCTTCCATGCCTTAGCGTGATCAACGATACTTGCGGAAAAGTAGGAGTAGTTCATCAGATCGGGAAAGAGTTCTCTAAGCTGCATTTTAAAAAGAATCTGGTGGACATCGCTAGCGTACATCACCCCACAGATGGCTATCGCCAATGCAGCAGCATGGCCCCATTGAATAGGCGTCTTAATTTGTTGCTCACGAGCTTTAGTGGCACACATAGCAAAACATCCAAGCATCGCCAAGACACTCATGCCCGCTGCCATATTTATGTGCAGTGGATCGGAAAGGGAATAGTTAGAATACATGTACCATTCCCGGTAGTGCTTTAATAGTACTGCAGAGGCGAAGTACACAACAAGAGCAACTATCGGATAGAAGATAGCCGCAGCCTTGAAAGAGCAGGTCTGATTGGCGTAACTCCATGTGAGCGCAATGGCAAAAAACTTGGTGAGGCCCGTCCACACAAAAAATGCACTCACGAAAGGAAAGGACTGTAGTAGCGTTGGCGCCCCGAAAAATAGTGCTGCAAAGATGCCCATCATCAAGGCCTGGACAATGAAGAAGCCTTTGACAATACGTTCAAGGCTGCTTTTTTTGGCAAAATAGATGAGTAGACATGCAAGCAGTGCCGATAGCAACGATACCGTTGGCTTAAGGATGGGGACCATCGAAATAGATCCTTCGCCGCTCTCTATAAATAGCATGAAGCGAAAATCCTGAACGAGCATCTCAGAAAGAGTGACGAAGAAGAGAGTTAATAAAAAACAAATAAAAAATATATAAGATGTTTGATTTTTCATTCACATTGCCTTGTCACTTTGTTTTTGACGCCCAATTTAAAATACTAATCCTGATATGTCAAGTTATTTACTTGTCCGTAAGCGGGGTCGTGCCCCGCGATTTTTGCGTTTTGGGATGTGCACGGAAAAAACGAACCACCGAGACACAGACTCGACTTTCGGCATTTTGATCATAAGAAAAGAGGTTAATGTCTTAGATCACCCGATCAACACGTAATTATCTAAGACACTATCATTTTCCTTATGAGGCCCTTCGGGCCTCAGAACCAGACAGAATGCACGTTACATTCTCACATTCTCTTTCTCAGACGTGCATAGAAATGTTAAGTTACTGATTATCAATAATCGGGGCCGTAGCTTGCGATTCTCGCGTTTTGGGCTGAAGTAGAAGAAAAAACCAGCGAGTCTGTGCCCCGATTCCCAGGGTACGGCTCCAATTATTGGTGTTGTGAGAGCAGTTTCGTGAGAGACTAATTCCAAGTTATTCATTGATAGGCGTGGCGGGATATCGCGCGTGGTGTTATTGTGAACCTTAAGGGGTTAACTTAGAGAAGACCTATGGCGAAAGAAAGTCTACCTACGGCCTTTGTGTGGCGGCGTCTCCACTCTCTGATGGGAGTGTGGCTCGTGCTCTTCCTGATCATGCACCTACTTACAAACTCACAGGCCGCGCTTTGGCTTGGTGACGATGGTGAAGGCTTTGTCCACCACGTCAACGCTATCCACAACTTGCCTTACCTGCAAGTCATCGAGATCGGACTACTCGCAATCCCGTTTTTGACTCATATGCTGTGGGGCCTCCACTACCTGTTCACGTCTAAGCCTAACTCCGGCTCTAGCGATGGGTCAACGCCATCATTACCACAATATCCCCGTAACAAAGCCTATACGTGGATGCGTCTGACATCTTGGCTACTACTGATCGGTATCATTGCCCACATCGCCCACATGCGAGTGATCAACTACCCTTGGTCGGCTGATCGCGATGGACAACGCTATTTTATGGCTGAGCTCTCGGTTGATTCGGGCCTGTATACGGTGTCTGAACGCCTGGGAGTAGATCTGTATGATCACGAGAGCATCGCCGCTATGAAGAGAGGGCTTGAGGCTGAGTCTGAGCTCGGTGAAGCTGTCCCAGAGATTCCTGATAGTGATGTTACGTTCAGTTGGTTGTCAGGGCCAACACCAGAAGTGTTTGATATGGAGCAGGCATATGCACTAAGGGCTCAGCAGGCGCTCGAGGACCAGGAAGAGTGGATGGAGGCTCTATTGAAGAAAGAGATTTCTCCCACTCAAGTCATTGGCGTTGCCGACAATTTTGGAACCATTGAATTGATGATTGTGCGCGACTCGTTTAAGTCGCCGCTGATGGTCGCACTCTACTCTCTGTTTGTCCTTGCGGCGTGCTATCACGCCTTTAATGGCTTATGGACCTTTTTGATTACCTGGGGAATCACGCTCACAGAGCGCTCTCAGTATCTTGCTAAGCTAGCAACGACGGCTCTTATGGTGTTGATCGCCTCGCTGGGCCTTGCTGCAGCAATAGGAACATATTGGATCAATCTTTCATCGTAGGAGGTAGTGATGCTTAATGCAAAAAATCTAGGCCTTGCAGGTGGTCTCCTGTGGGCATTCTCTCTACTTATTCTCACGGTCATTTGCATGTTCACGGGGTATGCAGAAGGCTTTTTGGGGGTTTTTGAAGCACTGTATCCCGGATACAACATCAGCCCCGTCGGTGCCATCATTGGTCTGGCTTATGGCTTTGCCGATGCTTTCGTCGGCCTGTTTTTACTCGCCTGGATCTACAACAAACTCGGGGGGCACGCAGCGTAGCGAGGATTTATGCCTATCACTGAAAAGGAAGTTATCGTCGTTGGAGGCGGTTTAGCAGGTCTTGCGGCCGCTGTGAAGCTAGCCGAGAAGGACTGCCACGTCAAACTTGTGTCTGTCACTCCTGTAAAGCGCTCGCACTCGGTCTGTGCTCAAGGAGGTATTAATGCCGCCATGAACCAGATGGGAGAAAACGACTCTCCGATTATACACGCCTACGATACGATCAAGGGCGGAGACTTCCTTGCCGACCAGCCGCCTATCCTCGAAATGTGTTTGGCGGCACCGGCTATCATCAACATGATGGACCGCTTTGGTTGCCCCTTCAACAGATCAGCCGAAGGGTCCTTGGATTTTCGCCGCTTTGGAGGCACCTTATACAACCGCACAGCGTTCTGCGGCGCTTCTACGGGCCAGCAGCTTCTCTATAGCCTAGATGAGCAGGTTCGTCGCCACGAAGCCAAGGGGCGTGTTGAGAAGTTTGAGGGCTGGGAGTTTATGCGCCTAGTCCTCGACGACGACGGTGTCGCCCGCGGTATTGTCGTGATGAATCTCTTCAACCTCAAGCTGGAAATTCTCAAAGCTGATGCCGTAGTAATTGCCACCGGAGGACCAGGGCTGATATTCAAGAAGTCGACGAATTCGACATTCTGTACCGGCGCTGCCAACGGTCGCCTGTACATGCAGGGGATGAAGTATGCGAATGGGGAGTTCATTCAAATTCACCCCACAGCGATTCCGGGCCCTGATAAGCTACGCCTGATGTCGGAGTCCTTGCGTGGTGAAGGTGGACGTATCTGGGTATACGGCGACAGCTCAAAGACGATCGAAGCTCCTAACGGCAAAACGATTCCTTGCGGGAAGACGGGAGAGCCGTGGTATTTCTTAGAGGATATGTACCCCGCCTTCGGGAACCTTGTTCCAAGGGATATCGGTGCACGTGAAGTGTTGCGTATCTGCGAGCTCGGTCTTGGCGTCGATGGAGGGATGCAAGTCTATTTAGATGTCTCGCACCTACCTGAAAAGACGCTGCACAAGCTAGAAGCTGTTCTAGACATCTACCAGAAGTTCACTGGCGATGATCCGCACAAAGTGCCGATGCAGATTTTCCCTGCCGTCCACTACTCGATGGGTGGTGGATGGGTGGACTGGCCTGCACATGGCGATGAGGACCGCTACGACCGTTTCCGCCAGATGACCAATCTCCCTGGTTGCTTTAATGTTGGGGAGTCGGACTTCCAGTACCACGGCGCGAACCGTCTGGGCGCCAATTCCCTGATGTCTTGCATCTTCGGAGGTTTGGTTACAGGACTCGAAGTTAACCGCTACATTAAAGGCCTAGACAAAGGCTATAAGGACGTCAGCAGCACCTGTTTTGACGGCGCCCTTCAAACCGAGGAAGACTTTAAGCAAGACCTGATGGGACGTAATGGTGACGAAAATGTGCACGCTCTCCATGAAGAGCTCGCAGAGTGGATGGTTAAATATGTCACTGTAGAGCGTAATAACAAGGATCTTGCCATCACACTCGACAAGATCAAGGAGATCCGTGAGCGCTATAAGAACATTTCGTTGGATGACCGCTCGCGTTTTGCTAACCAGACATATGCCTTTGCAAATCAGTTTAAGTCGATGCTGGAGCTTGCTCTTGTCATCACAAAAGGTGCGCTGCTACGAGACGAGTTTCGCGGAGCGCACTTTAAGGCTGCATTCCCCGAACGTGATGATGAAAATTGGCTAAAGACCACCATTGCGACCTATGATGCGGGTAAAGATGAGCCTGAGATAACATACACGTCGGTGGACATGCGCCACCTTGACCCAGTCTTGCGCGATTATACCAAGGCTAAGAAGGTGCAGCCTGAACTTAAGAATGTCCCTGATAATATCCCACTGCCATTTTAAGGTGAGGTAGCCCCATGGCACGGA
>JAJFMA010000098.1 GCA_021772415.1 Chlamydiota bacterium
AAGTTAACATCAAAGTACAGCTGCGCAAATGTATCAAGGACGCTGCTATCAAGTGGTCGATGGACTGTATAAGCCCTTTGCGCCTTTCGTTCTCTGCGTCTTTGCGTTTCTTTTCGTGCATCCCACACAAACCACATGCAAAACGGCTCGCTACATACGCAAAAAAGAAAAATTCACCACCGAGCCCAGTAGAGTAGGGGTGGGTAGTCCCCATCCCTACTCTACTGGTGATTTTTCTGATTTGGACTGGATCGTTATCGATAGGCAAAAGGTGAGAGAAAGATATTTTTTTCCCCGAGGGCAGCGCGACGCTCACTCTGTCGAGCCGGGGCATAGACCCAGGAAGTAGCATGTAAAAAAAATGGAGACGCCGCTTGGCGACGTCTCCGGGGGAGGGCTTAAGATAGAAACTTGTTGTGGCCTTAGTTCCGTAAAAAGGAAGACCTTTTGTCGTAGACGGCTTTGCTTACCGGGTTCCCGTTGAAGTACCAGTCTGTAATCACTGATCCGTCTACGTAGCGGAACGTTGGCCCATGTCGAATGTCATTCTGCCAGCTTATCTCTTCTACGACAATGGTTTCGTCGCGAAATCTTCGTTCCAGGCCATGTTTCTTACCCCGATCATATTGGATTTCAGCAATTTTCTCACCATTATCGAAGACATTTGTTGTTCCGCTTTGGAAGCCGGAATTCCATTCTTCGAGAGCATGTGGTTCACCACCAGGGAGAAAAGTCTTTCGAATTCCATGAACGAGGCCGTCGCGATAGCTCGTTTCCGCTTCAGGCATGCCATTAGGGTGGTAGGTCATGCTTGATGTCATCAGACCGTCTTTTATCGTATCGATGGACAGAAGCTGGCCATAAACGTCGCGTGTCGTTCTCTTGCCGTAGAAGTCTTCGACACCAGATTCAACATTTTGGCTGAGATTGTAGTATTTGCCTTGCTGGAGGCGTCCCTGTGTAAAGCGCTCTACGCTTTTGGGTGTTCCCTGGTCGTAGTATTCGCGGATGATCACTTCAGTCTCAGAGACGTATTCTGTTTCTGTCGATGGCAGTCCAGAAGCATAGTGTTGCTTTTCTTTGACAAGACGCCCACTTTGGTATGTCTCTACTGTCTCGGGGATTTCTCTGTGTGGGTATGTAGTGCAGACATCGCCTTCAAGGCAGCCGCCTTCATAGTGCTCACGGACAATACGGCCGTCTTTGAGCTTGGTGATCACTTCTCCTGAGGATCCCTGATCGCACCACTCGCGTCCCGATATCTCGAGTCCATAAGGGTGGACGTAGGATTGGCAGATGACCTCATCATAGCAGCACTGATTTTGGTTACACCCGATCAAACCTAGACAGAGCGGCACTAAAGTAAGTGCCTGGTAGTAGGAAGTAGTCTTCTTTTGCGTCATGCTATTAGCCTCCAACCTTAACGCTTTCGGAGAGTTCCTGAAGAACGCGCTCCGTAAGGGCTTGATGTTTGGTATCGACATCCTGCTGCTGCAGGGTCTTGCGCCTATCCATGTAGGTGAAGCGCAAGGTGATATTTCGTTTATTTTGGCCCAGATCTTCACTGCGGTAGATGTCTAGGACATTGACTTTATTGAGTATCTTGGGAGCGTTACTGTCGATGCTACTCAACACTCTGCTCATAGGAGTGTCGTCTGACAGAGTGAACGTCCAGTCGCGGTCAGATCCAGGGTACTGCGGAAGTTCTGCCAAAGGCGCCGGATCAGGACGCAGGCGGATGAGGTCGTGAAGGTTGAGCTCCGCAAAGTAGACGCGCTGCGAAAGATCGAGGCGGCGCAGAACATCGGGATGTACTTCGCCGAGGGCACCGACATCGATATCTTCAACGAGGACGTTAACTTGGCGGCCTGGATGGAACGTCGGTAGCGGGCTCGGCACGAAATCTACGCTTTCGATGCCAAGTTCAGAGAGGAAATTCTCTACGATGCCTTTGATGTCAAAGAAATCGCTTTCCTGGCGAGCTGTGCCCCATTGGCGCGGTTGGCGCATGCCGGTGAGGACGATACCTACGAGAGACTGCTCTTTATAGCCCTCTTCTTCTTTGAGGTGGACGCGTCCCACTTCGAATGCGGCGATATTGTGGTTTTTGCGGTCGACGTTGTGTTTGACGGCCTGTATGAGGCCAGGAAGCATCGAGTGGCGCAAAATAGACTGTTCGATGGATGTGGGGTTGACCACGCGGATGAGCGAGGGATTGTCGAGAGCTTTAGGGTCTACAGCTTCAAGAGTTTTGGGGCCCACAAGGTCACAGGTGACAAACTCCTGCAGTCCTTCCGTCACTAGGCGCCGGCGTGCTTCGGATTCGAGTAAGTGGATGGGTGCATGCGGCAGGTCCGAGCAGCGGTAGTGCGACGCGCTCTTGTCGATGTTGTTATAGCCGTAGATTCTTGCGACCTCTTCGATCAGGTCAATTTCACCTGAAATGTCGGCGCGGTAGGCAGGAACCTGTACGGTGAAGGTGTCTTGGCCATCGAAGGTGTTCACGAAGCCAAGGCGCTTGAAAATCCCTTCCACTTCACTTACCGCGAAGTGTACTCCAATGATTTTGCTGGTACGGCTGACGCGACAGGTGAGAGGGGTGTCGGGGAAGTTCTGCGTGCCTATGTCTAAGGTGCCTGGGGCGATTTCACCACCAGCAAGCTCCACGATAAGGCTAGCCGCGCGATTTAGGACTTCGATGACGCCATTGGGGTTGACGCTGCGTTCGAAACGCTTGGAGGCCTCCGAAGAAATCCCCGTGGCTTTGCTGGCACGGCGGATGGCAGAGGGATCGAAATAGGCAACTTCGAGAGCGAGCTCCGTAGTGCTTTCGCCTACTTCTGAGTTGGCGCCGCCCATGATACCTGCGATGGCGATCGGTTCGTTGGCGTCACAGATCAGTAGGGTTTCAGCGGTGAGCTCATGCTTTTGGTCGTCTAAAGTGACGAGACTTTCGCCGTCATGTGGACAGCGGATAACGATTTTGGAGCCGCCGATTTTTTGTAGATCAAAGGCGTGAATCGGGTGGCCGAGCTCCAACATCACGTAGTTGGTGGCGTCGACGACATTGTTAACCGGGCGCATGCCGCAAAGTTCCAGGCGCCGCTGGAGCCACTGCGGAGACGCGCCTATCGTCACACCACGAATCACGCGGCAGCCGTAACGTGGGCACTTTTCACTGTCTTCGATTTCAACGGTGAGAGCGTCTGTGATAGATGGTCCACTCTCGACGACTTTGGGCTGAGGGAGTGTGAACGGCTTCTGGGTGTTCGCGACAATTTCACGGAGAACGCCGCGGATGCTGTTGCAGTAGCCCAGGTTCGGAGTGAGGGCGATGTCGAGGACGGTATCAGAATGGCCTTCGGCGAGGTCTTGCCCCAGAGGGAGATCGTCGCCGAGTTCAATGATGCCACCAGAGCGCTCTTCGGAGAGGCCTAGTTCGTCGGCGGCGCAAAGCATCCCATTGGATTCTACACCGCGAATCTTAGATTTTTTGATTTTGAAGGGCTTGTCTTCTGCTTCGAGGCGCGCTCCAACCTTGGCAAAGGCTGTCTTTAGGCCTACGCGGCAGTTGGGAGCGCCGCATACCACTTGGACGGTCTCCTGTCCGTCACTGACTTGAGCTACGGTGAGCTTGTCAGCGTCGGGGTGAGGCTCGCACGAGATCACCTCGCCTACGACAACCCCGGAAAAAGGAGCGGATATGTTTTCGATGGTCTCGACCTCAAGACCTTGGAGCGTAAGCATCTCAGCAAGCGCTTCCGGCGTCAGGTCCAGGGTGGTATGGTCACAGATCCAGGATAATGGTACTTTCATCGATTTTTTCTATCCTAATCCCCAGAGTGAGGACAAAGTTAGCATACACGAGGAATTCCCCGGAAGCCCTATTATGACCGCTCGCCTGAGGTGCTTCACAGTAGCCCTTTTTCGCCTGCTGTCTAGCATTTTCTTCGTGGCGTCGCCAGTCTGGTAAAAAGACAAGGTCAGGAAAAGTAGGAAGGGCAGGATGAAAAGGGCGGGTCTGATTTTTGGGCCTATTTTGCTTAGGCTGAAAATTAAAATATTTTCTGAGCCCCTCAGAAGAGTGTTAGGAAGCCTCGCAAGCGCTCCAAATACATGTGCGTTTTCATGAGGCCCGGAGGGTCGACTTATTGTAGCCCCACCCGGAAGGGTGGGGTGAAGCATAGAAAATTCCGGAGGCCTGTAAGGTCGACTTATCTCTTCAGAGGTATTTGTGAATAATGATCCGGCCTTACGAGAGTGTTAAAAATTGGTGGTGGTGATGAAATGACCATTAGCCCACATGAGCTCGCACATTTTCCGGCGGCCTGAAAGGCCAGCAACCTGTATAGCCCAGGGCAGCGCCCTGGGAAA
>JAJFMA010000099.1 GCA_021772415.1 Chlamydiota bacterium
GGTGCCGGAGTCTAGAGAAATTGTCAGCAGCCCACCCAGCACGCCCTCGACCACAACAACTAGTGCTAGCAGTACCAGGGACAGTACATTGCGTAGACCTCGAAAAAACGCCGCAGCCTCATCGGTATCGGTTTGTCGTAACCCTTCAAAGGTAGGGATGAAGGCAGGCTGCATGGCTCCCTCTCCCAAAACACGACGTAATAGATACGCCAGGCGGTACGCGACAAAAAACGCTGCTACAGCGCTTCCCGTGCCGAAGGCGTAGGCCATGAGCAAGTCGCGAATTAAGCCCGTTCCGCGACTGAGCGACGTCCCAGAAAAAAATGCGCCGGCTCTACGAGTCAGAGTGGATGTGGTGTCTGTATGTGTCATCTACGTCCACAGCTAGGGTGAATGCGCGATTGTAACGCGATACGCAGATTTTGTGGAGCTGCACATAGCATCGCCTTATTTTACCCTCTTTACTTAAAGAAATTTTTTCTTTAAAAATTGACCCTTTAGAACATATGGCTATCAATACGAGGATTCAGATGTATCTACGTCGATTTTTTGGTTTCTTAGGCGCGGTGCTGGCCTTGTCGGGTTGTAGTAGTCACGTAGCAGACTACTGCTGTAAACGTGATTTCCACGCCTACTTTGATCTCGAAGATCTCTACGATCACATGCCTTGCATCGACCACCCCCTCGGCCTCGAAGAGATCCTCGAAATAGCTCTCGAGTATAACCTTGATGTTCGCCTTCAGGAACTAGAACAAGCAGCACAGTGTGAAGCTATCGCCGCAGAAAGACTCAAGCAGCTCGGACGCTTTAACGTCTACGGTGAATTGAAAAACCGTAACCGCAATACCGGCTCCTCATCAGACTCATTGACTGATCGACCTCCTGCACCGCCATCATATTCTTCTGAGCAAGATACCAAACGTGCAGACCTCACATACGTATGGAGCGCTCTGGACTTTGGACTCTCATACTACCAAACACGACAGGAAACCAACGGCGCCTTAATTCTGAAGCAGCGTCACCTTAGGGCTCGGCAAAATCTTATCCTTGATGTCTATCGCGCCTACTATCGTGCTGTTGTGGCACGTCGCGCAATGTCCAAATCAGAAGACTTGATTACGAGCCTTCGTGAGCGCTTAACGCACGTTGAACGCCAAGTTCAAGAACGTACCGTATCAGAGATGCGAGGCCTTCTGCAGAAGGACCGTATCATCGACGTTGAAATCAGACTTTATGCTTTTGAAAACGAATATCGCAGTGCAATGGCTGAGCTACAGGCCCTTATGGGGATGCCCCCAAGCTGCCCGATCGAACTCGCTGCAATCGAGTTTGAGCCGCTAGATATTCCTGAACTCGATGTCTGCGATCTCGAATGGCAAGCACTCACACACCGCCCTGAACTGCTCAGCCAGGATATGCAAGTCTGTGTGGATGCTGACGAAGTACGCACCTCTATCTTGGAAATGTACCCCAACGTATCTCTTTTCGGTGGATACAACCATGATGCAAACAAGTTTCTTGTCTTTAGCAACTGGCTATCGATCGGTGCGCGTCTGTCGTACGATCTGTTGTCATTGCCTTCTAAGCAACACAGAATTACCCAAAATCGTTGGAAGCATTGGCTGACAAAAGAAACACGCCTCTCAATGTCTGTCGGTGTGATGACACAGGTCCACCTTGCCTACATCAATGTGCAGGAAACATTGACGCAGTTCCGCCTAGCCAAGGAACTCGATGATGTTAAAAACCGTATGTGGGAACTTTCCATCAAATACGAAGAGGCTGGACAGTTCGATCCCGAAGATGTCTCCGATCACGAAATCGAAGCTCTCTTTGCTGAACTCAATGCGTATAAAGCATATGCCAACGTCCATGTAGCGCTGGAACAACTTGGCAACACCGTGGGTCGATCTCTGATGTTTACCGATATTGACCTCGGATGCCACCTATGGGATGTGCGCCAAGGCTGTGATAGACAGCTTTATGAATGGAGCTGGGACCCTGAACCCTACAGCGATATCGAAGTGCAAGCTATCAGTGCGTCTGCCGAGCCATCTGTTGATGCTGACACACTACTTGTCACGCCTAGACGCAGTCCCGAGCAATATGTGAACCCATTAGACCCCGATATGTGGACAAAACCCATCGGTGAAGTTATCGATGCAGATACAGTTCTTGTAGCCCCTCATCGATCCCAAAAAAGAGCAAGAGACCCCGAAACAGAAGGGCCTAGTCCGCGCATAGGCGCTGAAGGTGAGAGGGAGCAGCTTTCCGAAAACCCCGACACCGACTTCGCACCTCTGCCATAAAGGGTCTGCTAAGCTCCGATACAACCAGGCATGCTTAGATGGCGTGACGGTAGTCAATTCGTCCATGAAAAGAATCTGTTCTGAGGCCCGAAGGGCTGGCAACCTGTATAGCCCCGGGTGCAGCCCGGGGTATAGCAAAAACATATTCTAAGCGCTGTAAGTGCGACACATTTTCTCGCGTGGATGTGTCGCACTTACAGCGCTCTGGCGATTAATTTGTCTACCTGGGGCTACGCCCCAGGCTATACAGGTTGTCAGCCCTTCGGGCCTCATGAAGATGTCCTCAGCGAGGTGTCATCCCATACAATTATTTATAATTTTTATTTTAATAAAGTGAATTAAGTGCTTCTCTTAAGACATGTTATGACAAAAGTGTCCAGAGTCGAGTCTGTGCCTCTGCCATGTGAAATTTTCTGCCGGGAGTTTGAGACTGCTGCGTGAACATGTACGTTCGATTTTTTACGACCTTCTAAAGATCGCTCTCGCGTAGAAGAACAGACGCCACACGGCCCATCAGACGCATGAATTTAGACGTCCATCTCCCGCGGACGATAAGCTTGCCTTCACGTCCTATAGGAAGATCCTCGACGTTGTTTAAGCGCACAATGACTGGATAGTAGCTATCGAGAAAGACTAAGTCGTCTTCGCCCTTAGCAGCCACCGGGAGAGCTCCACCATAGACTGAAGCGAGTTCAGGATATTGGAGTTTCTGCAAGCGAATGGGGCCGATCTGCTCTACGACACCTGCAAACTCTCTGACTTCCTCCAATGGGCTAAAGTATGCGACGTCACCGACAGAAAGTTTGGAAATATCTCGCTCCGGAACAAATGCGATCACTTCCTTTGGGCCACTCTCCGCTAAATGACCCAATATGGCATCCTCGCTGATCCATTGCCCCTCCTTCAGAAGTTCGTTCCAGTCATAGAGATATCCATCCATTTCCGCGCGGACAGTGAGCTGCGTGATCTGTTCCTCGATACCGCTAACTTCAGCTTCCGTTTGACTGAGCTCCGCCTGGCGCTCCAGGTAGTACTGACGCAGTTCATCACGTTCACTGATGATATTGATTTTGGCCTTTAGAATCTCCCTCTGTGCCTTCAGATCATCCAAGCGAGCATTCAAGATATCCGACGTAATAAGGGCAAGCATTTCGCCTTTTTGGACCCGCTTTCCGCGCTCCGCAGGTAGTTCGGTGATCTGTCCAGGGTATGGAACGTAGATGGCATACCCGTTCTTTGGCAAAGTCGTGGCGGGAAAGCGAAGCGGATGCGGTAACGGTAGGACAAACCACATTAAAAGAACGACAAGCAGACTACCGGTGATTTTCGAACGCGTGTTCCACGTCACTGAACCCGAGAACTTGCTGAGAGTCTGTGCTTCGCTGTACACGGGCCATACGAAGAAAACCAAGATCTCGACAAAGAAGAGAAAGGTCCCCAAAACCTTGGTGAATTTGTAGTACACCAACAGGGCAATCGCGGTATACAGGAAGACACGGTAGATCCACGTATAGACCGAGTACACAATCAAGAGGCGTCTCTTGCCACTCCCTAACTTAGGCTCAGGGTCGACCACCTTAAGCCCGAGCAACACACGGTAGCCGGCGCAGCGCGCAACATGAAAGGCTCGCGTCTGTAAGTTGTCGATTTGCAGCAGATCGCTAAGAAGGTAGTAACCGTCGAATTTGAGGGCAGGATTGAGGTTGATTAACAAAGTGCTGATCCAGTTCGCTGAAGCAAGCACAAACCAAATACTCTGAAAAATCCCCGGTCCACTCATCACCCAAAACAAGGTGGCCATCCCTGCAATCGTGAGCTCCACGATGATTCCGGCTCCCGAGATCATCATGCGCTTACGCCGATCTGCTAGACGCCAGCTTTCTGTGGCATCGGTATACAGGACGGGAAAAAGGACTAGGAAGGCGACTCCCATAGTGGGAACACGCAACCCGTAGCTTTTTGCGGTATACGCATGTGCCATCTCATGGATGATTTTGGTAGCCATGATAGCCACACCATATGCCAGCAGCCCAGTCCATGAGAAAAAATAGGTGAAGGTGCTGATGAACTCCTCCCACCACACACCTACACACACTAAGCCTAAGACGATAGACACGAAATATAGAATCATCGCCCCACGGCTGACAAGGGGTTTTACACGATGTAGTGTGGCTTCTAGAAAGTCATCGGGATTCCAAAGCGGGATGCGAAAGAAAAGATAGTGCAGCAGTACGTTCTTTATGATTCCAATACGCTTACGCTTAGAATCTTCTTGAATTTGAGCTCCCGAGGTCTTCAGCTCGATAAGCCCTAAACTTGCCGTGTGTCTAAAAAACTCATGGAGCTCTAGTTCAGAGACTTCTAGGGTTGTTTCATTCGTGACGAGCTCTTGCAGCTTGGCGTAGGTAATGCCAGGCTTGAGCCTTTTGATGATTTGCGCCTCAGCCCACGAGAACTTAAAGTAGTTGCCTGTTGCGGAATCGTAAAGCTGGTATGTTGGTGCCCCATCGGCTTCCCTGGGACCAGGGAATAGCTGAAGATCTTGACGGAGGGATGGGATGACTTGTTCGACCGTGGGTGCCGGCATTTAGGATCTCCATGTGGACGTATTCAAAAAAATCGTTAATATAACAGTAAGACAAAAGCAAGGAAATTAATATGCATCTCTCGTTTAAGGCGTGGGCCTTTTGCGCCATCATGGTACTAGCAGCTTGTCCCCTTCAGGGACAAGAGCATTATCGCGTTGTGTTGGAGCCGCGCTTAAGGACGGAACTTTCAGCGCGGGTGACGTCCACTGTAGAAGTGCTAAATAAACGTATGGGCGGGGCCTTCAAGCGAGACGACGTTCTGATGACCCTGGACGATCACATCTATGAGTTTGCTTATCAGAAAGCCAAGTTCGAGGTGGAGCGTGCCCAAGACGTCGCGCAAGCACAACAGCGTCTCTACGACGATGGGGTAGCCTCGTCCGTTGAACTTAAAGAAGCGCAAGCATCTCTAGCATCTGCTAAAGCTGAGTTCGCTATTGCAGAATACGACCTGCAATCTTGCCTGTTGATTGCCCCTTATGATGGCAAAGTCCAAGAACTCCATGTGCAGGAGCACGAACGCGTGGAGCCGGGACAACGTTTAATGGAGATATTGGATGACAGCACACTCGTAGCCAAACTCCTGTTACCTGCTAAATTTCTTGGATCCTTGTCAGTAGGTAAGAGGGTGAAGGTTTTCGTCCCCGGTATTAAAACCCAAGTCGACGCCGTGGTTACACATATTGCGCCAGCGATAGACCCTTCCAGTTCCTTAGTGAAAGTAGATTCGGAAATTGACAATAGCGACGGCAAACTGCGTGCAGGCATGATAGGAACCATAGATCTTACCGGAAAAGAGAATAATCCATGAGCGGATCTTCTGAGGACTCTCAAGAGCTTACACGTCTCTTAGCTACCATCATTCAGCTGAACTTTAGTGTAGTGTCGGCTCCTAATCGCCAAGCTCTGATCTTTCAGATTGTCAACGACACGCGTGAACTTGTTGCGTACGATCGTGCCCTACTATTTACTCTGAAACCCAATGATGTTAAGTGCGAGGGCCTTTCAGGACAGAGCCAGCTCGAGCGCAGTAGCCCCGTTGTTGAGCACATAAAGAAAATCGTCGGAGGTCTATCCGATAGCGAAACACCTCAGATATTGGATCTTGAAGGAAAGGTCCCTGGAGGTGGTAAGGAAGTAGAAGGCGCCGGGCTACCCTCGGTCTTATGGATTCCTATTCCCTGCGAAAAAGGACCTCCGCTGGGCCTCTGGCTTGAGCGCTGGAAGGGACCAATTTGGACCCAGGAGCAGGCTAGTGTACTGAGCTACCTCACCCAAACCTACAGTGTAGCGTGGAGCCAACATGTGCATTGGTGGGAGGGAATGATGGAATTTAGAGCTCTTCCTCTCACAGTCATCTCCGTGACACTACTCCTTCTAACACTCGTTCAGGTCCCCTTGCGGGTAGTGGCGCCGTGCGAGGTGATACCGAAAGACCCCTATCTCGTCACAGCACCCTTAGAAGGGATTATCGAAGAAGTTATCGTAGATCCCGGAGATCCTGTAGCAGAGGGAGAAACGCTGTTTGTTTACGACAAACGTGTGCCGCTTCAGGAGCTGAAGGTCGCTGAAAAACAAGTTGAGATAGCTCAGTCGCAACTTGATCGCGTTATGACTATTGGTCTGGGAGACTCCAACTCACTTAATGAAGCAGAGGTGTGGCGCCTAGAACTCGATAAGGAAGAAGCGCAGCTCGAACTCGCACAGCATCAAGCCAGCCAACTAGATGTGACGTCTCCAGCCGATGGAGTCGCCATCTTTGACAATCCCGACGAATGGCGAGGACGGCCTGTAAGGGTTGGTGAGCGCGTAATGGTGGTGAGTGTCCCCGAACAGTCTAAGCTGAGAATCTGGTTGCCTGAGCGCGATAACGTTGTCATTGATCCAGACAAACATGTGAAGATTTTTCTCAATATCGATCCCACATCGACTTATGAGGCCAAACTCACCTATGTCTCCGACTTCAGTGTGATGACGGAAAAAGGTGTTCCCAGCTTTTCAGCCGAAGCTGAGTGGGTGGATGCACCTGAAGACATTAAGCTGGGTTTGAAAGGAACGTCTGTCCTGTACGGAGAGAACGTATCGATCGTCTACTGGATCATTAGAAAACCATGGGCAGCATTCCGAGAGTTCATCGGTTTGTAGCTATAGACCTTGAATCCCTAGGATGTCGATGAGCCTGCTGTAGGTGTTATCATCACCGTCTTCACCCGACTCTGGAAGTGGAAGAGCATCTGCGTCATTGGCTAACTGAAGGAAGAGGTTAGCTAAATCGTCGGTCTGGTTGGGCATTCCCAGAGTTTTACGTACACGGTCTAGAGCTTCTGACAAGTTGTAGAAATGTGAAGACAGTGTGTCGGTCTGAGACGGTGTAGGTTCACGGATCAAACTACTAGCTACACTCATCGAGCTGTTGCTTAGGTATGTAAATCCTGTCAATGAACCAGTACTGGTCATTTGGTTTAGGCCGTGAATTCCGTAGAATCCAAGGGTTTGTATACTCTGAGGTTGGGTGTTTTGACTCTCTTGTTGGTCTTCGAATGCGAATCCGTTATCCTGGCTAAATGGCAGGGGTGCTGTGAGAGTATTTAAATTGATGGTGAATGTCTTCACAGTTGTATCTATACCACCATTCGCGATGCCTCCGCTATCAGTAAGGAAGACCTGTACCGTTGTAGATCCTATCACGTCTGGAGCAGGATCATAAGTGAGATTGCCAGCAGCATCTATTGCAGGTGCGACAGTAAACAGCGCTGGATCCGTTGCTACGGTGGTCACCACTAGAGCCTGTCCTGACTCGTTAGCAGGTCCTGCGCTTGGGTTCGTCATAAAGCCGGGAACATTCTGTATTCCAGGAGCTCCTTCAAAGGATTGATCACCCAAAATGTCAAAGCTCGGCGCATCGTTAACAGGAATCACTGTAATAGTGAATGTCTGGGTGCCACTAGTGTCGACTCCACCATTGGCTGTGCCCCCATTGTCCATGAGTAAGACAGTGATGTTTGCAGTACCAAAGGCATCAGGCGTCGCAGTATAACTGAGATTTCCGTTTGCATCGATGAAAGGGGCAGCACTAAAGAGAGCTGCATTGCTGTTATTGGTGACACTGAAGGTCAGCGATTGTCCGGATTCATCAGCGGGGCCTGCAGAGAGCGCGCTAGCAAAGTTATTCACCACTTGTGCGCCTGCATCCTCAAGAGAATCTGCAGGATTGGCGGCGATGTTAAAACTCGGTGCATCATTCACGGGTGTGACATTAATGGTGAAGAACTGTGTGTCACTGAGATCGTCGCCACCGTTTAGGGTGCCGCCATCATCCATCA
This sequence comes from Chlamydiota bacterium, assembly GCA_021772415.1. Classification (GTDB taxonomy): domain Bacteria; phylum Chlamydiota; class Chlamydiia; order Chlamydiales; family JAJFMA01; genus JAJFMA01. The sequence continues at coordinate 8,221 of JAJFMA010000099.1, forward strand.
GCTCTACAGCGATAGTCGCTGTTCCGTTGGCATCAGGGCCGGCGGTGTAAGTGAGGTTGCCACTCGCATCGATAGCAGGGCCGACACTAAATAGTCCAGGGTTGGTGTTGTTCACTACATTGAAGGTAAGTAACTGCCCGGATTCGTTTGCTGGGCCTGCAGAAATCGCTGCAGCAAAGCTATTGACGGTCTGTGCACCCGCATCTTCAAGTATACTTGGTGGATCGGCAGCAATAGTAAAGCTTGGAGCATCGTTAACTTCAGCGACATTGATATTGAAGGTCTGTGCGGCGCTGGTATCGACACCGCCATCTGCTGTGCCGCCATCATCCATGAGGACAACCGAGATA
>JAJFMA010000100.1 GCA_021772415.1 Chlamydiota bacterium
TTGCTAGCCTTTCAGGCCGCCGGAAAATGTGCGAGATCATATGGGATGATGGACATTTCATCATCAACGCCAATTTATTGTCACTCTCGTAAGGGCGACATATAGAGTAGATGGAATAATAGGAGTAAGACATGGAAGCAGTAAAATCTGGCAGTTCGGATGGAGTGGCTGATAGCCCTGTCGTGCTACCTACGCTCTCAAATGATGATGGCAAAAAGGAGCTCATCAACTACACCGGCGCACAACTCAAGGGTGGCATGCGTAGTTGTTTGGGAGCCACTACAGCGAGCGATATCCCTCCAGATACTGCCAAAATGCTTGTGAATGTCCTTCGTGTGTGGGCGGCAAACGAAAACAGGGAATGGTGGAACAGCAACACACCTATCGCCGACGCCATATTACGCAGTGTCAGTAAGCTAGCCGTGGCTCTACCGGGTCTAGATTTGTGGGGCGATGGAGGCCGCCTCTTGGATAGCCTCAACCAGATTCTACAATGCGATAAAATTTTCGCTAACATCGCCTCGGATATCCCCCAGGACGTCCTATTGCACACCGACGATCCCAGTGTAGGGGGCGTACCGGCCAGTGTTCTACTACTCGTACGCGCCGCACCAGACTATTGGTCGGCCCGCCTCAGTGGAGGGATGATGGATGCAGCGGACTTTTCCAAATCTTACCCAAGAAATCCCGATGCTAGCCCGGCGATTGTTAAAGTTGTCGGTGTGTCCCGCGCCGCTCTCGAACTCTATGTTGCAAGCATTGCCTTAGGTGCCGGCGAGATAGATTCCGAAGCCACGGCGGAGACGCTTATGGACCTTTTGGCCTACGCCCATAACATTCATCAGGGTAAAATTCCTGAGCACCTGCTCGCTAAATATGGCGCGATGATCGTAGACAAAATCGATGCAAACAACGCCCTCGATATCTATAAAAACGCTGCTCATCTTGAGATCGGTGGCTTTGAGCAGCCGGTCGTTGAATGTCTTATCAAGGCCTCCCCAAGCATAGCGCAGCTCGTAGAACTCATCGAAGCGCTAGAAAGCGAACATCTCGAGACACTAGCAGAAAACATCCTTGCCCGGGCCGAGATCGCCGCCGGAGACTACAACGCCCTCACTGCCGGACAACTTTACGACCTCTTTGTCAAATATGGCTCAGGTGACAGTGCAGAAGTTTTGGCGCCGAGTATCCTTGGTGATATGGAGAGCGAGGCATTACTCGCCGCTTTGGAGAGTGGAGAACTCTGCGAGACAGAAGTTGCGCTACTTCCCCAGCACGTGAAGGATGCGTCTGCTGATAAGCTCTTAGCGCAGGTTAACGCCTGGTGCGCACGCGCAGGACACGGCAACGGCTACAAGTTGGTGGAAGATGCCGATACCAACACATGGAGAGTACAGCTTAGAAAAGGTCGCTTTAAAGCCCAGCGCAGCGACGAAGCGCAGAATGCTGCTGACAACATCAACAGGTTCTTGGCTCAACTCTCCACGCTTACTCGTGTCAATGTAGATGCCTTGCCTCATGCTTCCGAGGCGCTACGCGCACATATTCGCGAGCACTTCCTTAGTCTTCATTCTTGATGAGACTTTCTCTCAAACGAGAGTATCAGGAAATAGGGTGATGTCTTTTTAGAAGCCCGAAGGGCTGAAATCCGTATAGCCTGGGGCGTAGCCCTTGTCATTACCCAAAATTTTTAAATAAATATTCGAACTGAGGTTCTTTTGATAGTCTCAATCAAACGCAGTGAGTTCCGTCATGAGGCCCAACGGGCCGTCTTATGATAGCCCCACCCGTGAGGGTGGGGTTAAGCAAAAAAGCTCCCTGAGCCCCATTAGGGGCGGCTTGTGGCCCCAGCGGATTAAACCGACACAGAGCGTTTTATCCAATGCCATGAGTAATGCAAAGCACGTTCTTCTCCGAAGCCATGAACCGGGGCCACAAGCCGCCCCGTTGGGGCTCAAATTCATGTTTTACTCTACCCCACCCTCACGGGTGGGGCTATCATAAGACGGCCCGTTGGGCCTTAGAACCAATTACTCACCAAAACCTCTAGTTTAGTTGAGGGAGTTGCATCCAATGTTCAAAAATAAGATTTATATTTTTTGGATAATGACAAGGGCTGCACCCCTGGCTATATGGGTTACAGCCCTTCGGGCCTCAAAAAGGAGCCCTGCACCTATTTCTTTACACTCTCTTCGGGCCTTTAAAAATGACACTACTCCACTTTCTTTACACTCTCCATGGGATAGCACCCAGGTTTTAGCGGCTAGAGCGTGATCCTGACCTTGGAACGAATTTGTCGAGGTCCTTAAGTACCTGCGTTAACATGGCCCAGTCTTTGCTCTTTATAGCGATTTTCGGAACGGCGCTGCCGAGTTCGTTCAGTATACTTTGGGCAGCGTCATCTTCCATAATACCTTTGTCAATGAGACGTTCTACGCAACGTTTTACGAGAAGACCCACTACTTCACCTATGCGTTCTTTGGCCTTACCGAATTTCGTCTGTGTTTTAAGGAGCGATCGCCATTTTATATCCTGCAAGCAAAGTTCAGGATGCAGTTGTAGTGCTCCTACAGCCTTGATAGCCTCTTCGAGGTACGTAGTGTCCCTGTCTAGTGACGATGCCACATCAAGCAGGCATGAGTTAGCTCCGTACCAAATACGTCCGGAAGATTCTGCCACGGCGGGAATTTCAGAGCGGAGACATGCTACATCGACTCCTTCAAGTCTACCTTTGTATCCTAGTCTGTTATAGAAGTGTTTCACTCTACTGTCTGGAAATTCCGCGGCCAAAAGCGTATCTACACCGTAATGCTCCACAGCTTTCTTATGCTTTTTAGCATAGTACTTTTCGAGATATCGCGTGATGTGGCGAAGGGGACGCTCGGCATTCGTCAGCATATCGTTGATCGCTATAGCCTCCGCTAACGTTAGATCGATCTGATTTGTCTTTAGACGTAGTTCGCCCGCTGATGCCGCAAATTTCTCATCTTCGCAAGCCTCTTCAAATCCCGCTAGATCGTGAATACTCTCAAAGAGCCGACCTAGTGTACATTTCTCTCCTTCATATCCCGCAAGCTCTTCGTCTAAGGGAAACTCGTTAACACCGTGAGCGACGTAGGCGCACAGTGTGTAACACATTCTTTTCAGCTCTTCGACTTCAATAATGGGGTTTACGTAATCAGAATGTCTGAAGCTGTCGACGCGAACGCGGCTCTGAAGGAGCAAGCCGCCGACAGCGCTACTACGCTTTAGGTCTCGGTTATATTTTCTATGATCCTGTAGACGACGGAATGTTGCATTGCACCATGCATTACGATGCTCTATGACCACTTCTGAAGCTCGTTCTTCAAAATGTTCGATTTCATCATCTACGTTTGAAGCAGATGGTGCAACAAACGAGGGTGTAAAGCCCAAGCTCGATTGCACTTTTCTACGCGGGGTAAGCTCTCTTCTCTCTTCCTTACTCATCTTGCCTAGCTGGAGCGCGCTCTTGCTTCTACCCCGCGCGCTCTGCGCCCTGCGCTGGGGCGATGAGGTGTCAAACTGCACACTATTACGGGTGGCTTTGTGCTTGCGAGCGCTCTGGGGACGCTTGGGGCTTATATCATCATCGGTAGGCGTCTTCGGTGTCTTTGGACTTCCAAACCCTACCACTTTACCCAGACTGCTGAGGTTTAGCTTCATCGACACTATTGATAAAGAGTCGCTTCCTCCTTCCATCTTTGTCATGTCTTGAAGACGCACAAGCTTTAGGCTGTGCGGGCTTTGGGGCTGTCTTGGACTTCTCGGCTCTTCCAAGTGATAAGCATCCGTCGTAGACTCTTTTTTGTGTGACGATAGAGTACTAAGATCCAAGTCCATGATATGCCCTCCCTGGCCCATCGAAAAAATAGATAGCGGCGGCACAATCCGTTGATTGCCCACATAAGCTGCGTATGTTGAGAAAAAGAGGGAAATACTCTCGGCGCAAGTACTAGGTCATTCTATAGTAGAGGTAACAGTGACAGTCTCACTTCTGCCTTAAGCCGTTTTTTGATGCAAGTGCCTTTGAGGGTGTAAAGAAATTGCGACGTTACCTTTTTTTAGGCCCGAAGGGCTGTAACCTGTATAGCCTGGGGCGTAGCCCCAGGTAGGCTAATTAAGCTTTTGAGCGCTGTAAGTGCGACACATGTTTCGCATGGACGTGTCGCACTTACAGCGCTCAGAGTGTATTTTGGAGCTTCCCCGGACTTCGCCCGAGGCTATACATCTTGCTGGCCTTTCAGGCCGCCGGAAAATGTGCGAGCTCATGTGGGATAATAGTCATTTCGTCATCAACGCCAATTTCTTTACACTCTCGATGGGGCTCAGCACTGTCTGAACCAATCGGTTAGGATTCGCTTCCCGCCGCTACTGCTTCCCTGGGTTTAGGGAGGTAGTGACTTAAGTCCTCGATAAGTTGCTCCAAAGCTTGCCAGTTTTTTCTTTCCTCCGCTTGTTTAGGGAAGGCGCTTCGAAAGCGCGCAAGGAGATCCTGTGCTTGAAGATGAGTAATATGTGCGTTGGATTCCAGCAATTCCACTGCGCGTTTCACGAGTACCGATAAACCTAAGCAAATACGCTCCTTTGCTGTACTTAGCCCTGACTGATCTCGAAGCGCCGTATTCCAGTCAACGGGGCTAAGTGAAAGCCTAGGGTACCTTTGATGAGCGACAATCGATTCAAGCTTCTCTTCTATAGACGCTTTGTCTGTAGGTAGAGAACTCTCTAAATCTACGAGAAAGGTATTACACTCATACCATACTCTGTTTGGCTGCGCAGCGATATCAGGAAGCATCTTTTTGAGTAGTGACTCAGGAACTCCTCCGAGATAGTCCAGCAAGTGCATCATCGCATATATATCCCTAACACAGTCGTCACAGAGTTCAGGGTCCGCTATTTTGTCAGCACCCCAAACCTGCACACACTTCTCGAACTGTGCCGCATAATACTGTTCAAGGAAGGCCATCACCTTGTGCCGCGAAAGTGTAGTTTCAAGAAGCATGCTAAGAATGGCCTTAGCTTCCAAGACGGTTTGGCCAAGTTGATTGATTTCAAAGCGGGTTTCCCCGACGGCCCTACCGAACTCTACATTGCTCTCAAGCTCCTTGAATCCATCAAGGCCGCGGATTTGTTCAAACAGAGCACCTAACGTCGAGGTCTCTCCTTCGTACCACAGATCGTTATCAGGCTGCTCTGGAACTGTGAATTCGCATATCCCCATAGCACTGTAGATGCGCACTGTATAGAAGAAGTTTTTGAGTTCATCCTCATCAAAGGGTTTACCGCGTGGATCTCTTGACTGCACTTTACTTTTCAGTTTATCCATCCCACTCTTCTTAGCCCTCTCCCTTCTATATGCCTTGTAGTCGGTAATACGTGTGTATGCCTCGCGGCACCATTGCAGCCCCTTTTCCCTTGCAAGTGTTTTGGGGTCCTGTCCTGTCGATGAGCAAGCACCATCATCAGCCAACAGGCCACTGCGGATGACGTCTTCTTCTTTTTGAAATCGGGCGCTAGTAAAGCGCACTGGCGTTCGCTTGGGACGTCCGCGGCTTGGAAGCCCTGCCGAGTGAGGGTGGCGCGGCGTGCTATTCCGTGTTTTGACAGCTCTAGCAGACCCGTCGCTATCGCTAAGGTCGGGTGCTACGCCTGAGAGATCGATAGGCTCTACAAGGCTAGCGCGCTTTTTTTTAGGTGCCTCGTAAAATGACACCGAGCTGGTGGAACGACACAGAGGCTCTCCCTTTCCGTCATCGTCTTCAGGATCGTCTTCAGGATCTTCAGCGAGCATCCGCATCGCAGGTAGCTTGAGGGCCATTGCAGGAGGTAGAGACGACGAAGGTGGTGGCGGTATGTGGCTAAGCGCACTTACACTCGCTATAGATGCTGAGTCGACCGACGCTGAGTCACCAGCGACAGGTTTCAGCTTTCCAGATGAGAGCATACAATTCCGAAGGGAAGTGCGAGGGCTTGGTGGCCCTCCGCCTTCGATTTGAGGTGGCCCGCTATATCCGCTTACTTGCAGACCTTGCTTCAAAGACTCCATAGTAACCTCCCCTGTATCCCATGGCTCTTCACAGACTTGTGTTCTGTCCTCTAGTGAGGTCTTACCCTTTCTGCCTCGGTAAGGCTTTAGAAGCAAGTTAAGATTCTGTTAATTTTGTCCTACAAATGATTCGCGCCTTTGCCAAACAGGAAAAATAAAGGGAGAGCAGAGAGGAACCTAAAGGTGTAAACTAGGTTGAGCACTAGCCAGACAGACTAGGTGGTGATCTGATTTTTCTTCATCTCAACAATGCCGGCATAACGTGCATTGAACTCAGCCATAGTAGGCCTTTCCTCAGGATCAATCCTGGTACAAGACCACACTAGGTGCTCAAAGGTCATCTTGTCGTCAGGCTCAGGGTAAATAAGCTCATAGCGCTCTATCGCGGCTGGACTATCTTTGCCTTTCATCACTTCGAATAATATCAGTGGATTTGACGCTGCCAGTCGCCCTACGGCAGGATGATCTGCAATTTTTTCGCCTTCAATGAAAGTGTTCTGAACCATCATTCCGCAACTCCACACATCAGCAGACTGAGATATATTATCCCACCTTTCATCACCGTCGAGTTTACATGTTTCAGGAGCTGAGTAGACGGGGGTACCTATGTAAGACGCCTTTTTAACATCGCCGTGCTCCTTCACAACGGTGCCGAAGTCTGCAAGAGCGCCATGCCCGCTCTGGGTAACGAGAACATTCTCCTCTTTAAGATCACGATGGATGTAGCCTAAATCATGCATCCGCTCGACCCCATTGAAGCCCTCTTGAAACATCTCCATCATATGAATGGCTTCGTCAGGGGTGAGCTTCCCTTTCTTGTATAGTTTACGCATATGCTGTAAATCCACAGCAACTGCGTCTTCGTCACGAACGCCATCCGCAGCTTCCAGCTTAAATCCTGCAGCCTCCTGGATCATCACTTTGTCTCCAGATTCAAGATCTATCACTGAGTGAATGGCTATCACATCGGGCCCCTGAAGCGCTTGTGTGACTTCAATTTCATATTGATACTCCTCTGCGTCACTCATGCCTTCGTAAGTTTCCATCGCACCGATATTAGCCGAACGCTTGGCAATTGACGTCTTTACTTCTGCGATGTCTCTTTCAAGCGTTAGTCTTTGTTCAAAAGACGATGTTGGAAGAGCATTCAATTTTGCTTCTAGAATGGAGAGTCGTTCGGTCATTTCATCCAAACTTAGATGCCTTGTAGGGATATCAGTCGAAGCAAGTGATGTGCTTGAGGAATCTGTCGTAGATTCTTCCTTTTGCACTGAAGTATCGTCGTCACCGCCCACGTCATGCACTACCGAAGTGCCATACGACACATCGTCATCGTCACCGCCCACGTCATGCACTACCGAAGTGCCATACGACACATCGTCATCGTCACCGCCCACGTCATGCACTACCGAGGTATCAT